>NZ_CP058214.1:316428-632857 GCF_015482775.1 Kaustia mangrovi | reverse complement strand
CTTGAGCCGGGCGACAGGGTTCGCCACCGGATATTCCAGTAGGCGGAGCCTCGCCGGGAAAACGGACAACCATGGAATTCCGCGGCCTGGAGACCTTCCTGTGGATTGCGCGGCTCGGCAGCTTCAGGGCCGCCGCGCGACATCTCAACACCACGCAACCCTCCGTCTCCGCGCGGATCTCGAATCTGGAGGAGGAGTTCGGCGTCCAGCTCTTTGAGCGTGGCGGGCGGCGCATCGCGCTGACGCCGAAGGGGCGCGAGCTGCTCGACTATGCGGAGCGGCTGCTCGCCTTGCGGGGCGAGATGCTGGAAGCGGTCGGCAATCCGGAGATCGTGCACGGCACCATCCGGCTCGGCGTCGCGGAGACCATCGTCCACACATGGCTTCCGGTGCTCCTGGAGCGCCTTCACCATGCCTATCCGGCCGTGTCGCTCGAGCTCGACGTGGATACGACCATCAATCTGCGCGACAAGCTCGTGGCGCACGATATCGATATCGCCTTCCTCATGGGGCCGGTGAGCCAGCCGGAGATCGAGAATGCGGAGTTGTGCACCTATCCGCTGAGCTGGGTGGCGAGCCCGGCGCTCGCGCTTCCGCGCGGACGGCTCTCGGTCGCCGATCTCGCGCGTTACCCGATCATCACCTATCCGCGCCTGACCAAGCCCCATATCGCCATCGAGAGCATGTTCGCCCATGCGGGAGGCGGGCGCACCTGCATCCATGGCTGCTCGTCGCTTTCCACCATCGTGCAGATGGCGAAGGTCGGGCTCGGCATCGGCGCCATTCCGCTGGAGATCGTGCGCGAGGAGCTGAGGCGCGGGGAGCTCCATGTGGTCGATACCGATGCCGCGCTCGCGCCGCTCTCCTTCACCGTGTCCTATCAGTTGAAGGAAAGCGCGCCGCTGGCCCTCGCCGTCACGCGACTGGCCCAGGAGATCGCCGGGCAGTGGCAGGCGGAGTGATAGATTTCGTCTATCGGATTCGATCCAAACTATAGATTGGACGGTTGTCCCGCCCGGATGGAATGATGTCGCGATTGCGTTTGGCATGGTGGAGCGACATCGGTGAACGGGAGTGGGGACAATCTGCGCGGCCTGACCGGGCGAGAGGCGCGCGCACATATCCGCTCAGGCGGGTTTGCCGGGCCGACCACGGGCATGGCGGCGGGCTTCGTGCAGGCCAATCTTGTGATCGTGCCGGAGCGCTTCGCCCTGGATTTCCTGCGCTTCTGCCAGCTCAATCCGAAACCGTGCCCGCTGCTCGGCGTCGGAGAGCCGGGCGACCCGGCATTGCCGGCGGTCGGCGAGGGGATCGACATCCGCACCGATGTGCCGCGTTACCGCGTCTTTCGCGACGGCGCGTTCGGCGAGACGGTCGAGGATGTCTCCGCCATCTGGCGCGACGACCTCGTGACCTTCGCGCTCGGCTGCTCGTTTTCCTTCGAGCATGCTCTCGTCGATTACGGGCTGAGGCTGAAGCATTCCGCCCTCGACCGTAACGTCGCCATGTACCGGACCTCCATCAAGACGGTGCCGTCGGGGCCCTTCGGAGGTCCGCTGGTCGTGTCCATGCGGCCGTTTCGGGGCGGCGATGCGGTGCGCGCGGTGCAGATCTCGACGCGCTATCCGATGGCGCATGGCGCGCCGGTGCATCTCGGCGCGCCGCAGGCCATCGGCATCGCCGATCTGGCCCGACCGGATTTCGGCGATGCGGTGCCCGTCGAGGACGACGAGGTTCCGGTCTTCTGGGCGTGCGGGGTGACGCCGCAGGCCGCATTGGAGCGGGCCGGGCTCGCCTTCGCGATCGTGCACGATCCGGGGCACATGCTGGTCACCGATATCCGCAATGAGGATATCGCGTTACTTTAGAAGAAAATCCGATTGACACGCGGATGGAGGGAGTTCCGATATGTCCATGAAATCATTTCTAAAATACACCGTCGCGGCAGTTGGTGTCGCCGTTGTGGCCACAGCATCGGCGAGTGCGGCGGAGCTTCAGGATACCGACCTCACCTATGTGGGGAGCTGGAGCAGCCTCAGCCTGTTCAAGAATTTCGAAAAGCCGTTCTGGGGCGAGACGCTGCCCGATGACTCCGGCGGCGCGATCACGGTCCAGGTGTCGACTTTCGACCAGATGGGGCTTGCCGGCGCCGAGGTCTATCGCCTGCTCCAGAAGGGCGTGTTCGATATCGGGGCGACGGTCGCCGACTACACGGTGCAGGACGCCCCGGAACTGGAGGGGCTCGACATGCCCATGATCGCGCCCGACGTGCAGAAGGCCTGGGACGTGGCGAAGGCCTACAAGCCGGTGCTCGACGATGCGTTGAAGGAGCGCTTCAACGCCAAGCTCGTCTCCGTCGTGCCCTATCCCGCGCAGGTCGTCTTCTGCAATACCGAGATCTCGGGGCTTGAGGATCTCAAGGGCAAGAAGATCCGCGCCAGCGGCCGCACGACCGCGGAGTTCCTGGAGGCCATCGGCGCGGAGGGCATCACCATGGCGTTCAACGAGGTGCCGGGCGCGCTGGAGCGCAAGGTGATCGACTGCGCCGTCACGGGCTCGCTGTCGGGCTACAGCTCCGGCTGGCACGAGGTTTCCACCCATCTCTACCCGTTGCCCGTCGGCGGCTGGGACCATGTCGTGACCGCGGTCAATCTGGACAAGTGGGAGAGCCTCGACCCGGCGGTCCGCGACTTCATCCTGAAGGAGGCCGAGGAAAAGCTCGAGACACCGGTCTGGGAGGCCGCCTTCGACGAGACGAAGGAGGGCGTCGCCTGCCTGACGGGCAAGGGCGAGTGCGCGCGCGGGGAGGCCGGCGACATGGTGCTCGTCGAGCCGACCGACGCCGACTATGCCTTCGCCCGCGAGAAGCTCGAGCAAGATGTGCTGCCGGCCTGGGCGAAGCGCGTGTCGGCGGACTGGGTGACGCGCTGGAACGAGACGGCCGGCAAGGTCGTGGGTCTCACCGCCAATGGCGGCTGACCGTTTCGCCAGACCGGGGTCCGCGCCGGCGGCGCGCGGGCTCCGGGCCCGGTCCGGTTCGGGGAGGCGCGCGTGACGCGTCTCGCCGGCCTGCTCGACCGCGCGCTTGTCGCCGTGCGCGCCATATCCCGGTTTCTCGCGCGCGCGGCGGGGCTCGTGCTCGTTGCCGCGGTGGCGATGATCGTGACGGAGGTTCTGGTGCGCCGGCTCTTCGCCGCCTCGCTCCTGCCGTCGTTCGAGCTGTCGGGCTACGTGCTGGCGCTGTGCATGAGCTGGTCGCTCGCCTTCGCGCTGTTCGAGAAGGCGCATATCCGCATCGACGTGATCTATATGCGCGCCGGCCATCGCATCCGCACCGTGCTTGACATCCTGGCGCTGGCCATGCTGGCGGTGTTCTGCGTCTATCTCGCGCGCGCCGGCATCGACGTGGCGTCGAGCTCGCTCTCGCGCGGGTCGCTCGCCAACACGCCGCTCCAGACGCCCCTGTGGATCCCCCAGGCGCTGTGGGCGGTGGGGCTCGCCTGGTTCCTCGTCGCGACCGTCCTGCTGCTTGCGCGCGCGGTCGTGGCCGCAATCTCGGAGCCGCGCGAGGCCGTGCAGCGCATTGCCGGCAGCCCGACCCTCGACGAGCAGATCGCCGCCGAGCTCGCCGAGGCGGAGGAGGGGGCAACAGATGACGCCGCCGGCCGGGAGGGTACCCGATGATCTTCCCCGTTCTGGGCGTTCTGCTGGTCCTGCTCCTGTCGAGCATTCCTGTCGCCGCCACGCTCATGGCGCTCGCGGTGTTCATCGACGAGGCCTTCTCCGCCTTCCCGCTGCAGCGCGCGCTGGGCGAGGTGGTGTGGTCGGCCTCCGACAGCTTCCTCCTGATCGCGATCCCGCTGTTCATCCTGCTTGGCGAGGTCCTCGTGCGCACGGGGATCGCGCGCTCCACCTACCGCACGCTCGAAATGTGGCTCTCATGGCTGCCGGGTGGCCTGCTGCATGCCAATATCGGCACCGCCACCTTCTTCTCCGCGACGTCCGGGTCCAGCGTGGCGACGGCGGCAACCGTCGGCACGGTCGCCATGCCGCAGGCCAGGGCGCTCGGCTATGACGAACGGCTGTTCGCCGGTTCGATTGCCGCGGGCGGCACGCTCGGCATCATGATCCCGCCTTCGATCAACCTTATCGTCTATGGCTTCCTTACGGAGACCTCGATACCGCGCCTGTTCATGGCGGGCATCCTGCCGGGCGTTCTCCTCGCCGCACTGTTCATGATGGCGACGGCGGCGCTGTGCGCCGTCTTCCCGAAGCTCGGCGGCGAGCGGCGGCGCTATGGCTGGGGCGAGCGGATACGCGGGCTGGTCTTCCTCGTGCCCGTGCTCGCGCTGTTCTTCCTGATCATCGGCTCGATCTATGCCGGCTGGGCGACGCCGACGGAGGCGGCGGCCGTCGGGGTGGTCGCCGCCCTTGCGCTCGCCGCGCTGTCGGGGCGGCTCTCATGGGCCATGCTCATCGACGCGCTGGAGGGCACGATGCGCACCACGGCGATGATCATGCTGATCATCGTCGCCTCCTATTTCCTCAATTTCTGCCTGTCCTCGGCGGGCGTGACGCGCCAGCTTACCGATCTTGTCGAGAGCGCGGGGCTCGGGCCCACCGGCACGCTGCTCCTGGTGGTCGCGGTCTATCTGGTGCTCGGCTTCTTCGTGGAGACGCTGTCGCTCATGGTGATCACCATTCCGGTGGTGGCGCCGGTGGTGCTCGGGCTCGGCTACGATCCCGTCTGGTTCGGCATCCTGCTCATCCTGATGATCGAGATGGCGCTCATCACGCCGCCGGTCGGGCTCAATCTCTATGTGGTCCAGGGCGTGCGCGGCCACGGGTCGATAGACGACGTGATGGTGGGCGCGGTGCCCTATGTCGCGGCGATGCTCGTCATGGCGGCGCTCCTGATCCTTCTGCCCGACATCGCGCTCCTTCTGCCGCGCGCCATGAACTAGGGAGCGGCATGAGTTGACAAAACCGGCACCGCACCCCGACAAGACGGAGACATCATGCCGACAGTGACATTGCCTGACGGAAAGCCGTTCGAGATCGCGGTCGACGAGCTCGTGATTGCGGGCTGGGCCGGGCGCGATCGCGCCGCGGTCGACCATCACATCGCCGAGCTCGAGGCGCTGGGGGTGGCGCCGCCGTCGCAGGTGCCGCTCTTCTACCGCATCTCTGCCGCCCTTCTCACAACCGCGCCCCGCGTCCAGATGCTCGGCGGGGAGAGCTCCGGCGAGGCGGAGGCCGTGCTGCTGGCGGGCGAGGGGGGCGAGCTCTTCGTCGGCATCGCCTCCGACCATACCGACCGCGCTGTGGAGGCCTATTCCGTCGCGGTGTCGAAGCAGATGTGCGCCAAGCCGATGGGCCCTGCGGTGTGGCGCTACTCGGATGTCGCCGATCACTGGGACGACCTCGTCCTGCGCGCCGTCATCGAGACGGATGAGGGGCGCAGCCTCTATCAGGAGGATACGGTCGGCACGCTCCTGCCGGCAGACACGCTGATGGAGACCTATGCCGGCCGGGCGGGCGCCCGGCTTAAGCCGGGCCAGGCGATGCTGTGCGGCACGGTCGCCACCAAAACCGGCATCAGGCCCGCGCACCGCTTCGAGATGACGCTCGAGGACCCGGTGCGCGGCCGATCTCTCTCCCATGCCTACGACATCGAGACATTGCCGTCGGTGCGCTAGGCCGGGATGCCCCTGGCGCGTCTCACACGCGCCCCTTCCATGGCACGAGCCGGCGTTCGAGCCAGCGCATGAAGAGGTCGAAGGCGTAGGCGATGATGCCGATGAGCACGATGCCCATGATCACCACATCGGTGTTTAGGAACTCCGCGGCATTGAGCACCATGTGACCGAGGCCGGCCTCCGCGGCGACCATTTCGGCCGCGACCAGCGTCGTCCAGCCGAAGCCGATGCCGATGCGCATGCCGGTCAGGATCTCCGGCAGGGCGCCGTTGGAGATGACATGGCGGATCACCTGGCCGCGCGTCGCCCCCATGGAATAGGCCGCGTGGATCATCTCGATGGAGACGGAGCGCACGCCGGCGCGCGCCGACAGCGCCATGGGCGCGAACATGGCAAGGAAGATCAGGACGATCTTCTGCACATCGTCGATGCCGAGCCAGATGATGGTGAGCGGCAGATAGCCGAGCGGCGGGATCGGCCGGTAGAATTCGATCGGCGGATCGAACACGCCGCGGATCACGCGATTGATGCCCATGCCGAGCCCGATGGGGATCGCGGTCAGGCAGGCGAGCGCGAAGGCGGAGAAGACGCGGAACAGGCTCCAGCCGGCATGTTCCCACAGGGTCGCGCCGCCGAAGTCGGCGTTCAGATACCGGAAGAACTTGCCGATGATGGCTTCCGGGCTCGGCAGGAACAGCGGCTGGACCCAGCCGAGATGGGTCGCCAGCCACCACAGCGCGATCAGCGATACGCTCGTGACGACGGAGATCAGCGTGCTCGTGCCCTGGCCGGGGCGGCCATAGACGTCGCCCGGCTGCGCCGGGCTCGCCCGCCACAGGCTGGCGAGGCTCCATTGGCGCGGGCGTGTCGGGTGTGCGGTGGTCTCGCTCATGTCAGCCCTCCCCGGGCAGCGTGTCGCCGCGGATGATGTCGAGGATCTCCTCGCGCATGGCGATGAACTCCGGCAGCGACTTGACCTTGCGCGCATCGCCGAGCTCGAAATAGCGCTGGCAGAAATCGAGGTCGTAGGCGTGGGTGATGCGGCCCGGCCGCGGCGACATCACGATCAGCTTGGTCGCCATGAACAGGGCCTCCTCGACGCTGTGGGTGATGAAGAACACCTTCTTGCCCGTCTCGCGCCACACCTTGAGGATGAGCTCCTGCATCTGCTCGCGGGTCAGCGCGTCGAGCGCGCCGAGCGGCTCGTCCATGAGCAGCACGTCCGGATCGCTCGTGAGTGCGCGCGCCAGTCCGACGCGCTGCTGCATGCCGCCCGACAGCTCGAAGATCTGATGGTTCAGGAAGTCCTGCAGGCCGACGAGGCTGAGATTCCGGATCGCGCGTTCGCGCCGTTCCGCCTTCGGCACGCCCTGGAGCCGCAACCCGAAGGTCACGTTGCGCTGCACGTTGAGCCACGGGAACAGGGCATGTTTCTGGAACACCACCCCGCGGTCGGCGCCGGGACCCATGACCGGCTTGCCGCCGAGCAGGATGCGCCCGTCCGTCGGGCTGATGAAGCCGGCCAGAAGGTTGAGAAGCGTGGTCTTGCCGCAGCCGGACGCCCCGAGCACGACCACGAACTCGCCGTCATGGATGTCGAGCGAGACATCCTCGAGCGCCTTGACCGCGACGGCGCTCGGCCCCTTGGGAAAGACGACGGATACACTTTGAACCTGGAGATCTGCCATGCTTCGCTATGCCTCTCCTGGAGCTCATGCAGCATGTGTCCGGCAACGCGGGAGGCGTCCGGATCCTTCCGAAGGCCGGAAGGGTCCGGGCGCCACACCGCGACGCTATCGTACCATCACTTCGACTGGGCAAGCGCCTCGTCGACCCATTTCGGGTTCACCACGCTGCCATAGTCGTCCAGCGTGGTGTCGATGGAGCCCTGTTCCTTGAGGAACTCGCTGGTGAAACGCAGCGCCTTGGCCGCGCCGCCATCCGCCCCGCCGCCGAGCCAGCGGCTGGAGGCCTGCTCCTGGAGCGTCGGGAAGCCGTAGAGCGCGAGCACTTCCGGCACGTCTTCCGCGTTGCCGCCGATCAGGTCCACGATCTTCTTCACCATCTCGGACTCCGCCGTCCATGCGCCCGGATTCGACCGGTAGGCCTCGTCGGCCTCCGCGAGCGTCTTCACGAAGGAGACCATGAAGTCGTTGTTCTCCGCGGCCCAGTCCTTCTGGACGACGAGGCCGTCGAAGGTCGCCTTGCCCCAGCTGCTGAGCAGCCCCGAGGTCAGGAGCACCTTGCCGGAGTCCTTGATGCGCCCGAGCGCCGGGTTCCACACGAAGGCGGCGTCGATGTCGCCGCGCTCCCAAGCCGCCGCGATGGAGTTCGGCTGCATGTTGAGCAGCGTCACATCGTCGGGGGCGATACCGAACTGTTCGAGGGCGAACAGCATGTGGAAGTGGGTGGTGGAGACGAAGGGGACGCCGATCTTCTTGCCCGCCAGGTCCTGCGGGGCGGCGATGCCGGAGCCGTCGCGCACCACAAGCGCCTCGGCCGCGGCGATGTCCTCCAGGATCCAGAAGACCTCGAGCGGCAGGCCGCGGCTGACGCCCGCGGCGATCGGGCTCGACCCGGCAATGGCGATCTGGACGTCGCCGGACGCCATGGCGTTGATGACCTTGGCACCGGAATCGAACTGCTTCCAGTTGATCTTGTAGCCGGTCGCCTTCTCGAAGGCCTTGTCGGCAATGGCGACCTTCCAGGGATTGTAGATAAGCTGATAGCCGACGGTGACTTCCTTCTCCTGAGCCTGGGCGCTATACAGCCCGGCGGCGGAGAAGGCCAAGGTTACGCATAGAAATACCAGTTTCTTCAGGAAACCGTTCATCGGTAAACCCTCCCGTTCCCGTTGAATTGATCCCGTTCCCCTGTTGCGGGGCAGTCTATATTATTGGCACGACATGTGCGTGCTGAAATCTTCGGCAATCGGTTGCCCGGCTCAATAGCTCTTGAGCACGTCGCGCAGAACCGAGCACATCTCGTCGATATGGCTGTCCTCCACGATGAAGGCGGGCGCGACGATGGCGCAATCGCCCGTCGCCTTGACGTGGAGCCCGGCGTCGAACAGCCGGGCCTGGATCTCGTTGCCGCGCAGCCCGGGCCGGTTCGCCAGGGCGAAGTCGATGCCGGCGATGAGGCCGTAGCCGCGAATGTCGGTGACGACGGGCAGGTCGGCGAGCCCGAAGATCGCGTCGAGAAAGCGCGCGGACATGGCGCGGGCCCGCTCGAACAGGCCTTCCCCCTCATAGATGTCGAGGGCGGCGAGGCTTGCCGCACAGGCCGCCGGATGGGCGGAGAAGGTGTAGCCGTGGAAGAACTCCACGGCCCCGTCGCTCGCCGATTCCGTGACGGTGTCGTAGACCTCCTGGCGCACGGCGACCGCGCCCATGGGCTGGGCGCCGTTGGTGATCGCCTTGGCCATCGTCATCACGTCGGGCGTCACGCCGAAGCTTTGCGCGGCGAAGGCCTTGCCCGTGCGCCCGAAGCCGCAGATCACCTCGTCGAAGACGAGCAGGATGCCGTGGCGGTCGCAGATTTCGCGCAGGCGCTCCAGATAGCCGCTCGGCGGTACGAGCACGCCGCAGGAGCCGGCGATGGGCTCCACGAAGCAGGCCGCGATATTGTCCGCCCCGTAGAGCGCGACCATGCGCTCGAGGTCTTCGGCGAGCTCCGCGCCGTGCTCCGGCTGGCCCTTGGTGAACTTGTTCTCCGCAAGCCAGGTGTGGCGCATATGGGCCACGGTTGGCAGCCCGAAGCCGAAGGCTTCCCGGTTCTTCTGCATGCCGCTCAATGCGACGCCGCCGAAATTCACGCCGTGATAGGCGCGCTCGCGCGAGACGAACAATGTGCGCGTGCCCCGGCCGCGCGCACGCTGATAGGCGAGGCATATCTTCATTGCCGTATCAACGGCTTCCGAACCGGAGTTCACAAAGAACACGCGATTGATGCCGGGCGGTGTCAGCGCCGCGATGCGCTTGGCGAGCTCGAAGGATTTCGGATGGCCGCGCATGAAGCTCGGCGCGTAGTCGAGCTCGCGGAGCTGGCGGTCCACCGCATCCGCGATCTCCTTGCGGCAATGGCCGGCCGCGGAGGTGAACAGGCCCGACGAGCCGTCGAGCACGCGCCCGCCGGAGGCGTTGCGGAAATACATGCCGTCGGCGCCGGTAACGATCTTGGGGTCGGCCTTGAAGGCGCGGTTGGCGGTGAAGGGCATCCAGTGGGCGTCGAGCTCGCGGCCGGAGATATTGTCGACGGTGGCGTCCAGTGTCGTGGCGGGCTGGGCCATGATCCACACCTCCCTTGAAGGACTTCGGCCGCATCGCGATGGTGGCGTGTGGCCAGTCTTCGAAAAAGGATAGGCGCGGCGGCGAGCGCCGCCTTAGGACCAGATATCCGGAATCGATGGCGCCAAAGCCCCGGGGCGGCTCCCGGCCCGGCATGGACGCCCGTCCGCGTTGACGTAAAGCGGGCACGGTGCGAGCATTGCACGGTCTGGGGGAGGCAGGCACGACATGCCGCAGGCAAAGGGGTGGCCCCATGGGCGTGCGCGCTGAGAGCGTCATGTGGGACAGGCTGCTCAGCCTGTCCGGCGACAGCGCCCTGTCGCTCCAGGGCCAGATCCGCGAGCGGCTGGTCGCGGCCATTCTCGACGGCCACCTGCCGCCGGGCCTGCCGCTGCCGTCGACGCGCGAGCTCGCCGACCATCTCCGCGTCTCGCGCAACACGGTGGTCATCGCCTATGGCCATCTCGTCGACGAGGGGTTCATCGAGGCGCGCGAGCGCAGAGGGTATTTCGTGCGCGAGGACGCGGTCCGCGAGGTGCCCGACGCCGATGGCGGTGGCGGCGCAGAGGGCGCGGGGCCGCGGGCGGCCAGGTCCGGCGGGGCGATCCGCTGGGCGGGCCGGTTCCGCTATCAGCTCGGCGCCCAGCGCAATATCGTCAAGCCGGCCGACTGGCAGGACTATCCCTATCCCTTCATCTACGGCCAGTTCGACCCGGACCTCTTTCCCATTGCCGACTGGCGCGAATGCTGCCGGCAGGCCCTCGGCGTCATGGCGGTGCGCGACTGGGCGGTCGATGCCATAGACGGCGACGACCGGATGTTCATCGAGCAGCTCAGGACGCGTGTGCTGCCGCGCCGCGGCGTCTGGGCGACAACCGACGAGATCATGGTCACGATCGGCGCCCAGCAGGCCCTCTATCTCCTGTGCGACCTCCTGTTCGCCGCCGACACGGTGGTCGGGGTGGAGGAGCCGGGCTATCCCGACGCGCGCAACATCTTCTCCCTGCGCGCCGGCGCGCTCGTCGGCCTCGGGGTCGACGGGAAGGGGCTGAAGCCGGACGCCCGGCTCGACGGGTGCGACTATGTCTACGCCACGCCGAGCCACCAGTGCCCGACCACGGTCACCATGCCGCTCGACCGCCGGCGCCGCCTTCTGGAGCGTGCGCGGGAGGCGGACTTCGTCGTCATCGAGGACGATCACGAGATCGAGACGAGATACGCGGCCGGGCCGACTCCCTCGCTCAAGAGTCTCGACCGCGACGGGCGCGTCATCTATGTGGGCAATCTGTCGAAGTCCTTTGCGCCGGGGCTGAGGCTCGGCTACATCGTCGCCTCGCGCGAGCTGATCGCGGAGGCGCGGCGCCTGAGGCGTCTCATGCTGCGCCATCCGCCATCGAACAATCTGCGCGCCGCCGCCCTGTTCCTCTCGCTCGGCCATCACGACGCGCATCTGCGCCGGCTCGTCCATGTCTTCAAGGAGCGCTCGGAGGCGCTTGCGCGGGCGCTCGCGCGCCATTTGCGGGGCTGCCGCGTCTCTGCCCACGAGGGCGGCTCGAGTTACTGGGTGGAGGGACCGCCCACGCTCGACGCCTCGCGCCTTGCCGAACGGGCGCGCGAGGCCGGCATCCTGATCGAGCCGGGCGAGGTGTTCTTCATGTCGGCGCCGGCACCGCGGAACTATTTCCGGCTCGGCTTCGCCTCCATCGACGTCGCCCGGATCGATCCCGGCATCGAGCGGCTGGCCGCACTGATGCGCGATATGTGACCATGCGGGACGTGGCGGGCCCGGCGGCCGGTCACCGGCGCAGGGGGCCCATGCGCAGGCGTACCGCGGGCGGCACCTTCAGGCTGCGCATCAGCTCCTCATGCCTGCGCAGGCCGCACAGGTCGCGCTGGATGACCACATGCCACAGCGCCTCGCCGGCCTCCGCAAGCAGGCGGTCGCGCCCGTCTGCGGGCTCCGTGCCGGCCGCTGCCGCATCGTGCGCCTGGAGCGCGGCCAGAGCGGTCTCTAGCCGCGTCATCAGCCGCGATAACGTCGCGGCCTTCTCCTCCAGCGCCTCGTGCTCGACGACGGCGAGAAGCGGATCCTTCGGCTCGGCCTTGCCGGAGATATGGCGGGGTGGGCGAACGGTCATCGGCTGGTCCTCCAGGCGACACTGTGGACCCGAAGAGGCCCGTGCGGTCAAGGGGCGATGGCGTGTTGCAAGCGCGTGCGGCCGGCACCGGGCTCCCGTTGCGGTCGCTTGAGAAAATGCCCGCATGCCTTAAAACCGCCAGCTTCGGTTCCGACACGGGGCTCCGCTCAATCGCCGGGGAGAGACAGCGCATGAGACTGGTCCTGCACGCGGGTACGCACAAGACCGGAACCACCTCGCTGCAACGCATCCTGGCGGCCAACAGGGATGTCCTCCGGCATCGGGGTTACCTCTATCCACTCTTTCGGGCAGAGAAGACGAGCCACAATCCGTTTGCTCATGAGCTCGCTCTTTGCGGCCCGGACGGGGTGGGCGATCTGAGACGGCGGATCTCGGCGGGGGCCGGGCGCGACGAGACGGTGGTCGTCAGCGCGGAGGAGCTGTCCGCACGCATCCTCGGGACGCGGTACTGGGACGGGTTCGACGGGGAGGATTACTGGGACAGGCGGCGCGCCTATCTCGCCCGGCTGCGCGGCGTGCTGGCCGATTTCGACGAGATCGCCGTCCATCTCTGCTTCCGCCGCCATGACGATTATGCCGAGGCGCTCTATGCCACGAAGGTGCTGAGCGGTCAGGTCCGCGGCGCCTTCGGCGAGTTCCGCAGCCAATGCGCACCGCTCTTCGATTATCGCGCGCAACTGGACGCCTTCCGCGCCGTTTTCGACGATGTGCGGATCGCCTCCTACGAGGCCTTGAGGCCCGATGTCGTGACGAACATGCTGGACTGGATAGGGCTTCCAGCACTCCCCGACACCGGCGCCCGTGCGAATGTCACCCCAGATGCCCGGCTCGTCTTCTGGCACCGCCACCGCAGCACGGGCGACCGGCACCGCAAGGCAGTGCTGGAGCGCGCCCGCTTCGTGCGCACGGGCGGCGTGTCGGCCGGTCCAGGCCGGTCCACCCTGTGGGCGTCCCCGGAGGAGCGGCAGGAGTTCCTCGGGCGGTGCACCGATCCCGAGCCCGGTTTCTTCCCGCCCGCGCCTGGGAGAAAGGAGACGGTCAGCGCCGATCTCGGGGAGGCGCAGATGAGGGACATCGACAGGGCCTTCAAGGACTGGCGCCGGCGCAATGGCCGTTTCGCGGGCCTGTTCCCGGACCTGTTCGGCGGGCGTTGAGCGGGACCGTCCGCCGCAGGGCGCTTGCGGATCGGGACCGGCATCCCATATTCGCCGACATCGGCCGACGGCTTGCATGAGGGCGGGCCGGAAGGCTACAAGGACGCCGACAGAAGCCATATGGGCCATGCGGACCGCATGAGGGACGACGCAGGCGCGACCTGCCGGCCCAGGGGCCGCAAGGGCCACGGACAACCGATTTCGCAGGACATGACCGAGACAACGACACCGCCCGCGGCGGGCCTGACGGGCGAGGGTGCCCGCACGGCGCGCAATGGCGCCCCGCACAGGATGCGCCGCAGCTTCGCGATCATCTCGCATCCCGACGCCGGCAAGACGACGCTGACGGAGAAGCTGCTCTTCGCCTCCGGCGCCATTCGGCTCGCGGGCCATGTTCGCGCGCGCGGCGAGCGCCGGCGCACACGGTCGGACTGGATGGAGATCGAGCGCAAGCGCGGCATCTCCGTCACCAGCTCGGTCATGACCTTCGAGCAGGACGGGCTGACCTTCAACCTGCTCGACACGCCGGGCCACTCCGACTTCTCCGAGGACACCTACCGTACGCTCACCGCCGTCGATTCCGCGATCATGGTGATCGACGCGGCGCGCGGCATCGAGAGCCAGACGCTCAAGCTCTTCGAGGTCTGCCGCCTGCGCGACATCCCGATCATCACCTTCGTCAACAAGATCGACCGGGAGGGGCGGGACCCGCTGGAGATCCTCGACGAGATCGCCTCCACGCTGGCGCTCGACGTCACGCCGGCGGTCTGGCCGCTCGGCATGGGCGTCGACCATCGCGGCTGTCTGGACCTCATGACGGGCCGCATGGTCGGGGCGGATGGCGAGCCCGGGCCGGTGGACTGGCCGGATGCCGAGCGGCTTGTCGCCGCGGTGCCGAACCGGGACGACCCGATCGTCGCGGCGTCGCTGGAGGAACTGGAGATCGCCCATTCCTCGCTGCCGGCCTTCGACCTGGAGGCCTTTCGCGGCGGCCATCTCACGCCCGTCTTCTTCGGCTCGGCGCTGAAGGAGGTCGGCGTGCGCGAACTTCTGCGCGCGGTCGCCGAATGGGCGCCGTCGCCGAGGCCGCAGCCCGCCGCGCCGGAGCCCATCGCGCCGGATGGCGAGGAGGTCTCCGGCTTCGTGTTCAAGGTCCAGGCGAACATGGACAAGAACCATCGCGACCGCATCGCCTTCGTGCGCCTGTGCTCGGGCACCTTCCGGCGCGGCATGAAGCTGCGCAATGTGCGTTCGGGCCGGGACATCACTGTGTCGAGCCCGATGTTCTTCTTCGCCCAGGAGCGCGAGACGGCGGACGAGGCGGTGGCCGGCGACGTGGTCGGCATCCCGAACCACGGCACGCTGAGCGTCGGCGATACGCTGAGCGAGGGCCGCAGCATTTCCGTGACCGGCATTCCCGATTTCGCGCCGGAGATCATCCAGCGCGTGCGCCTGTCGGACGCCATGAAGGCCAAGCAGCTCTCCAAGGCGCTGAACGATCTGGCGGAGGAGGGGGTGACCCAGGTGTTCCGCCCGATGACGGGGTCGGACTGGCTGATCGGCGTGGTCGGCTCGCTCCAGCTCGATGTCGTCGCCTCGCGCCTGGAGGGGGAATATGGCGTGCCCGTCGGCTTCGAGAGCGCCGGCCACGAAACCGCCCGCTGGGTCGTTGCGGACGATCCCGCGGAGCTGAAGCGGTTCATCGCTGCCAACCGCTCATCGCTGGCCACCGACCGCGCGCAGGCCCCGGTCTTCCTCGCCCGCAACGCCTGGGCGCTCAGCCGTATCCAGCAGGACTGGCCCGATATCGGCTTCCTCGCCACCCGCGAACGGGTGTGATGGCAGCGCCGGCGGCGGCCGTCAATTTCCAGAACCAGTATTACGGGGAATTGACCGCGGTCGACGACGATTGTCGCGATGCGGCGGTGAAGACGGCCAACTGGGCGTCGAAGGCACGCTTGTAGGCGGGCCGGGTTTCGCCGCGAGCCAGATAGGCGGAGAGGTTCGGATAGTCTTCCAGTAACCCCGATCCCTTCAGGCGGAGCAGTACCGTCACCATCAGGAGGTCGCCGGCGCTGAACGCACCGTCGAGCCAGTCGGCCTCGCCGAGGAAAGCGGACAGTTCGCCCAACCGCTTGCGGACACCGTCTTCGAGGCGAGGCAGACGCTGGTCGTACCAGGCCTCGTCGCGCTCCAGGATCCGGGCCATTTCGCGTTCGACGATCGGCGGTTCCACCGTGGTGAGCGCGGCAAACATCCACGTAATCGCCCGCGCCCGGGCCTTCGCGTCGTCCGGAAGCAGGCCCGCATGGCGCTCCGCGATATGGAGCACGATCGCCCCCGACTCGAACAGGGCGAGATCGCCGTCTTCATAGGTCGGAATCTGCCCGAACGGGTGAAGCGCCAGATGGGCGGGGGCCTTCATCGCCTCGAACGAGAGCAGGCGGACATCGTAGGGCTGGCCCACTTCCTCCAGCGCCCAGCGAACGCGCATGTCGCGCGCCAGGCCCCTGCCGCCATCGGGCGAGCGTTCGAAGGCTGTCATGGTGGGGGGCATTGGACGGTTCCGCGTGATTGTTCCGGCGCGTCTTTCGACACTCTAACCCGCTTTTCCGGCTTGTCGGAGTCCACGGCCGGACCTCGTCGTCGTACCGCGAATCCCCCGTATCGCATGGGCCGTTCACGCCCGCCCGCCGGTGCAATCGTCGCGCTGGCGGACAGCTCCCGTGCCGGACCGACAGGAACAAGGCCTTGACAGGGGCGGATGGGCCAGCTCATCATCCTTATTTCGGACATAATAACCGATAATCGGACATATGGCAACGGATATCAGTCTCTCGGCAGGAAAGGCCATCGTCGTTTTCAAGGCGATCTGCGATCTGGGCGCGCCCTGTTCGCTGGCGCAGATCGCGGCCGCGGTGGGCTATCCCCGGACCGTGACCGTGCGCATGGTGGCGACACTGGAGCATCACGGCTTCATCGAGCGCGGCGCCCAGTCGGGCCTCTATTCGGTCAGTCCCAAGATGCTGCATTACGTGCAGAAGGCGCTGGCCAAGAACCCGGTGCTGAGCCGGGTCGACCTCATCATGCGCGAGATCGTCGATCAGACGCAGGACACAGCGCTCTACATGATCCGCAATGGCGACGTGGCGCTGGTGATGAACCGGATGGAGGGCTCCGCGCCGGTGCGGGTTTTCGCCTCCGAGGTGGGGATGGAGCTGCCGCTGCATTGCGGCGGTGCTCCGCTGGCCCTGCTGGCGCATCTGCCCGATGCCGAGATCGACGACTATCTGTCGCGTCCGCTCGCCCGGCGCACCGAGGCGACGGTGACCGAGCCCGACGCTGTCCGGGCGCGGATCGCGAAGGTGCGCCAGGCCGGGTTCTCGGTCGGCGACGGCGATCTCTTCGAATATGTGGTCGCGGTCGGGGCGCCGATCTTCGAGGCCGACGGCACGCTGGCCGGGGCGGTGAGCGTCGGCAACATCATTCAGAGATACACGCCCGAGCGGGTGCAGGAGGTGGGCCGCATCCTCGTGGACACCATCGCGCGGTTCTGAAGCAGGACGGGGGAGAGGGCATGGCAGGCAGGCCGGAACGGGAGACGGGGGCGATGGTGGTCACGCCCCAGCCCGAGGCGACGGAGTGCGGGATCGAGGTGTTGCGCGCGGGCGGCAACGCGGTGGATGCGGCGATTGCCGCGGCCTTCGTGCAGGGGGTCGTCGATCCGCTCATGTGCGGCATTGCGGGCTTCGGCAGCATGGCGGTCTGGCGCGCGGCGGATGGAGCGCACGAATATGTCGATTTCCACGCGCCGGCTCCGGCGGCGGCGACGCCCGACATGTGGGAAGACCTGATCGAGGGCGAGGCGCGCGACGGCTTTGGCTTTACCCTGCGCGGGCGTGTGAACGATATCGGCTATCTGTCGGTTTGCGTGCCCGCGTCCCTGCGCGCATACGCCACCGCGCACGACCGCCACGGGCGGCTGCCCTGGGCCGACCTGCTGATCCATGCGATCCGCTGGGCACGCGGTGGCTGGACGGTGCGGCCCCATGTGCATGGCTGGTGGTCGATGCCCGCCGAGATGGGGCGCGTGGCGAATTACGAACGCATCGCCTGGTCCGCGCCCGGGCGGGCGCTCTATTGCCGCGAGGACGGCAGCCCCAAGCAGGTCGGCGACCGCGTGGAGAACCCGGAGCTGGCCGAGACGCTGGAGACCATCGCCGGCGAGGGGGCCGACAGCTTCTATACGGGCAGCATTGCCAGCACCATCGCGGCCGACATGGCGGCGCGGGGCGGGCTGGTGACGGCACGGGATCTGGCGGAATACAGGGCCGCAATCCGGTCGCCTCTGGAGACCGTCTATCGCGGCCGCCGCGTCACCTCCAACCAGCCGCCCGGCGGCGGATTGATGCTGCTGGAGATGCTGAACATCCTGGAGCGTTTCGACCTCCCCGCCCTGGGCCACAACAGCGCGGAGTATCTGCGCGTGGTCGCCGAGGCGATGAAGCAGGCGACCATCGACAAGGACCGCCATATCGGCGATCCGGACTTCGTCGACGTGCCGGTGCAGACACTGCTGTCGAAGGACTACGCGAGAGATGTGGCCGGGCGGATCCAGCGCGGCGAAATGGCCGACGTGCCGCGCTTCTCCGCCGCCGGGCCCAGCCGCGACACCACGCAGGTCTGCGTCACCGATGCCGACGGCAATTGTGTCTCGATGACCCATTCGCTGGGCATGCCCTCCGGCGTCGTCACGCCGGGGCTGGGCTTCATGTACAACGGCTGCATGGGCGTGTTCGACCCGCGTCCCGGTCATGCGGGGTCCATCGCGCCGGGCAAGGCGCGGTTCAGCTCGGTGTGTCCCTCAATCGTCTTCCGCGACGGGCGGCCGGAGCTGGTGATCGGGGCGCCGGGCGCGACGCAGATCGCCATGGGCGTGCTGCAGGCGATACTGAACGTGCTGGACTTCGGCGCGTCGATGTCCGACGCGGTGGCCTGGCCGCGTTTCTCGGCCACGAGCAACCTCATCGACGTGACGAACCGCATCCCGCAATTCGTGACCCGCGACCTGGAGCGGCAGGGCTACGGCATCGTGCGCAGCCCGCAGAGCTACGGCATCGCCTGGGTGCACGGCATCCGCCTGACCGGGCATGGCCCCGAGGGCGGCGCCGACCCGGCAACCGACGGCATGGCACTGTCATGCTGAGAGGGGAATTACTGGGTGTTGACCCAGACGATCTCGGCCGGCTGGGTGCCGACGCATTCGAACCGGTGCGGCCGGGTGGAGGGAAAGCCGAAACTGTCGCCCGCGGTGAGCAGGTAGATCTGCCCGCCGACCTCGAGCCGCAGCGCTCCGCTGACCACATAGCCGGCATCGAGTCCCGGATGGCCATAGGCTTCCGGGCCGGAACTGGCCTCGGGCTCCATCTGCACGAGCATGAGCTGCAGGCCGCCGAGCGTCTTGGGTGTCAGCAGCCGCTTGCGGATGCCCTGGGCGCTGACCGCCATCTCGGCGCCTCCATGGTCGTGGCGGACCACGACACCGTCGGCCTCCGACGCGCCCGGATCGGTGAAGAAATAGGACAGCGGCACGTCGAATGTCGTCGCCAGCTTGTTCAGCGTGCGCACGGAGGGCGAGGAGAGTCCGCGCTCGATCTGGCTCAGCGCACCGATCGAGAGGCTGGCGCGCGCCGACAGCTCCTTGAGCGACAGCGCATGGCTCTTGCGCAGGGTCCTCAGTCGTTGACCGAGCGTGGCTTCCTCCGGCGCACCGGCCTGTTCCTGATCTTTCATAGCTGCATTCCTCGGAGACGGGCTGCCTTGTGCCAGAACATCAAATCGCGCGCAAGCTTAGCAGGAAAATGAAATTTTGCTCGCCTTGAATGAAAATTATCTTGATTCTTTATCAGAAAAGTGAATTTTTGTTTTTGAAGTTTCAGGTACGGAGGAACGGATGCGGGTTGGAGTGGAAGTCGGCGGGACCTTTACGGATCTCGTGGCGGTCGATGGCGGAGAGATCCAGGTGCGCAAGGTCCCCTCGACCCCGTCGAGCCCGGATATCGGCGTTCTGAACGCCCTCGACCAGGCCGAGGTGGCGCTGTCCGGCGTGGACGATCTGGTGCATGGCTCGACCGTGGCGACGAACGCCTTGCTGGAACGCAAGGGTGCGAAAGTCGCCTTCGTGGTGACGCAGGGGTTCCGCGACATTCTCTTCCTGCAGCGCCACGACCGCCGCAACATCTACGACCTGCGCTACAAGCGGCCCCGCCCGGTGGTCGACCGCGCCGACTGTTTCGAGGTGGCCGAGCGGATCGACGCCGCCGGCACGGTGGTGACGCCTCTCGACGTGGCGGCGGAGGTGGCGCGGCTGGTACCGCTGCTGCGCGCCGGCGGCTATCAGTCGGTGGCGGTGTGCCTGTTGTCGTCCTATGCCAATCCGGTGCACGAGCAGGCGCTGAGCGCCGCGCTGCACGAGGCGCTGCCGGAGATGCTGGTCACCGCCTCGGCCGATGTGACCCGCGAGTTCCGCGAGTTCGAGCGCGCCTCGACCGCGACGCTCGCGGCCTATGTCCAGCCGGTGATCGACAAGTATCTGAACCGGCTGGAGACGGAGCTGGCGTCGCGCGGCTTTGACGCGCGCTTCTCGATCATGCAGTCGAATGGCGGGCGTATCCCGGCCGCCGCGATGCGGCGCAACGCCATCTCCGCGCTGTTCTCCGGCCCCGCCGCCGGTGTGATCGGCGCGATCCGCCAGGCCGAACGCGCGGGCACCGGCAATGTGATCACCTTCGACATGGGCGGCACCTCCACCGATGTCTGCCTTGTCACCGACGGAAAGCCTGGCATTTCCCCCGACACCGAGCTCGACGGGCTGCCGGTGCGCTCGCCGGTCATCGACATCGCCACGGTGGGGGCGGGCGGCGGCTCGCTGGTCTGGATCGACGATGGCGGCATGCTGCGGGTCGGCCCGCGCAGCGCCGGGGCGGAGCCGGGTCCGGCCTGCTATGGCAAGGGCGGCACGCTGCCCACCATCACCGACGCCCATGTGCTGCGCGGCACGATCCGGCCGGAAGCCTTCCTGGGCGGTACCATGAGCATCGACCGGAAGGCGGCCGAGCGCGCCTTCGAGCCGATCGCACAGGGGCTCGGCCTCAGCGTGGCCGAGGCGGCGACCGCGGCACTGCGCCTGTCTGTGGCCAATATCGTGCGCGCCATCCAGCTCGTCTCGACGGAGAAGGGCAACGACCCGCGCGACTACGCCCTGGTGCCCTATGGCGGTGCCGGTCCGCTTCTGGCCGCCGAGATCGCGGAGGAGATGCAGCTTCCCCGCGTCATCGTACCGCCCAATCCCGGCGTGCTGTCGGCCTACGGGCTCATCGCCTCGGACTTCTCCAAGATCACGGCCATAACGCGCCGCTTCACCGTCGATTCCGACGCGCCCGAAAAGGTGCGCGCGGCCTATGCCGAGATGGAGAAGGCGGCCCGGGCCGATTTCGAGAGCTTCGGGCTGAAGGACGGGCTGCGCTTCGAGTGCGTTGCCGACATGCGCTTCGTGGGGCAGGCGTTCGAAGTGCCGGTGGAGCTCACGCCGGAGACGCTGAGCCGCCTCGATGCGACGACGCTGGAGGATCTGTTCCAGGCGGCGCATCACCGCATCTTCCTGCATGGCGGGTCCAGGGGCCAGAAGATCGAGGTCGTGGGCTTCCGGATGACCGTCTCGCGCCCGATCGAGACGCTGCCCGCCTTCCGCGAGCGCAAGGGGGCGGGGACCACGCCGCCCGAGGCGCCCATCGTTCTGCCCGATGGCAGCGCGGGGTGGCGGCGGTGCACGCGGCCGCGGCGCTGAAGCCCGGCACGCCCGTCGCGGGGCCCGCGCTGATCGAGGGCTACTCCTCCACCGCCTATGTGCCGCCCGGCTGGCAGGCCACCCGCGACGCCGAAGACAACCTCACCCTGACGAGGACCGCGTAATGACCGTATCCGCCATCGATTATGCCGTGCTGAGCCAGGCCATTCTCGCCGCCGCGCGCGAAATGGGGGCGAAGCTTGTCCGCTCGGCCTATTCCACCATTCTGCGCGAGGCGCGCGACGGTTCCGCGGCGATCCTCGACCGCGACGGCAACACCGTGGCGCAGGCCGAGCTGATCCCCATGCAGCTCGGGACCATCGGCTCGGTCTTTCAGGCCTGCGCGCGCGAATACGACCTCGACGAGGTGGGGCCGGACGATTTCTTCGTCATCAACGACTCCTATTCGGGCGGCCAGCACCTGCAGGACGTGTTCTTCTTCCACCCGATCTTCGCCGGCGAGCGCCGCGTGGGCTTCGCCGCCTCGGTGGCGCACCACCTCGATATCGGCGGCGGCAGCCCCGGCCTTTCGGTCCATGCCCGCGACGTGCACTCCGAAGGCATCATCATTCCGCCCACCAAGTTCTCGATGAGTCGCGACTGGAATGGCGGCCCGCTGGAGCGCCTCCTGCGCGCCAATGTGCGCGCGCCCCTGCAGACCATGGGCGACTTCAACGCCCAGATCGCCGCCAACCGTATCGGCGCGCAGCGCATCGGCGAACTGTGTGCCCGCTACGGCGCGGAGACGGTCGAGGAGGTCATGGCCGACTTCCAGTCCTATACCGAGCGCCGCGTGCGCGCGGCAATCGCGGAGGCGCCCGACGGCACCTATACCGGCGAGGCGGTGATCGACGACGACGGGCTGGGCCACGGGCCGATCCGCGTCAAGTCGACCGTCACCATCGCCCGCGACCGCATGACCGTGGATTATACCGGCACCGATCCGCAGGTCGCCACGAACCTCAACGCACCGCTGGCGGCGGCGATCTCGGCCACCATGTCGTGTGTGAAGTCGGTGCTGACCTCGCCCGATATCCCGTTCAATGCGGGCCTCACCCGCTCCATCGATGTGATCGTGCCGGAGGGGTCGATCCTCAATCCGCGCTATCCAGCCCCTGTGCGGGCACGCATGGAGATCTGCTACCGCGCCTTCAACGCCACGATGAATGCGCTGTCGCAGGCGGTGCCGGATCAGGTCATCGCCAACGGCTTCGACTGCACCACCGTGGCCTGCCTGAGCTGGCTCAACAACGGCGCCTATTCGGTCTATCTGGAGATCTTCGGCGGCGGCTATGGCGCCTCCAGGCAGGAGGACGGCTGCGACGCCATCGACAGCCCCATGTCGAACTGCGCCAACACGCCGGTGGAGGCCATCGACCAGGATTACGACTTCTTCCGGGTCGAGACCTATGCGCTGACGCCCGACAGTTTCGGCCACGGCACGATGCGTGGCGGCGCGGGCTTCACCAAATCCTTCCGCATCCTGCGCGACGGCGCGACGGTGGCCCTTTATGCCGACCGGTTCGCCACCGCGCCCGAGCCGCTGTTCGGCGGCACTGCGGGCGGCATGGGCGCCTGCGAGATCCATCGCGACGGCGAGGTGATCCGGCTCACCTCGAAGGACATGGCCGAGCTGAGGGCGGGCGATCTGGTGGTCTTCCGGCTGGGCGGCGGCGCCGGCTACGGCCGGGCCTGCGACCGTCCAGCCGCGCTCGTCGCGGAGGATCTCCGCAACGGGCTCCTGAGCGAGGAGACCGCGCGGCAGGCTTATCCTGCGCAGATGGAGACGCTGGGATGACGCTCTCCGCCGATCTCTGGGACCGTTCGCTCTGGTTTTCCACGGCGGAGGAATCCGCGCCGGACGCCGACGCGCCGGCGGATGCGGAGGTTCTGGTGGTCGGCGGCGGGTTCAGCGGGCTCTCCACCGCGTTGCATCTGGCGGAGCGTGGCGTCCCGGTCTCCCTGCTCGAGGCATGCGAGATCGGCTTCGGGGCCTCGGGGCGCAATGGCGGGCAGGTGATCCCCGGGCTCAAGATCGACCCGGCGGAGATGCGCACCCGCTGGGGCCCGAGACCGGCGGTCGGCTGGTGGCATTCGCGGGAGGCGCGGCGGACCGCGTCTTCGAGCTGATCGCACGGTTCGGCATTGCCTGCGACGCCAGCCGCCATGGCTGGATCCAGGCGGCGCATTCCGCAATCGCGCTGCGGGCGGTCCATGCCCGCTCGCGGGAGTGGGAAGCAGAGGGCGTGCCGGTCGAGCGGCTCGATGCCGACGCCATCGCCTCCGCCACCGGGGCGGGAGGCTATAGCGGCGGCTGGCGCGACCCGCGTGCGGGAACGCTCAACCCGCTGTCCTATGCGCGGGGGCTCGCCCGCGCGGCCCGCGAGGCGGGCGCGAGGATCGCCACCGGCGAGCGGGTGCGGCGCATCCTGCGGGACGGGGCGGGCTGGCGGCTCGATCTCGGCGACCGGAGCGTGGCCGGGCGAGCGGTCGTACTGGCGACGAACGCCTATGATGCGACGCTGGCGCCGCGTGTCGCGCGCTCGCTCCTGCCAGTGCAATCAATCGTCGTGGCCACCGAGCCGCTCCCCGAAGACATTGCGGCGACCATCCTGCCGGGCGGTGCCTGCTGTTCGGAAACCCGCAAGCTCGCCTTCTATTTCCGCCTCACGCGCGACCGCCGCTTCGTCATCGGCGGGCGCGGGGCGGTGGGTGCGGAGCATTCCGAGAGCCTGCAGGCGGAGCTGGAGAACGGCATGCGGCGCATGTTCCCGCAGTTGCGCGGCGCGCGTGTCGACATGGCCTGGTCGGGACATCTGGCGCTGACCATGGACGGGCTGCCGCATCTGCACGAGCCACAGCCGGGCTTGTGGGTCCTGGCGGGCTACAACGGGCGCGGCGTCGCCCTGGCCACGGCCATGGGCGCGGCGCTGGCCGAAAGGCTGACCGAGGGCACGCCGCTGCCCCTGCCGGAGACGCCGGTGCGGCCCATCGCCTGGCACGCACTGCGCGCGCCGGTGATGAATCTGGGCGTTCGCTACTACTGGATGAAGGACAAGCTCGGCCTCGCCTCCTGAACGGCGGGCCGCAACAACAGCCAACGGCACGACTATCGACAAAGAGGGAGAAAGACCATGACCAAGACCAAGATCAAGGCACTGCTGCTCGCCGCAGCGTTCTGTGCCGCGACCCCGGCGGCAGCGGAGGAGATCACCGCCTCCGTCTGGTTCCCGGAGACCCATCCGCTGACCCGCGACGGCTACATGGCGCTGAAGAAGAGCGTCGAGGAGGCCTCCGACGGCAATCTGACGATGCAGGTCTATACCGGCACCTCGCTCCTGCCGCCGGTGGCGCATCTGTCGGGCCTGACCGACGGCATCGTGCAGATGACCTATCATGCGGGCACCTACACGCCGTCGGACCTGCCGGAGGACAACACGCTGGCCGCGCTCGCCATCGGCCTGCCGGACAGCATGACCGCCGCGCTCGCCGTGGCGGATTTCTACATCAACGACCCGGCCATGCAGGAGATGTTCAAGCGGCTGGGCATCGTGTTCCTTGGGTCCTACGCCTCGCCGCAATATGTGATGATGTGTGCGGACGAGGTCACCACGCTGGACCAGGTCAAGGGCAAGAAGCTGCGCATGCCCTCGCCGGTCCACGCCGCCTGGGCGGAGAGCGTGGGCGCGGTGCCGGTCAATGTGCCGTCGTCGGAGATGTTCACGGGCCTCGAGAAGGGCCAGCTCGACTGCGCGATCAACGCCGCGAACGATCTCAAGTCGCGCTCGCTCTGGGATGTGGCGAAATACACCACGCTCCTGGAGGTCGGCCCCTATTTCGCCGGCTGGGAATATGCCATGGCGCAGGATGCCTGGGCCGGGCTCAGCCCCGAAAACCGCCAGATCCTGATCGACGCCATGCCCGGCAACATCGTCGCCATGACGGCCGCCTATCTCGGTACCGTCGACGAGGCGCTGGCGGAGGCCGCCGATCATGGTGTGACCGTGTCCGAACCCGCCGCGGGCCTGGCGAAGAGCCTTGCCGATTTCGTCGACGCCAAGGTCGATGCCATGGCGGTGGAGACCGGCGAGAAGCTCGGTGCGCAGGAGCCCGAAGCCCTCATCGCGCGGTTCAAGGAAACCTACGCCAAGTGGGAGGATCTGCTGGCGGATATCCCGGCGGACGATCTGGACGCCATCGCGGACGTCTTCAGGACCGAGGTCTACGACAAGGTCGACGTCACAGCCTACGGGCTGTGAT
The DNA here is from genome assembly GCF_015482775.1 of Kaustia mangrovi. GTDB lineage: Bacteria > Pseudomonadota > Alphaproteobacteria > Rhizobiales > Im1 > Kaustia > Kaustia mangrovi. Next base: position 607,450 of record NZ_CP058214.1, on the reverse strand, counting down.
CCCCGCGCCGTGAGGGAACGGGCGGGTTCTGAATGAAAGGAGGCGACAATGCTGGCCAGGATCGACAAGGGGCTGTTGCTGCTTGCCCGCGCGCTGATGCTTCTGGCGGGGGCAGGTCTGGCGCTGATGATGCTCCAGACCGTGGCCGGCGTTGTCGCTGACAATTTCTGGAACCAGCCCATTCCGGGCAATCTGGAGATCATTTCCGTCTATCACATGGTGCTTGTCGTGTTCCTGCCGCTCGCCTTCGTCGAGTGGCAGCACGAGAACATCGAGGTCGATCTGCTCTGGCAGCTCATGCCCGGATGGATGCAGCGCACGGTGCTGGTGCTGGGCTATCTGGTCTGCGCCGCCTTTTTCGCCATCCTCGTGCGCCAGACCTGGTTCGACGCCGTCGCGGCCATGGCCAAGGGCGAGATGATGATGGGCAATGTCTATGTCCTGATCTGGCCCGCGAAATTCGTGCTGCCGGTGGGCTTTGCCGCGATTGGCCTCGTCTCGCTGCGCCATGCGCTGAATGCGGCGCTGGACCCCGGCTTCTCGCCCGCTCCGGCCGACCCCGCCGAAGGACATATCTGAGACAAGGAGCCGACGGTTTGGACAACGTCGCCATCGGATTCATCGGACTTGGGGCCGGCATCGTCCTGGTGCTTCTGCGGGTGCAGATCGGCGTGGCGCTGGGGCTCGTCAGCTTCATCGGCATCGCCGTCCTTTTGAACATGCGCGCCGCATGGGGGATCATCACCGCGATCCCGTTCAACTTCGTGGGCGACTGGAACCTCACGGCCATCCCGATGTTCCTGCTCATGGGTTCATCGCCTCGGAGGCGGGCCTTTCCTCAGGGCTCTTCCGCACCATGCGCATGGTCCTGAGCTGGTTGCCCGGCGGGCTCGCCGTGGCCAGCGTGGGCGCCAGCGCGGTGCTGGCGGCCGCCTCGGGCTCGTCGGTCGCCACCTCCTCGGCCTTCGCCCGCATCGCCACGCCGGAGATGCTGCGCTATCGCTACGATGCCGGCCTCGCGACGGGGGTGATCGCCGCGGCGGGCACGCTGGGGTCGCTCATCCCGCCCTCGATCCTGATGGTGCTCTACGGCTATCTGGCCGAGGTCTCGGTGGCCCAGCTCTTCGCCGCCGGGGTCATGCCGGGGATCCTGACGGCGCTCGCCTTCACCATGATGATCGTGCTGCGTGTGCTGCGGCGCCCGGCGCTGGCGCCGAAGGTGGAGGAGCACTTCACCCGCGCCGATCTGCTGGCCGCCATCCGCGACACCTGGGCGCTGCCGGTGATCATCCTCGGCGTGCTCATGGGGATCTTCCTCGGGGTGTTCACGCCCACCGAGGCCGGCGCGGTGGGGGCGGCGCTCGCCATCGCCGTGGCCGCGCTCAAGCGCAGCCTCGACTGGCAGGTGCTGGGCAAGGGCTTCCGCCAGGCGCTGGTCAGCACTGCGAGCATCTTCCTCGTGGTGATCGGCACCTCGCTTCTCGGCCGCTTCATGGCGCTGTCGGGCGTGCCGACCTTCGTCGCCGACACCTTCATAGCCTGGGGCAGCTCGCCCCTGATGGTGATCCTCGCGGTGTCGCTGCTCTACCTGATCCTCGGCTGCTTCCTCGACAGTATCGGCATCCTGCTGCTGACCATGCCGATCATCCTGCCCATGGCGCGCGAGACGGGGCTCGACCTGATCTGGTTCGGCATCATCCTGGTCAAGCTGCTCGAGATCGGTCTGCTGACGCCGCCGGTCGGGCTCAACGTCTATATCATCAAGGGCGCGCTGGGCGACCGCGTGTCCCTGACCACGATCTTCCGCGGCGTGGGCTGGTTCGTGGCCGTCGATCTGCTGGTGCTGGTCTGTCTCGTGCTGCTGCCGGGCATCGCACTCTGGCTGCCGGGAATGATGGAGTAGGGGGCTTGTACCGCCCGGCGGGCCCTCCCGCGTCTCTGCCGGCGTGGCGGCGATAGGCCGATGACCAATTTGTGATGATTCAGGAGAAGGCAAATCGCCATCCGCATGTTAGGTCTTGCCCGATGATTCCCGGTTCGTCCGGTATAAGGGAAAGGCATGCGGTGCCGTCGCACCGAGGAACTTGAGCGGATGTCGAAAGCGGTACGGATAACCCTGCGCACTGCACTGGGGCAGATCGGCTCGGTCCTGCTGATCGTGGGGCTGGTCTGCCTCAGCCTTGCGCATGCCTCCAGGCCGTCGCTTGCCGCCTCCCATGCCGGCGGAGAGAGCGCGCTTGCTGCGACCGGGGAAACGGGGCCGGGCACGCCGGACCTCGAGCCCGGGCGGTCTGCCATCTTCTGCCAGACAACCGGTGCCTGCCTGGTGCTGTCGGATGCCGGCAATATTGCCGCGCGCGCTCCGGTGGCGGAGGTCCATCCGCCCATGCTGTCGGCGGATGCGCCCGCGAAATGGGTCGTGCCGCCCTTCGACCAGCCGCCGCGGCTCTCGGCCTGAACGATCGATCTGTCTATCCGTTCAGAGTCAGAGAGTTGAGGGAACTTCATGCCCAATACACCGTCTTCCCGCGGTCACGGCGTTCGTAGGCGTCTGCTGGACCGCCGCATTCTTCTCCTCGGCATGGCATCCACGCTTGCCGGCTGCGTCACCACCGCCGGCAAGTCCGGCCTCACATCCGGGGGCTGACCCCTGCCGCCCGGGCCCGCTACGAGGCGATGTACGCCGCCATTCCCGACGAGCGGTTTCCGATCCCGGCGGTCGATATCAGCGCCGTCGACCCGGAGTATCTCCGCCAGATCGTGCCCTTTGCGGGGCCGGAGCAGCCCGGCACCATCGTCGTCGATCCCCAGACCAGGTTCCTCTATCTGGTGATGGAGGACGGGCAGGCGATGCGCTATGGCGTCGGCGTCGGCCGCGCCGGCTTCGAATGGTCCGGGCGCGGCGTGATCCAGTACAAGCGGGCCTGGCCGCGCTGGACGCCGCCCGACGAGATGGTGGCGCGCCAGCCCGAGCTCGAGCCCTACAGCATTGCCAATGGCGGCATGGATCCCGGTCTCGGCAATCCTCTGGGTGCGCGCGCCCTCTATATCTTCGAGAACGGCCGGGACACGCTCTATCGCCTGCACGGCACCAACGAGCCGTGGAGCATCGGCAGGGCCGTATCGAGCGGCTGCATCCGGCTGTTCAATCAGGACATCATCGATCTCTACAACCGAACGCCCGATGGAAGCCGGGTGCTCGTTCGAGGGGCGGCGTCCCCGGCACCGGAGGTGTGAACCGGCGACCGCCGCCTTTCGCGTTTTCAAGAAGAGAGCCATTCCGCGATGGCAGGACAGGCCCCGTCGGCCCGTCGTCGGTATCGGCGCCGTTATTGGCTGGCGGTTCATTTCCCTGGCCAGAACGTCGCGACGCCGGGGACGGGAGCCCCGATGCCGAGGTCGATGTGCCGGCGTGTCACGGGGCCAATGCGGCCGGCCAGGCCGCGGCACAGGGCGGCGGCTGGATGTGGCAGGCCTCATAGGGCTGGGGCCAAATGATCTTCGGCCTGGCGATGATGATCCTGTTCTGGGGCGCGATCATCCTTCTGGCGGTGCTGCTGGTGCGCTGGCTGTCCGGATCGGGGCCGGACCGCCGCCGGTATTGGGACATCTTAAGCGTCCGTTGTCAGATCGGGTGCCATATTGTGGGTCGGATCGGCACCTCAGAGGCTGGAAAAATGGCGCTCAAGCGGATGGACAACGTCGGAATCGTCGTCGAGGACCTCGAAGCGGCGATTGATTTCTTCTGCGAACTCGGACTCGAGCTCGAAGGCCGGGCCACGATCGAAGGAGACTGGGCCGGTCGCGTCACCGGACTGGGCGATCAGCATGTCGAGATCGCCATGATGCGCACGCCGGACGGCCACAGCCGGCTCGAGCTCTCCCGCTTCCTCGCGCCGCCTGTCGTCTCGGATCACCGGAATGCCCCGGTCAACGCGCTGGGCTACCTCCGCGCCATGTTCACCGTGGACGACATCGACGAGACGCTTGAAAGGCTCCGTGCACGCGGCGCGCAGCTCGTGGGCGAAGTCGTCCGCTACAAGGACGCCTATCGGCTCTGCTATATCCGCGGGCCTGAACGGCTCCTCATCGGCCTCGCCCAGGAACTCGGCTGAGCGCGGGGCTCGCTTGGTCGCCCGAGGGCTCATTGGCATCTCCTGTAACGTTTCGTCGCCTTCGTCGCGGGATGACCCTCTTTGTTCGCGTTTCAGAAATCACCGCTTGCCTTCCGCGTTCCAAAAACGTAAGCAAATCTCCATGTTTCGAGGGTTCGGGGCATAGCGCAGTCTGGTAGCGCACCTGTTTTGGGGGACGCTATGCAGACTTTCTTTTATTCCCCGGTTTCAATAGCTTGTGCTTCGGCCTGCTCTGCTTTCGTGCTTTTTTCCGTAATCTTGCAGTGTCTTTCATGGCGGCTCGAACTGCGGGCCGGGGCGCAGGAGCCGCGCCTTGCCAGCCGCCTCAGCCGGCGACGAACGCCAGAAGGTCTGCGTTCAGCACATCGGCGTTCACCGTCAGCATCCCGTGCGAGAAACCGGGATAGGTCTTCAGCGTGCCGTTCGGCAGAAGCTTGACCGCCTTCAAGGCCGAGGCGTTGATCGGAACGATCTGGTCGTCCTCGCCGTGCAGCACCAGCGTCGGCACGGAGATCGCCTTGAGATCCTCGGTCTGGTCGGTTTCCGAGAAGGCCTCGATGCCGTCGTAGTGCGCCTTGGCGCTGCCCATCATGCCCTGCCGCCACCAGTTCTGGATCACACCTTCATGGACCGTCGCGCCCTCGCGGTTGAAGCCGTAGAACGGGCCCGACGGAACATCGCGGAAGAACTGTGCGCGGTTGCCGGCGAGCGCTGCCCGAAAGCCGTCGAAGACCTCCATCGGTGTGCCTTCGGGGTTGCCGTCGGTCTTCAGCATCAGCGGCGGAATGGCAGAGACGAGGACGGCCTTCGCCACCCGGCCCGCGGGTTCGCCGTGCCGCGCCACGTAGCGCGCCACCTCGCCGCCACCGGTGGAATGGCCGATGTGAACCGCGTCCTTCAGATCCAGCGCCTCGGCGACGGCAAAGGCGTCGGCCGCGTAATGGTCGATGTCGTGACCGTCGGCGACCTGTTCCGAGCGTCCGTGGCCGCGCCGGTCGTGGGCGACAACGCGATAGCCCTTCGACAGGAAGAACAGCATCTGCGCGTCCCAGTCGTCGGCGCTGAGCGGCCAGCCGTGATGGAACACGATGGGCTGGGCGTCCCTGGGGCCCCAGTCCTTGTAGAAGATCCGCACGTCGTCGTCGGTCGTGATAAAGCCCATGGGTGTGTTCTCCTTCCGGACCGTCGTGGGTGGCTGGCCTCACGGATCTGAACCCGACGCCCGCCCGGACGCCCCAGCCGAAAAAGACCTTCGGCCACTGTGGTCAGGCAGACAAGGCCAACGACGATTTCGGGCCAGCCGGGCTCGGCGGTGCCGCGTTCCCGCTCGTCGTTTCTGTTTCCGGGATGGCAAAGGCCGACCGGCAGCGAGGGATGACGAGGCCCGATGCGCGGTCAACGTCCGTGCGGCGCTCGCCCGAACGCCCGTCATCCCTGTTCCGGTCAGCCTTCGGTGCCCGGCACCGGCGTGTTGAGCAGCTGCTGTTCCCACAGCAACGCGCTGCCGCTGCCGCCGGCGTGCTGCACGAGCAGTTCCGACAGCTCGGCGGCATGCTCCGTGCGGGCCCAGTCGCGCTGCCACTCCGACGCCACTGCCAGCCAGGTCATCATGTTCGCGCCGGCTGCGATCATGCGCTGGATGGCGACCTTATGGGCCTCCACCGAGACGCTGCCGGACGCATCGGTGACGACCGTCACGTCCCAGCCTTCGCCGAGAGCCTGGATCGTGGGCATCGCGACGCAGATCTCGGTCCACAGGCCGGCGATGATGAGCTGCTTGCGGCCGGTGGCCTCGACCGCATCGACCACCGTCCGGTCTTCCCAGGTGTTGATGAATGTCCGGTCGATCACTTCCTGGTCGGGAAACACGTCCGTGATCTGCGGGAAGATGAGGCCGCCCCGGTCGGCGATCACGCTCGTCAGGATGGTGGGCACCCCAAAGGCCTTGGCGGCCTTGGCCAGGGCCGTTGCATTGTTGACCACCATCTGCGGCTCGTGGCTGTTCAGGTTCGCGAGCTGGTAAGGCTGGTGATCGATCAGAACGAGGACCGACTCTTCGGGACGAAGAAGGGAATCGAGGCCGTTGCGAAGGGTCATGGGTATATCCTTTGCTGCCGTTGTGAGCGGTGTTGAGTGTTCGGGACGCCATATGTCGCGGCGCGACGCCGCCTGGACGCTGTATTGCCGTTCCTGTGCGCGATACGATAGTGCTGTCTCATGACAAGCTGTGTTGCAAAACGGGGAACGAGGGCATGGATATCGAGGAGCTGCAGACATTCGTGGAGGTCGCCGATACCGGGGGCGTCTCGGCTGCCGCGCGTCGGCTCGGCATCTCGAAATCGATCGTCAGCCGACGGCTTTTCAAGCTCGAGGCGGAGCTCGGCGTCCAGCTTGTCGCCCGGACCACACGCGGCGCGGCTCTCACGGAGGCCGGGGTCACGTTTCGGGAACATGCCGCCCGTATCGGCGCCGAGATCGAGATGGCCAGGGAAACGCTTCTCCCGGCCGGCGAGCTTCGCGGACGCCTGAGAATCGCCATGCCGCTGTCGTTCGGGCCGACGCACTTCGCCCCGGTGCTGGCCCAACTGGCGCATCGCCATCCGCAGCTTCGGGTCGATGCGTCCTACAGCGACCGCTTCGTCGATCTGATCGCGGAGGGCTTCGATTGTGCGATCCGGGTCGGTTACCTCGAGGACTCCAGCCTGATCGCGAAGCGCATCGGGCCGGTCGCCGGCAAGCTCGTCGCGAGCCCGGACTACATCGCAGCCCACGGCGCCCCGGAGACGCCGGACGAACTCGTTGCCCATCAGGCTCTCATGCAGGGAACGGAATCCTGGCAGCTCATGGATGGCGACAAGATCGTCACGGTTCAGCCGCAGGGGCGGTTCAAGGCCGACAACGGCATAGCCCTGACCGGCGCCGCTGTGGCTGGATTGGGGATCGGTTATCTCCCGGATTGTCTCACCCATGAGCTGGTGTCGACTGGCGCGCTCGTTCCGGTCATGACACGCTATCCTCCCCCGCCGGCGGGCGCCTATGTCGTGCGTCCCCCCGGTCAGCATCCTGCGCGGAAAGTGCGGATACTGACCGAGATGCTGATCGAGCATATGGGGGGGAACCCGCAGCTCTGGGGTTGCGATCCGTGAACGGCGCGCGCTGGAGAGTGTAGAGCGGTTCGCCCGCGACGGTCGCCCGGCTGAAGGTCGCTGACCATCGGCCGCACGTTCCGTATGGCGCAACACAGTTGAGCACATGGCGAGGCTAGCGGCGCACGCGGCGGCGCGGCACTGTTACAACAGGTCGGGCCGGGTGCGCGCAGCCCGCTTGTCCGCCCCGGGCGGCTTCGACCCAGCCGCCGAAAGGGCCCGGTAACCCGAAGAGGAGAACGCCCATGAGCTGGAACCCGGCGATAGCGCCAGGCTGCCCCGACGAGGTTGGCGCCGACGCGATCGAAACTCTCATCGTTCCGCGCACCCGCGACCTGGGCGATTTCGAGGTTCGGCGTGCCTTGCCGGCCCCGAAGCGGCAAATGGTGGGGCCCTTCATCTTCTTCGATCAGGCCGGGCCGGCCGAGTTCCTGACAGGGCAGGGCGTCGACATCCGGCCGCATCCGCATACCGGCCTGGGCACGGTCACCTACCTGTTTCGCGGTGACTTCCATCACCGCGACAGCACCGGCGCCGACCAGATCATCCGTCCCGGCGAGCTGAACTGGATGGTCGCCGGGCGCGGTGTGACCCACTCCGAACGCACATCCTCGGCGGCCCGAAGCGGCCCGAACAGCCTGTTCGGCCTCCAGACCTGGCTGGCATTGCCCGACAAGGACGAGGACATGGCACCCATGTTCGAGCACCACGGCAAGGCGGCGCTGCCGGTGATCGAGGATCGCGGCGTCTCGATCCGGCTCATTCTGGGCGATGCCTACGGCGAGACGGCGCCCGCGACGATGTTCTCGGAGACGTTCTATGCCGATGTGAGGCTGGACGCCGGAAGCCGGCTGCCAATGCCGGACAATCACGAGGACCGGGGCATCTATATCGTCGAGGGATCGATTTCGGTTGCCGGCCAGCAATATGACGAAGCGCAGATGATGGTGTTCCGCCCCGGCGACAGGATCACTGTCGCGGCCGGCAGCAAGGGCGCAAGGCTGATGATCCTTGGCGGCGCGACCCTTACCGGCCCCCGCTACATCTGGTGGAATTTCGTGGCGTCTTCCAGGGAACGCATCGAGGAGGCCAAGGCCGAATGGCGCGCCGAGAACTGGGGCAGGGGGCGTTTCGATCTGCCGGCCGATGACCGGGACGAGCACATTCCGCTACCGGACTGACCTGCGCCGACGCGCCGAGCGCCACCGCGGCGATTGCGGGGGCGGGGGGACAAGGTCGCTATCGGCATGACTGCTGACCGAAGGATGTGGACATGAGCAACGATTGGCCCCAACTCGACTATCTCGGCTGGCGCGACACCTGTTCCGCCCTGCATCTCTACCTGCAGATCGCGGGTAAATATCGCCTGGCCCATACGCCGTGGCTCAACCATTCCTGGCACTTCACGTCGGGCGTCAGAAGTTTTTTGTCGCCAGGTCCTTCAGCGCCGCGTTGTCCGGCAGGCTCTCCGCCAGGAGGCGCTTCAGCTTGGCGTTCTCCGCCTCCAGCGTGCGCAGGCGCTGCGCGTCCGACACCGTCATGCCGCCGAACCGGGCCTCGTACTTGTAGAAGGTCGCGTCCGAGATGCCGTGCTTGCGGCAGATCTCCGCTGTCTTCACCCCGTCATCGTGCTCGCGGATCATCCCGGTGATCTGCTCCTGCGAAAATCTGCTCTTTCTCATGGCCGTCCTTTCTCTCGATGGACTCTGCCATCTCATGGCCGGATTTCAGGGGGCTGGGTCAGGAGCCGGGCTGGATGCCATGGAGTATAGTTTTATGTCCATGTCCTCGGCCAGGAGCTCGTCCTTGCTGGCAATGAACGCCTCCAGATACGGCATCTTGAAATGGGCATCGAGCGCAGCCTTCGAAACCCAGTTCTCATAGAGCATCCAGACCGATCCATCGTCATTCAGCCGATGAAGATCGTAATTGATGCAACCTGGCTCCGCGCGGGTCGGCTCGACAAGTGCGGTAAGACGCCGGCCCAACTCTTCCTCCTGTCCTGCCTTGGCCTTGATATGCGCAACGAGTGTTACTTGCTCTGACATTTGTTTCTCCACTCCATTCAGGTCGGTGCTTCACTGGGCGCAGCGCCGGCGGCCGCAACTCAACCGCAGCCGGCAGGCACGTTCTCTTGGGAGGACGCAGCAACCGGGTCCCTTGGTGCGGGATCGAGATCCGAGATGAAGCGTAGACCGCCTTCGGTCACAGGGCGCACGAGCGTCCTGTCGAACATCTCAAAGAGCGCCTTGGTGTAGGGTTTCTCGAAATGGCGCTCGATCGCTTCGGTATCCCGCCAGATTTCGTAAAGGACGTAGTTGTTTGGCTGGCCGACGACTTTGTGGATATTGAAGGCCACATTGCCCGGCTCCGACCGAGAGCATGTGACAGAGCGGCGGAAATATTCCTCGAATTCCGCTTCCGAACCTTCTTTCACTTCGAAATCGACAACCAGGACCACCTCGCCGTTGTCGTTGGTTGGTTCAATGGCGATCTGGGCTTGCGCTGGCGAGATGGTCGCCGACAGGATGAATGCGATGCCTGCGGCGAATAAACGAATATTCTGCATGTACTTACTCTCGTTGCTGGAGTTGGGATTTGGCGAGCCTGCAGCATCAGGCGATGCTGTAGCCGCGCTGTAGCCGCCGTCGGCACGACGCGGGCTCACCATGACCGTCGCACCCCGGTTCGCGAATTCGATTGCCGTAGCCCGGCCAATGCCGGAACTCGCGCCGGTGACCAGGGCGAGTTTTCCATCCAAGGTTTGGGGTGCAGCGCGCGCACCCGCCGGATTGTCGATGGCTGTGTTCATTTCAGCGCTTCACTTTCTGGTCGGTTGTGGCAGCGCGTTGGCGCACGGGTCTACCGGTTCACCATTTCCAGCTCGAACGCGTTGTACCGTTCGCCCGAAATAGAGCTGGTTGGCGCTGCGGCCTCGATCGCCTCGATGTCCGCGTCGGTCAGAGAGATTTCGACAGCCGCAGCGTTTTCTTCGAGGTGGCGTGCCTTCCGTGCCCCCGGGATCGGAACGATGTCGCTGCCCTTATGAAGCGTCCAGGCAAGGGCAAGTTGGGCCGCGGTACAGCCCTTGTCCCGCGCAAGGTCCTTTAGGCGCCCGACGATCGACAGGTTCTGCTCGAGGTTGTCCGACTGGAACCTGGGTAGCGTACGTCGCCAATCATCCTCTCCCAGATCGGTTTGGCTCGTGATCCCGCCCGTCAGAAAACCGCGTCCGAGCGGGCTGTAGGCGACGAGGCCAATGCCGAGTTCCCTGCATGTGGCCAGGTCATCGCGTTCAGGCTCGCGGCTCCACAGGGAATATTCCGATTGAACGGCGGCGATTGGATGCACCGCGTAGGCACGGCGGATCGATGCAGCGCTCGCTTCAGACAGACCAAGGTGGCGTACCTTGCCCGCCTTCACGAGGTCCGCCATGGCGCCGACCGTGTCTTCGATCGGCACCTGCGGATCGATCCTGTGCTGGTAAAACAGGTCAATATGGTCGAGGCCCATACGCTTCAGGGATGCGTCCGCGACGTCTTTTACATGTTCCGGGCGACTGTCGAGGCCGATGATGCGCTCTCCACCGATGCCGGTGTCTCCCATCTTGAAGCCGAACTTCGTGGCGATCACGACGTTGTCGCGAAAAGGACGGAGCGCCTTGCCGAGCAGGATTTCGTTTTCGAAGGGGCCGTACACCTCGGCGGTGTCAAAGAACGTCACACCCAGTTCGACGGCCCGTCGGATGGTGGCGATCGACGCCGATTCCTCTTGGCCGCCATAGGCGAAGCTCATGCCCATGCATCCCAGTCCAACTGCGGATACGACCGGGCCGTCTTTTCCAAGCGTTCTATATTTCATGGGTCACTCACCTCTGGCCGGTTGCTGCGTGTCTTCGCCGCGAAACTGTGCGACCGATGCCGGCCGTCTTCCGCTCCGCAGGCGTCGATCCAGAAAGTGGCAATTGGCGAGTGTTTCTTCTATGCGTATAATATTGGGCAATATAATGAATCAGATTCATCAATGAGGCCGACCGATATTTCTGACCTGATGGCGTTCGTGGCGGTGGCCAAGCGCCGCAGTTTTCGCAAGGCGGCCGTCGATCTGGGCATCACACCGTCGGCGGTCAGTCATCGAATCCGCGCCCTTGAGGATCGGCTCGGTGTCCGCGTTCTCAACAGGACGACACGCAGCGTTGCGCCGACCTCTGCGGGGCAGAGGCTGCTCAAGCAGTTGCGTCCCGCATTCGAAAGTCTCGAAGGCGCGCTCGACGCGGTGAACGATTTTCGTGATCAGCCGGCAGGCACGCTGCGGCTGAATGCGCCCCATCTGGCGGTCGACGTGATCCTCGCGCCGGTCATGAAGCCATTCCTCGAAGCGTTCCCCGATATCCACCTGGAAATATCCGCCAATGACAGCCTGGTCGACATCGTCGCCGAGGGATACGACGCGGGCATTCGGTTCGGCGAACGGCTGCAACAGGACATGATCGCTATGAAGCTCGGTCCGCAGCAGCGCGACGCGATTGTGGCCTCGCCGGAATACTTCCGGAAGAACCCGAAACCGAAGATGCCGGAAGATCTCGCGGGACACGCCTGCATTCGCTACCGGTTCCCCGGAGGCGAACTCTATGCATGGGAGTTCGCGAAAGGGGAAAAGGAGATCGAGATCGATGTCCAGGGTCCCCTGACGCTGGACAGCCAGCGAACCAGTCTGCGCGCAGCCGCCGAGGGGCTCGGCATAGCCAATGTATTGGAAAGCTTGGCAAGACCGCTTCTGGAGGAAGGGCGCGTCGTACGCGCACTGGAAGACTGGTGCCCGACCTATCCGGGACTGTTTCTCTACTACCCAAGCCGTCGCCGCATGCCTTCACCGTTGCGGGCCTTTGTCGATTTCACCAGATCCCTGGATGACATGCAGCGCCTGCCGGCGGGTGGCGTGTGACCGTCGGAGGTTGTCGCTACTCGATACGCTTGCAGTGGGGACCAGGTCTCATCAACAGGCACAAGATTGTTACTTCCCTCGAGAGCTACATTGGCGGGCCTATGCCAACAATCCAGTTTGGCAAGGACCCAGGAAATTTGTCATATTGGCAAACTCGAGATCTCGGACAATCTCTTCGGTACATTCGCATTTATGTGTCTGCTCCGATGGTTTCGAACAGCACAACCATCCGCAAATGACGGTGTTCGTCGATGGTCATAACCTCTTGATCAAACTGTCGAACGCTTGCCTTTTCCGCAATGGTGGCCGGCCCACGAACCGGTCGATTATCTTGCCTTTGGCGCCACCAGCCTCGGAAATCTGGCGAAAGCTTCTTCAAATCCTCAATGAGTTGGAGCATAGCGGGGTCATCGGGCACGAGAGCCAAATCGTGTCGGAGCGCCTCGACAAATCCTGGCGCTTCGTTTCGCCACGATGGCAGGCGGCGACGCAACTCCGGATCGGCAAATACCATGCGAAGCAAATTCCGGTCCGATGTGCCTTTCCCTGAGAAGCCGATCAGCCGATTGGCGGCTGTGTTCCAAGCAATGACGTCCCACCGCAGATTCAAGACGTAGGCTGGCCGGTTCTCGATCTCGTCCATAAGCTTTTGCACGAGAGGAGATACGGCGGACGATTGATACGCCTCAGCGGGTGGCGGACGGCGATGCGCGAGGACGAAAAGATGACAGCATTCCGCGTCGTCGAGCTTTAGCACCTTCGCGAGCCTCAGGAGGAAATCCTCCGAAACGCCAATCTCCCGCCCCTGTTCCAGCCACGTGTACCAGGTGAGGCCGACCCCGGCGAGTGCAGCCACTTCCTCCCGGCGCAGACCGGGGGTCCGTCGCCGTCCGCTGCTCGGCAGGCCGACTTCGGCAGGCGTCAGTCTTTCTCTGTGTCGGCGCAAAAATTCGGCGAGATCCAGCCTGGTTCGCTCAAGGGATCGGGGAGGCATGGCATATTACCTCTTGTAACAGCATGAAGTGCTAAATTGTAACATTATATAAATCACCGAATGTCTGCCGCCAACCGCACAGGAGGCAGCATGTCATTCGAACCCGACCAGTATGATCCCACCGTTTCGCAGCCATCCCAGATGAGCGAAACAACAACCGGCCGAAAGAAGGCCGGACCGATCGAATGGGCCGGTCTGGCGGTGCTCGCGCTGCCGACCGCGCTTCTCGGGCTTGACGTAACGCTGCTCTATCTGGCCTTGCCTGCGCTCGCGGAAGATCTGCGACCAAGCAGCACGCAGGCCCTGTGGATCATGGACGCCTATGGCTTCATGATCGCCGGGTTCCTGATCACCATGGGAACGCTGGGCGACCGGATCGGTCGAAGGCGATTGCTGATGATCGGGGCGACCGCGTTCGGCGCCGCTTCAATTCTGGCCGCGTTTTCTCCCACCACAAACACGCTGATTGCCGCCCGGGTGGCGCTTGGCGTGGCTGGTGCAACCCTCATGCCATCGACGCTCGCGCTGATCAGCAACATGTTTCTCCAACCGAGCCAGCGTGCGCTGGCAATAGGGATCTGGGCTACGATGTTCGCCCTCGGCATGGCCGTCGGCCCGTTCGTCGGCGGTATTCTTCTCTCACATTTTTGGTGGGGATCCGCCTTCCTCATCGCCATTCCGGTCGTCGTTATCGTGCTCGTCGCCGGACCGTTGCTTCTGCCGGAGTATCGCGCGCCGGTCAGCGGCCGGTTCGATTTGCCGAGTGTCGCGCTATCGCTCGCTGCGATCCTGCCGGTAGTTTACTTCGTCAAGGAAAGTGCAAAGACCGGCCTTACCCTTATCCCGATACTGGCGTTGGTGACCGGTCTCGCCTGCGGTGCGATTTTTGTCAAAAGACAACGCACCTTGTCGAACCCCTTGCTTGACGTCCGGCTGTTTGGCAACGGCACGTTCAGCGCCGCGCTCGGCATATTGCTCTTCGGGCTGGTCGGTGTCGGCGGAGCGATGCTGTTGGTGACCCAGTATCTCCAACTCGTCCTCGAACTTCCGCCGGTCATCGCCGGCATGTGGATGGGACCTCCCGCCTTCATGATGATCGTGGCCGGCATCGGTGCGCCGCTCTTGGCACGCCGCATACGTCCTGCCTTCGTGATGGCCGGATCATTGGCATTTTCCGCAGTCGGCTATTTGCTCCTCGCAATGCTTCCCTGGATACCCGGTCTCGCTCCCGTCACGACCGGTTACGCTCTCGTCTATCTCGGGCTGGGGACAATCGCGGCCCTCGGCACCGACCTGGTCGTGGGGGCAGCTCCACCGGAAAAGGCCGGCTCGGCCTCGGCCATGTCGGAAACCGTCCAGGAACTGGGCATCGCCCTCGGTGTGGCCCTGTTCGGGAGTTTGACCACGGTTGTTTATCGTGATGCAGTATTCGGCCGCATATCAAAGGACCTGCCGCAAGATGTGTTTGCAGCATTCGCGGACAGCTTGGGGGCAGCGTCGACGATTACCACTCCGGTGGCGAGAGGTCTCATCATCGACGCCAAAGCCTCGTTCGTCTCAGGGATGAGTGCATCCGCTATGGTGGCGGCGATCGGTGTCGCAATGCTCTCGGTCCTTTGCGCCTGGGCTTTGGGGCGCGCGACGGAATGAGGAACCTTGCCGCATTCCTCGCCAGAATCTCGGATGGGGTCCTCGATGGCGGAGAGAAACTGTCTTCCGAGGGATCGGACCGCATGCTCAGCGAGCTGATAGCTGACGTCGATGGCGATCAGGAGATCGCGGCGCCGACACTCTGCCCCGAGGGTGGGACCCCATCGGGCGTTGGCTCTCCTGGGGCGATCATCTGCGCTGGTTCGTTGGGAGGACGAGGCGGACCTGTTCTAGCGCAGACGGATACCTGGTTGCGGTACCCGACGCTTTGCGAGCCGTGCTGCAGCTCCAGTTCGGCTTGCCAGTTCCCATTCATGGGCGGCTCCTCCGAAAAGCCGACCTCCTATGAATCACCGACGACCCACCTTGGGAGCCCCAAAAATGCACGCTCCGCACAAAAACTGCCAAAGTGGTGCTAATCTTCCAGCAGGTAACCCTTCCGATGGGGCAGAGGAACGCTGCCGGCGATCTTGGCAATGACCTGATTGGCAGCGACCAGTCGTTTCAGGCGCCGTGTCACGACCACCCCATCCGTTGCCGCATGCACGGTGATGCGTCCCTCCCTGCCCGGCAGGGAAGGGCTGACGATATCGGCGACAGGTTGACCGCGCGCCACCCGGTCGCCGAGGGCGGCACGATAAACGATGACGCCGAATTGCGGTGTCCTGACAATGTCGCAGGCATCGAAGCCGGTCATCTCGCACAGCGGTTCGCACGGCGCCGGCGGCGTACCGGTCAAATAGCCGCGCCGGCGCAGCGCGTTCATCAGGGCGGCCGTATCGGCGCGCGCGAGGTCGTCGCCGATGTCGATGAAGCCACGCAACTCGACGGTCGCGGCCAGACAGCCGACCGGAATCGGCTTGTCGGGAAACGCGGCGGCAAGCTTCAGCCAGGGATCGACGGCGGCCTCGGCGAATGTCGATCCCCTGAGCCCGCCTGCGAAAAAACCGCGCGGCAGCCGAGGTCGCCTGAAATATCCGAAAGCTCCGGCCAGATGTCGGGATGCACGAAGAGGTGCATCAACCCCTCGTCGTCGCAGTGGAGATCCAGCACGAGATCGCAGTCATACGCCTCGCGGGCGAGGACGGTCTGAAGGGAGCCGACCGGCGAGGCCTGAGGGCGCTCGTCGAGAAGCTCCTGGATCGCCGCGCGGATCAGGGCAAGATTGGCTCCCGCGTTGTTTCCCAGCCGGCTCCCGAGGCGCCCAACGAGATTGTCGGCGAGCATCGGCCAGCCGCGGTTGAAGTTCCTCCCGCTTGCCAGATCGTAGCGTCCGAGATGGTCGCCGTTGACGAACTGCGCCAGTCCGATCGGATTGGCGGCGGGAGCGACGACGATCTGGCCTGTGATTTCACCGCGCTCATCGGCATTGTCGAGCTGTTGGAGAAGATGATGGGCGACGAGTTGGCCCGGCGCTTCGTCTGCATGGAGTGCGGCCTGGATGTAGGCTTTAGGCCGTGCGTCGGGCGCTCCGTAGCGCACCATGGGTACGCTCATCCGGCGGCCCGGGACCTCTGCGGCCAGCGGTGCGCAGATTGTTTCACGAGGCATGACTAACTCCGGTTGGGGTGCCCTCGTCCGACAGGGGAAAATGGCATTTGAAGGCATGGTCGAAGGCGGCGTCGCTGGCAGCGGGCTCTGGAAAAATGCGCCCGCAGACCTCCTGGGCATAGCGGCAGCGCGTGTGGAACTCGCAGCCGCGAGGCCGCATCATCAGGCTCGGGACCTCGCCGATCAGTTCCACCCGGTCGAGCACCGCGTCCGGATCGGGTTCGGGATTGGCAGAAAGCAGCGCCTCCGTGTAGGGATGGCGCGGCTGTGCGAAAATCCGCTCCGTCGGTCCGACCTCGAGGAAGCGCCCGAGATACATGATTGCCATCCGGTCGGTCATGTGGCGCACGACGTTCAGATTGTGCGTGATGATGAGGATGGCGATGCCGAGCTCGTCTTGCAGGTGGGCGAGCAGATTGAGGACCTCCCCCTGGACCGACACGTCGAGCCCGGCGGTCGGCTCGTCGGCGATGAGGAGGTCGGGCCGCAGCGCAAGGGCGCGCGCGACACCGACCCGGCGCGCCTGGCCGCCGGAGAGCTGATGCGGATAGCGACGCGCGAAATCCCGCGGCAGTCCCACCATTGCCAACAGCCGGTCCGCCTCGGCCTCGGGGTCGCAATCGTGCGCCCGGTGGATTCGAAAGGGCTCCGTCAGGAGAGAGCGGACCGTCAGGCGTGGCGAGAGCGATCCGACCGGATCCTGGAACATCATTGCCATACGCCGGCGGTAGAGCTTGCGGGCACTGCCGGACAGGCCAACCAGCTCCTGCCCGTCGAACCTGATCGAGCCTTGCTGCGGTGAGACGAGCCCCATCAGCGCGCGCGCAATGGTCGATTTTCCCGAGCCGCTTTCGCCCACGAGGCCGAGCGTCTCGCCCTTGCGGAGCTCGAATGAAACACCGCAGACCGCGTCGATGAAGGGGTCTTGCTCGGGGGTGAGGAGTGCCTTCAGCCGGCTCATGGTGCGAAAGCGCACGCGAAGGCCGTCAACGGACAGAAGCGCATTCATGCCGGCAAATCCCCCGTGCGCTCGAGCAGATGACAGCGGGCCCATTGCGTCGTGCCAGTTGCGCGCAGGGCGGGGAGCTCGACGGCGCAGCGATCGAAAGCATGGGGACAGCGCGTGCGGAAGGTGCAAGCCGACGGAACGTCGAGCAGGTTCGGAACCTCTCCCGGGATGGTCGGAAGCACCCGTGTCCTGGTCGGAATCCGCCCTGGATCGCACTCCAGCAACGCTTTCGTATAGGGGTGGCCGGGCGTGTGGAAGATCTCGCGCACGTCGCCATACTCGACCACTTCGCCGGCATACATGACCGCGACCCGGTCGCACAGCTCCGCCACCGTTCCGAGGTGATGCGAGACGAAGACGATCGAGCAGCCGATCTCCCGCTGCAGATCCTTCAGCAGATGGATGATCTGTACTTCCAGCGTGGCGTCGAGGGCCGTGGCCGGCTCGTCGGCGATCAACAGCGCCGGTCTTACCAGCAGCGCCATGGCGATGCAGATGCGTTGGCGCATGCCGCCGGAGAATTCGTGCGGATAGCCGCGGATGCGGTTGTGCGGATCGGGAATGCCCACGCGCTCCATCATCTCTATGGCACGCCGCCGCCTGGCCTGTCGGGAGCCGCTCTGGCGGTGCTGCACATCGATCATCTGGCTTTCGATCGAGCGCACGGGATTGAGCGAGGTCATCGGATCCTGAAAGACCATGGACATGCGGCTGCCGCGCAACGCACGCCGCTCTTCCGGCGTCATGGCAAGCAGGTCGCGTCCTTCGAACAGGATCGTGCCGTCGACGATTTCGGCATTGTCGGCCAGAAGGCCCATCACCGCATAGGCGAGGGTCGACTTGCCCGAGCCGCTTTCGCCGACGACACCGACGATATCGCCCGGCGCCACGGTGAGGCCCACATTCCGCAGGGCGTGGGCGCGGCCGCGAGGGGTGCCGAAATCGAGATCGAGCCCGCTCACGCGCAGCATCGCATGGCCACAGTCGGCGTCCTGGACGTGCTCGCCTGGTCTCATAGGTCTTTCCTAAGCTTGGGATCGAAAATGTCGCGCAGCGCTTCGCCCAGGAAGGTGAAGCCGAGTGTCGTCAGCACGATCGGAACGCCACCGGAGATGACCGGCCAGATCGACTGGTTGATGTGTCCGTATCCGTCATTGAGGATTGTGCCCCAGGAGGGGGTCGGCGGGCGCACGCCCATGCCGAGAAAGCTCAGGCCGGCTTCGAGCGTGATGACCAGAGGCACGTCCATGCTGACCAGGATCAGGAGCGGGCCGATGACGTTCGGCAGGATGTGGATGCCGAGAATGCGGATCGTGCCGGCACCCATCGCTTGCTCGGCGGTGATGAACTCGCTGTTGCGCAGGGCGTGTGTCTGGGTGCGCACGACGCGGGCATAGATAGGAACCGTCGTCACGGCGACGACGAAAATGACACTTGCCAGGCTGGGGCCCAGAAGCGTGACCACCGCCAGCGCGAAGATGATGACGGGGAAGGAGCGGATCGTGTTGAAGAACAGCAATAGCGCGTTGTCCAGCCATTGCGGCCCGAAGCCGGCGATCAGCCCCAGGACGAGCCCGACCGACAGCGCTGTGCCCAGTGCGGCGAGGGAGACGAGAAGCGCCACCTGACCGCCCATGACGACGCGCGAGAAGACATCGCGGCCGAGCTGATCCGTGCCCATCAGGAACTCCAGCGACGGTGGCGCCAGGCGCGGACCGACCATGATCCTTGTCGGGTCATAGGGTGTTATCAGATGAGCGAATACCGCACTCGCGACCATGAGAATGACGAGGGCCGCCCCCAATATGCCGAGGGGGTTCTTGCCCATCTGGTGCGCAAAACCGGCAAGCGCCTTGCGCCTGTTTCCCCCAGTCACGGTTTCGCCGGTTGCCGTGTCGGCCATATCACAGGCTCCCCCGGATTCTCGGATCGAGAATCGCGTTGATCAGGTCGGCGATGGTGGTGGAGACAACGAAGAGCACGGTGGTGACGAGAACGGTGCCCATGACGATCGGATAGTTGCGCGAGTCGACCGCCTGAACGACCAGCGTGCCGATACCGGGGCGCGCAAAGACGACTTCCACGAAAACGGCTGCCGACAGGAGGTGCGCCATGCCGACACCGAGAATGGTCACGGTTGGCAGGATGGCGAGCGGCAGCGCGTAGCGTGCGACGATGCGCCGTTCCGAGAGGCCGAAGGCGCGGGCCATGCGCACGTGATTTTCGCCCATGACCTCCAGCATGGACGCCCGCACGATTCGCGAGAGATATCCCACCCAGCCGATGCCGACGACCAGGGCCGGCAGGACAAGATGGGTGACCCGGCCCCAGAATCCCGAACCGGCGCCGATGGCCGGCAGCCAGTTGAGCCACACCGCGAAGATCAGAAGCGCGTAAATGGCCATCACGAAGGAGGGAATGGCGATCATCGCCACCGCCATGATGCCGGCCACCTTGTCGATCAGGGAATTGCGCCGCATGGCCGAGTAGCATCCCAGCGGCACCGCGACGATGACGGCCCAGGCGATCGCGACCAGGATGAGCTCTATCGTATAGGGCAACTGCTCGAAGACGATGGTGCCGACGGGGCGTTGCGTGAAGACGTCGAAGCCGAGATCGCCGCGCAGAAGGCCCGCGAAGAACATGACGATCTGCACCGGAAGCGGCTTGTCCAGCCCCATGCGTTCATGCAGCTCGGCGCGTAGCTCCGGCGTTGCCCGCGGACCCAGAAGCACCGCGGCGGGGTCGCCGGGCACCATCTGGATCATCACGAACAGCAGCGAGACCGCGACGACAGTGATCGCCGCCGCCAGAAACACTCTCCTGACGAGATAAATCCACATCGCTCCCCCCGTATCCGGCTAGCGCGATGCCGGATCGAAGTCGATGTAGAGCGGCCTTCCGTCGGGGCGCGTGGTGGCCTTCACCTTCGACGTGCGATACATGACCGGCGCGCCTTCGTGGGTCAGGAAGCGATACGCGCCGGACTCCTCCATGATGTCCTGCATCTCGTGATAGAGCCTGGCCCGCTCCTCGTCGTCGGAAACGGTGACGGCCTTCGCGTTGAGCTCGTCGAAGCGCTTGCTCTTGAAGCGTTCCCAGTTCCATACACCCACCTGGTCGCGCACGAAGAAGGTGGTGGCATAATAGGGATCGGGTACCATGGAGAAGCGCTGGACGATCAGTTGCATCTCTTTCCAGCGATCACCCTCCGACTCCATGCCGATGGTCCAGAAGGAACCCGAATCCTGGACGTTCACCTCGACCGTGATGCCGATCTGGGCGAGCTGCGCCTGCACCATTTCGGCAATGGTCGAAAAGGTACTCTGGTTGAGCGCGTCGATGGTGAGCGTCAGCCCCTGAACGCCAGCCTTCTCGAGATATTCGCGCGCCTTGTCGAGGTTGCCCTCGGGCGGAACGAGCGCCTTCTCGCGGTGGCCGATAAGGCCCGGCGCGATCAATCCGGTGGCTGTTTCGGCCTGGCCGGAATAGGCCGCCTCCATGATCTGCGGCACGTTTATGGCCCACTGGATGGCCTTGCGCACATTGATGTCCTGGAGCTTGGGATGCTCCGTATTCATCCCGACATAGACGTAATAGAGCGAGGGTTTCTCCTCGATCGTGGTGTCCGTGGGCGGGGTGTCGTTGAAGGTTGCAAGGGAATCGAGGCTGAAATCGGTGAAGTCGAGATCGCCGGCCTGATAGGCGCGCTCGGCGGTCTTGATATCGCTGATCGGCAGGATCCGGACCCTGTCGAAGCCCGGCTTCGGCCCCGCCCATTCGGGGTTTCGGGTCAGAAGTATGAACTCGTTCGGCTGCCAGTCCTCCAGGACATAGGGACCTGAAAAGCAGGGCGGCTTCATGCCGAAATCGCTCCCGTCCCCGGTCGCGTCCATGACGGCCTTCTTCGAGACGATATGGCCGCACCCATAGGGCAGGGTAATGTTCCACAGGGGAACGAAGGGCGTCTTCAGCACGATGACGCCGGTGTGGTCGTCCTCGACCTCGACATGATCGAGCGGCCCCCAGTCGCCCTTGACCGGCGAATTGTGCTCGATAATCCGCTCGAAGGAGAATTTCACGTCCTCCGCGGTCAGTTCGCCGTAACCGTCGGTGAACCGGATCCCCTTCTTCAGCCGGAAGCGGATACGGGTCGGGTCGACCTGTTCGACGGACTCCGCGACCTCCAGCTTCCAGCCCCATTCCGAGCCCGGCTCGTAGTGCGTGAGCTTGGAATAGATGCAGTTCATCACGTCGACATTGTAGGCGTTCTGATAGAAGCCGGGATCGAGCTTGTTGATGTCTGCATAGGAGCGGGCGATGAGTTCCCGGCCTTCGGCAGCCCATATGGCCTGCGACAGGGGCAGCCCCGAAGCCACGATGCCGGTGCCCAGGCCGGCGCCTGCCTTGAGGAAGCGCCGGCGGTCCAAAGTCCTTCCAGTCAAGATGTCATCCTCCCCCATCATGGAGCGGCCCTCCCATTCTCCCGAGAGGCCGCACCTCCTTGGTTCCGGTCACCCACCCGGCAAGAGTGGACGCCATATTCTTCGACCGGCGGCACGGGGGGATCAATTTCGCGAGCGACGCGCGATGATGCGACCGTCGCGCCAAGTCGCGAATGCCGAAACGATGAGAGTCCGACCCGGCGCCCCGGCCGTCCCGGTCGCGTGCGATAATTCCCTGTCCGATGTCTTCTCGGCATGCGTCATCTGCCGTGCGATTTCGCGATCCTCTGCGACTTGACACCTTTCCGGCGTCAGTATGCATTAGGCTCATGCAAAACGAGCCGCTCCCACGGAACCTCGCCTTTCTGTGCAGCTATCATTCCTCGATAGCCGCCGTCTGCCGCCGCTTGGGGATCAACCGTCAACAGTTCAACAAATATCTGAGCGGGCAGAGCTGGCCCTCCCGCCGGAACATGCGGCGCATCTGCGATTTCTTCGGGGTGAGCGAGGACGAGCTGCTGATGGAGCACCGGCACTTTGCCGAAATCGTCGGCCTGAAGCACCGACTGCCCATCGCGCATGCCTCCAGCGAGATCCTGGCACATATCGAGGATCTCTATCGGGGCTCCGGCGATCTTGGCCGTTATGTCGGATATTATTTCCGCTACTTCTATTCCTTCGGCCACGCCGGCAAGATCATCAGAGGCTTGGTGGCCATTTACGAAAAGAACGGGCGATATTACTGGCGAAGCATCGAGCGTCTCAGGTCGAATGGCCGCTACGGCGTCGAGATATCGAAATGTTCCGGCACGGTGTTGCTACTGGGCGACCGCATTTTCGTGCTGGAGTACGAGACGCTTCTGAAGAGCAGTATCACCCAGGTGATCCTGTATCAGAGCTACCGAACCAGCCCGACCTATCTGATCGGCATCCAGACCGGCATGCCGCTTCTCAGAGGCCGCAAGCCGGCCGCCTCCATTGTGCTTCTGGAGTATCTGGGTCAGTCGATTGATCACCGCAAGGCGCTGAATTCCTGCGGTTTGTTCGATGACACGGACGCGGCGATCGATGCGAGCATTCGCTCGATGATCGTCAACCGGATCGAGCCGGAACGCTTCGTCCTCGAAACGGAAGACGCCTGAGCGCGGCCATCGTGTGGCGTGCCCCTATCTATTGCGATGAATGACCTGCCCCCGCGTGGTGATCCAGCGCCTATGAGAGAATTTGGCGCGGGTTTACGTCCTGCCGTTCAGGCTGGAGCGTAGCGTAGCCCTGCACGACAGGACGTGGCTTGATTTCTTCCTCGCCGGAGTGGCCGAGACCGCAAATCATGCTTTCGAAGCCGCCACCCGGATTGTCGACCTCTTCAAGAAGGATCGCGAACGAAAGCGGCCGCGCAGGCTCGGCACTCCGCATCCACGAACTCTTCCAGCAGAAGCCGCTTGGGCTGACAGCCCCTGCGTCCCTTCTTCAGCGGCAGGCCGGGTAGTGTCCGATCGAGGGTTTGGATCTGCGATCTGTCATCCGCTGACGGCACGTATTGGGGCTGTCCGATCTGTCTGGACGCGAAGAAGATGAGAGCCGTTAGGCGAGGCGAGACGCTGGAGTCGAAATGTGATCGCGGTCGCTCGTGATCCGGTATTCACGGTCATCCCCCAGGCCAAGAGCGAAGATGGTCATCGGTCACGATGCTGTTGCCGAGAACGGGACGAGAACGCCTTCTGTAATCTTTTCCGTAACTTTTCGTCGCCTTCGTCGCGGGATGACCCTCTTTGTTCGCGTTTCAGAAATCACCGCTTGCCTTCCGCGTTCCAAAAACGTAAGCAAATCTCCATGTTTCGAGGGTTCGGGGCATAGCGCAGTCTGGTAGCGCACCTGCTTTGGGAGCAGGGGGTCGCAGGTTCGAATCCTGCTGCCCCGACCAATATCGAACCCCTTGGGTTGAGGATGCGGGAGTCGACGGAAACCATGTTGGCGCGGATCTACAGGCCGGCGAAGACGGCGATGCAGTCGGGGCGCGGGAACACCCGGAAGTGGGTTCTCGAATACGAGCCGGAGAAGCCCCGCGAGACCGACCCGCTGATGGGCTGGACGAGCTCCGGCGACATGAAGCAGCAGATCAGGCTGCGCTTCGACACCAGGGAAGAGGCGATCGCCTATGCCGAACGCCACGGCATTCCCTATCGCCTCCAGGAAGCGAACGGAACCCGGGTGAAGCCGAAATCCTATGCGGACAATTTCCGCTGGGGCCGTATCGGCGCCTGGACACACTGACCGGCCCGGTTCCGGCGCCCCGGGCCCGCCCGCGGCGCCGCATCGCGGCCCCGTAGCTCAGCTGGACAGAGCAGTAGCCTTCTAAGCTATTGGTCGCAGGTTCGAATCCTGCCGGGGTCGCCAACTTCTTCTCCACCCGGACAGAACGCGGGTCGATTTCCGCGATCGGCGGGCCGCAAGGACGGTCGGCGTCCGGCTGAGCGGGGAGGGGACGGCCGTCCCTTCAGGGCTCCAGATCGTACAGCGCCTTGCCGCTCTGCGGATCGAAGGGCGCCGAATAATGCTCATGCGCGATGAGCCATTTGCCGTCCACCTTGCGGCAGCAGACAGTGGCGCGCATCCAGCCGGCCTTCATCTCGCCCGTCTCGTCGGTGCACCCGCAGCGGGAGAGGTAGTGGCTGAAGGCGACATCGCCGCTCGCATGGGTCGAGAGATCGTGGACCTCCATGATCGTCTCGCCCTCCGGCGCGAAGGACAGGCAGGCCTCCCAATGCGCCCGGTAGGCCTGCGCGCCCGAGAACCGGAGCGCGGAGATGGCGTCGAAGGCCACGACGTCGGGCGTGTAGCATCCCATCACCGCGTCGAGATCCTTGGCCAGCGCGGCCTCGACCCAGTATTCGATCAGGGTGCGGATCGCGTCCTCGTCGGTGAGGTCCGGTGTCTCGACGGTCATGTCGGTCTCCTTTCGGGGATTGTGATGCCCGGTCCTGTTGAGTGGCGAAAGGATCATGCCGCATTGCTTCGACTGTCTTGCGGGTAGTCGTCGTGGCGGCGCACCCAGTCGGTCAGGTTGAAGTTCGGGCCGGTCTCGTTGCGGCCCTTGGGCGTCATGTCGAGAAGCATGTAGGCGCCAAGCACCTCCTCGCCGCCGCGGCCATAGCTCGAATAGGTATGGTAGATCGTGCCGTCGCCGTCCTTGTAGAAGACGCTTGCGCCGGGCTGGTCCGTGATGGCGGCGTCTATCATCTCGTAATTGTAGCGGACCTTGCCGGAGGCTATCTCCTCCGCCGTGTACGACACGTTGAAATCGTAATTGAAATCGCTCGCCCCGGAGGAGGCGAAGCCGAACTGCCAGCCCATGCGCTTGCGATAGGCCTCGAGCTTGTCGATCGGCGCGCGGGCGACGGCGACATAGGTCACATCGTGGTGCTTCAGATGCGTATAGGCGGCATCCGCGTGGTCCGCCCAGAAGGAGCAGCCCACGCAGCCTTGCTCCCAGTCGGGGGCGTACATGAAATGCTGGACGATGAGTTGGCTGCGCCCCTCGAAGAGGTCGCTCAGCGTCTTGTGCCCGTCGACCGTCTCGAAGACGTAGTTCTTCTCCAATTTCACCCAGGGAAGATCCCGGCGCATGGCGGCAAGCCGGTCACGCTGCTTGCTGAACGCCTTCTCCTCCGCGAGCAGGGCCTTGCGTTCCGCGATCCAATCCTCGCGCGAGACGATCCTGTGCTGTGTCACGACGTTTCCTCCTTGTTGCCGGTCGACTTATAGGTTGATATCAACATTAATGAGCGATGTCAAAGGCGGAACGCCGCCGGGGACGGGCAGGCCGTCCCCGGCCGGCCGCGGTCACTCGTCGAGGAAGTCGGCGCAGCGGGCCACGTCCGTCTGGGCGCCCCAGGGCATGATTGCGACGGTGGAGGTGGAATTCTTCGGGCTGCCCTCGATCAGCTTGTCGGAATAGGCGAGGTAGACCAGCACGTTCCGCTCGGGATCGCAGCCGCGCACGATCCGCATCTTCTTGAAGAAGATCGAGCGGCGCTGGCGGAACACCTCGTCGCCCTGCTCGAACCGCTCCTTGATGGAGACCGGCCCGACCTGACGGCAGGCGAGCGAGATGTCGGACAGCTCCTCCGCGAGACCCGCCCAGCCCATCCAGCCGCCCTTTTCCGGCACGGTGAAATGACAGGACACGCCCTCCACGAGCGGGTCGTCGATGGCATAGGTCGCCAGCTTGTGGTCGGGCGAGAGGAACTTCCAGACCGTCGATTTCTTGAAGATGAGCTCGGGGTCGTCGTCCGCGCTCCATGCCGGCGCTGCCGCCGCGAGGAGGGTGGCGAGCGCGCCCGCGATCAGCCAGGGCAGTCGGATCATGTCGTCTCCCTTGTCCGAAAGCCCTTGAGATAGGCGAGGCCGCCGGGACATCAAGGCCCGGCGGCGCCATTGCGCCTGTCTCAGCCCGCCGTCGCGGCGAGCCGCTTGAAGCCTTCGTCGAGATCGGCCTTGAGGTCGTCGGTGTGCTCGAGCCCGATATGGAAGCGCAGGGCCGGGCCCTTGTGCGTCCAGGTGGTCGCGGTGCGGTAGCCCGACGGATTGAACGGAATGACGAGGCTCTCATAGCCGCCCCAGGAGAAGCCCATGCCGAACAGCGAGAGCCCGTCGAGCATGGCGGCCACCGCCTCGCGCGGGGCGGGCTTCAGGACGACGGAGAAGAGGCCCGAGGCGCCGGTGAAGTCGCGCGCCCACAGATTGTGACCCGTCGCGCCGGGAAGGGCCGGATGGAGCACATCCTCGACCTCCGGCCGGCTCTTCAGCCAGTCGGCGATCTCGAGTGCGTTGCGCATGTGCCGCTCCAGGCGGACATCGAGGGTGCGAAGCCCCCTGAGACCCAGATAGGCGTCGTCGGGCCCGGCACATTCCCCGAGCGTGAGATGGGCCTCCTCGAGCTGCGGCCAGATCTCCGCCGTGCCCACAATCGCGCCCAGCATGGCGTCCGAATGGCCCACGATATATTTGGTGGCCGCGGTGACGACGACATCGGCGCCATGCTCGAAGGCGCGGAAGAAGCGCCCGGTCGCCCAGGTGTTGTCGATCAGCACGGAGAGCCCGTGGCGATGGGCCACATCGGCGAGCGCGGGCAGATCCTGGACCTCCATGGTCTGCGATCCTGGGCTCTCCGTATAGAGGAGACGGGTGTTCGGCCTGATGAGCCCGGCAAGTTCTGCCGCGCCGATCCGGGGATCGTAATAGGTCGTCTCCACGCCGAGCCGGGCGAGCATGGTGTCGCAGAAGGCCCGTGCCGGGCGATAGACGGCGTCGGTGACGAGGATATGGTCGCCGGCGCGGACGAGGCCGAGCAGAGCCGTTGTGATGGCGGACAGGCCTGAGGGCGCGAGCCGGGCGTCGTGGCCGCCCTCCAGATCGGCGATGGCGGTGTCGAGCGCGCGCGACGTCGGCGTTCCCCGCCGTCCGTACTTGTAGGGCTGGGCGCCCGACATGAGTGTCTCGACGTCGCGGTAGCGCACCGTCGAGGCATGGTAGACGGCCGGGTTGACGAAGCCGTGCTCGGCATAGTCGTGGCCGGCTGTGACGAGGCGTGTTTCGGGCGCGAGGGTGGAGGGCTTTTCTTTGACCATGGTCCTTCGGGCGATGTGTGGTGCGTGTTGCGGTGGCTGGCTGCCGGGCCGCGCGCCGGGGAGGGCGGCCGTCCGGCAGATCGTGCGGACAATCCCCATCAGTCATAGGACGAAGGCGCCCGACATGAAAACCGCAAATTGCGGATGGCCGGAGGTGTATACTTGACCGCCGGGTCAATTTCCGCTCCGATGCAGGGCAAGGGTGCTGAAGCATCCTTACAGGGAGTAATGACACGAAACCGCCTGCGAATCCCGGCTCGCACCATGTGCGAGGCCGACGGCGGACAGGACCTTGCGACAATGGAGGGGTGCAGGGCTTGTCGGCGCGGAGGCCGCGGGGATTTGCCTGAAAGCGAGAAGGATCCGAGATGAAAAGAAAACTGCTCTCGTTCGTGTTCGGTGCAGCGTTTGGGGTAGCTGCGGTCTCTGCCGCGTCGGCGGCGACGCTCGACGACGTGAAGAGCAAGGGGCATGTGCAGTGTGGGGTGAGCCAGGGACTTCCCGGCTTCTCCAACCCGGACGACAAGGGCAACTGGACAGGAATCGACGTCGATCTGTGCCGGGCGATCGCCGCGGCCATTTTCGGCGACCCGGACAAGGTGAACTACACGCCGCTGTCGGCGAAGGAGCGCTTTACCGCCCTGCAGTCGGGCGAGATCGACGTCCTGTCGCGCAACACGACCTGGACGATGCAGCGCGACACCGCGCTCGGTCTCAACTTCGCCGGCGTGAACTACTATGACGGCCAGGGCTTCATGGTGCGCAAGTCGCTCGGCGTGACCAGCGCGCTGGAACTTGCCGGCGCGGCGGTATGCACCAATACCGGCACCACCACCGAGCTGAACCTCGCCGACTATTTCCGCGCCAACAACATGACCTACGAGGTCGTGGCCTTCGAGAAGGCCGACGAGGTTGTGCGCGCCTATGACGAGGGCCGCTGCGACGTCTATACGACCGACCAGTCGGGCCTTTATGCGCAGAGGCTGAAGCTGACCAATCCGGAAGACCACATGGTCCTGCCGGAGGTCATCTCCAAGGAGCCGCTCGGGCCCGTGGTTCGCCAGGGCGACGACCAGTGGTTCAACATCGTCAAGTGGGTGCTGTTCGCCGCCGTCAATGCCGAGGAGCTCGGCGTGTCGTCGGAGAATGCGGAAGAGTCGATGAAGTCGACCAATCCGTCGATCCGGCGCCTGCTCGGCGTGGAGGGCGATTTCGGCCCGGCCGTCGGCCTGGACAAGAACTGGGCCTATAACGTTATCAAGATGGTCGGCAATTACGGCGAGATGTTCGACCGCAATGTCGGCCCCGATACGCCGCTTGGCATCGCCCGCGGGCTGAATGCCCTGTGGACCAAGGGCGGCATCCAGTACGCCCCCCGATCCGCTAACGGCGGGTGCGGCCATGACGACGAGCCCGGGTGCACGTGTCGCGGACAAGCTCCGTGACCCGGCGCCCGGGCTTTTTTATGGTTATTTCGACATTTGGACTATCTCCGGCAGGCTCTCCGGCCCCGGTCGCCACCACAAAAGAACAGCGGGGCGTGGCGTAGGGAAGAGAGCATCGGTTGGCGCGTGAGGGCTGAGCGCACACGGAGAGGGAGGACGCAATGACGGACTCCTCAAGGGGTGAGTAAATCATGAGTGTTGCAACCCAAGAGGTGCGGCAGCAGAAATCGTCGATCTGGAACGATCCGCGGTTTCGTTCGCTGCTGTCCCAGGTGCTTCTCATCGCGGCCGTGATCTGGCTGGGGTGGGAGGTCATCTCGAATACGATGCGGAATCTCGAGCAGCAGAACATCGCCTCGGGATTCGGCTTTCTGGACACAACGGCCGGCTTCGGCATCAATCAGAGCCTGATCACCTATAGCGAGGAATCAAGTTACGGGCGGGTGTTCGTCGTCGGTCTCCTGAACACGATCCTGGTCTCGTTTCTCGGCATCATCCTCGCGACCATCATCGGCTTCGTCGTCGGGGTCATGAGGCTGTCGAAGAACTGGCTGATCGCGAAGATCGCGGCGGTCTATGTGGAAGTGCTCCGGAACATTCCGCTGCTTCTGCAGATCTTCTTCTGGTACTTCGCTGTCCTGCGCTCCCTGCCGTCGCCGCGGGCGAGCGCCACGGTGCTCGACTCCTTCTTCGTCAACAATCGCGGCCTCTATGTGCCGCGCCCGCTGACCGAGCCCGGTTTCCAGGTGGTCACGGCGCTGTTCCTGATCGGCATCGCCGCCACGGTGGCGATCCGCATCTGGGCGAAGCGCCGCCAGGACCGCACGGGGCAGCAATTCCCCGTCCTGCTGACGGGACTCGGACTGATCGTCGGCCTCCCGGTCGCCGCCTTCCTCGTGCTCGGATCGCCGGTGACGCTCAACTATCCCCAGCTCAAGGGCTTCAACTTCGTCGGCGGCCTGCGGGTCATTCCGGAGTTCGTCGCCATGCTGCTGGCATTGAGCATCTATACGGCGGCCTTCATCGCGGAGATCGTGCGCGCCGGCATCCTGGCGGTGAGCAAGGGGCAGACGGAGGCGGCCTCCGCCCTCGGACTCAGGCCCCGGCCGACCTTGCGGCTGGTGGTCGTCCCCCAGGCGGTGCGCGTGATCATTCCACCGCTCACCAACCAGTATCTCAACCTCACCAAGAACTCCTCTCTGGCGGTCGCCATCGCCTATCCGGAGCTCGTCTCGGTCTTTGCGGGCACCACCCTCAACCAGACCGGCCAGGCGGTGGAGATCATTCTCATGACCATGGCCGTCTATCTGACGCTGTCGCTTCTGACCTCGGCCTTCATGAACTGGTACAATGCCAAGATGGCATTGGTGGAGCGCTGACCATGGCCAATGCACACAACAACGACGCTTTCGTGCGCACGGAGATGGCGCCGACATTGCCGCCGCCGCGTTCTCAGGTCGGCGTGATCGGCTGGATGCGTGCCTCTCTGTTCTCCTCCTGGTGGAACACGATCCTTACGCTTGTCGGCCTGTACATTATCTGGCTCGTTGTGCCGGGTCTCATCCAGTGGGCCTTCGTCGACGCGGTGTGGACGGGGTCGGACCGCGAGGCGTGCCTGGCAAGCGCCGTCGGCCACGAGGTCGGCGCCTGCTGGGCCTTCGTGCGGGCCAAGATCGGGCAGTTCGTCTATGGGCGCTATCCCGATGCCGAGATCTGGCGGGTGAATGTCGCCTATTTCGTCGGAATCGCGGGTCTCATCCCGCTGCTCATCCCGTCGGTGCCCTTCAAGGCGGCCAATGTGATTTTCATGCTCGGCATCTATCCGGTGTTGACGCTGATCCTTCTGACCGGCGGACATTTCGACATCGGCGCCGGCGGCTGGGTGACGCTGGCGGTTTTCCTCGCGATCGCGCTGGCGCTCGTCCTGTTCTTCTCCAGATGGGCGGGGATCATAGACCCCAAGGCGGGGCTCACTGCCTGGGGCGTCGGCTCGGGCGCGCTGGTCGCGCTGGTCGCCGCGCTCAGTGTCGACTGGGGGCTCGCACCCGTGCCGACCTCGCTGTGGGGCGGCCTCCTGGTAACGCTGGTCGTGGCGGTGACCGGCATCGTGGCCTCGCTGCCGATCGGCATCCTGCTCGCTCTCGGGCGGCGCTCGAAAATGCCGGTGGTGCGCCTGTTCTCGATCATGTTCATCGAGTTCTGGCGCGGCGTGCCGCTGATCACGGTGCTGTTCATGGCGAGCGTGATGCTGCCGCTCTTCCTGCCGGAGGGGGTGACCTTCGACAAGCTGCTGCGCTGCCTGATCGGCGTGACGCTGTTCGCCGCCGCCTATATGGCGGAGGTCGTGCGCGGCGGGCTGCAGGCCATCCCCCGCGGGCAGTACGAGGGCGCGCAGGCCATGGGGCTCAGCTACTGGAAGATGATGGGGCTCGTCGTTCTGCCCCAGGCCCTCAAGCTGGTCATTCCGGGCATCGTCAACACCTTCATCGGCCTGTTCAAGGACACGACGCTGGTGCTGATCATCGGGCTCTTCGACCTTCTGGGAATCATCCAGCTCAACTTCACCGACGCGAACTGGTCGACGCCGACGACCGGACACACCGGCTATGCCTTCGCGGCGGCGGTGTTCTGGATCTTCTGCTTCGGCATGTCGCGCTATTCGATCTTCATGGAGCACCGCCTGAGCGCGGGCGAGCGGCGATAAGGGAATGTGAACAATGGCCAGTACGAATGTTGCTGCAGAGAGCGCGAAGGATGCGGGCTCGGCAATCGACAAGTCGGGCTTCCAGGTTTCCGACGACGTCGCCATCCAGATCGTGGGCATGAACAAGTGGTTCGGCGATTTCCACGTGCTTCGCGATATCAACCTCACCGTCCACAAGGGCGAACGCATCGTGATCTGCGGCCCGTCCGGCTCGGGCAAGTCGACGCTCATCCGCTGCATCAACCGGCTGGAGGAGCATCAGGCGGGCCAGATCGTCGTCGACGGAATCGAGCTGTCCGACGATTTGAAGAAGATCGACGAGATCCGGCGCGAAGTGGGCATGGTGTTCCAGCACTTCAACCTGTTCCCGCATCTCACCATCCTGCAGAACTGCACGCTGGCGCCGATCTGGGTGCGCAAGATGCCGCGCAGGGAGGCTGAGGAGGCTGCCATGACTTATCTGGAGCGGGTCAAGATCCCCGAGCAGGCCAACAAGTATCCCGGCCAGCTCTCCGGCGGCCAGCAGCAGCGCGTCGCCATCGCGCGGGCGCTGTGCATGAACCCGCGCATCATGCTGTTCGACGAGCCGACCTCGGCGCTCGACCCGGAGATGATCAAGGAGGTGCTCGACGTGATGGTCGATCTCGCCCAGTCGGGCATGACCATGATCTGCGTGACCCACGAGATGGGCTTTGCCCGACAGGTCGCGAACCGCGTCATCTTTATGGACGAGGGGCAGATCATCGAGCAGAACGAGCCGGAAGAGTTCTTCACCAACCCGAAGAGCGACCGGACCAAGCTGTTCCTGAGCCAGATCCTGCATTAGGGCTCATAGCTGCCCCCGCGCGATGGCCCCCGGCAGCCTGTCGGGCGTCCGCGATAGGTGGCGAGTCTTGCATGACAGTTGGGGACTGAACCGTTTTTCCGGCCATCGTGGGGTGTTCCTGCGATGGCCGGTCGACTAGTATCTCGGCCCTTTCCAATCGTCGAACCGAGGGAGAGAGGGGATGACGATACGGCTTTCGAAGGCGCTTCTCGTCTTGCTGATCGGCCTGTTCGCGCTGCTGGTCGGAGCGAACAACATTGTCGACTACGAGTCCAATTTCGCCTTCGTCCAGCATGTCCTGTCCATGGACACGACCTTTCCGGACAATGCCCTGATGTGGCGCGCGATCACCGACGAGACGGTGCACCATGCCGCCTATTGGCTGATTATCATTGGCGAGCTGGTGACGGGTGGCCTGTGCGTGCTCGGCGCGCTGGCCCTGCTTGCCGCGTCGCGGAGCGATGCCGACCGCTTCAACGCGGCCAAGCGGCTTGCGGTCTGCGGGCTCACCCTCGGCTTCGCACTGTGGTTCTTCGGCTTCATGACGGTCGGGGCGGAATGGTTCCTCATGTGGCAGTCGCAGACCTGGAACGGCCAGCAGGCCGCCTTCCGCTTCATCGTCTGCATCGGCCTCGTGCTCGTCTATCTCAACGCCCGCGACGGCGAGCTCAGGCGGTCGCCAGCCGGGTGAGCCTCGGTCCGAGCAGGGCCATCCAGCCTGCTGTGGCGAAGGAATAGATCGCCATGGCGAGAAGCTGCGTCTCCAGCGCCACGCCGGCATCGATCAGGATGCCGGTCAACGCCGGCGACAGGGCGGAGCCGAAGACCACGCCGGAGACGACGACGGACCGGATCGCGCCGAGATGCCGCGTGCCGTAGAGCTCGGCCCACAGCGCGCCCTGGACCGTCGCCGCGCTGCCGAGCACCAGCCCGACAAGCGCCATGACCACGGGCAGCACGAAGGGGTTCGCCGCATAGGCGAGGACGAGCGCGGAGAGCCCCAGGGGCACGAGCAGGGCGGGCAGGAGGTGGCGTGCGCCGATCCGGTCCACAAGCCAGCCCGCGGTCAGCGCGGAGACGACATTGGCGCCGGCGAGGATCGGGAAGCTCGCCGCGAACCACGACAGCTCCCAGCCCTTGATCTCCACGATCACCGCCTGGTTGAAGAAGATGGCGGTCAGGATGAAGGGCGGTGCGAGGATGCCCGGCATCAGGGCGTAGAAGAGCGGACTCTTCAGCACTTCGCCGCGCGTCCATTCGTGCCGGGGAGGCGTCCCGTCGTCGCTTTCGCCCGTGCGCTGGAGGGTCGCCCCGGGCTTGCGCTCATGGCCGAGCAGGGCGATCAGTGCGGGCACGGCGAGCACGACGAGGGCAGCGGCGGCGAGAACCCATGTCTGGCGCCAGCCGACGAGGCCGATGGCCGCGACCGCGAGGATCGGGAACGCCGCCTCGCTTGCGGAGAGGCCGAGCGCGGCGATGGAAACCGCGCGCCCGCGCTTGCGGTTGAACCAGCGGCCCATGGCCGTCATGGCCACATGGGTGAGCATGCCCTGGCCAAAGAATCTGAGGCCGAAGAACGCCACGGCGAGCGTCCAGGCGGAGGCGACCGAGGCCATGAGCAGGGATGTCGCGGCAAGGCCGCCCATGACCCCGACGCCGAGCCAGCGTATGGAGACGGTGTCGGCGAACTTGCCCGCCCAGGTCAGCAGCGCGGCGCTCGCCAGCGTGCCGATCATGTAGAGCGTGCCGACATCGCCGTCGCTCATCGAGAGGTCGGCCTTCAGATGGCCGGTGAACAGGGCGATGAAATAGGTCTGGCCGAAGCCCGAGCACAGGGTGAGGAGGAAGCCGCTCGAGAGCCATCGCAGTTCGGGACGCAGATCGGGCGCGAGCATGGTCGGGCAGGTCCTCTTCTGTCGGCGGGTATCGGTCGGCGAGCGGCCGGGCGGGGAGGGTGGCTTGATCGGCTTAAGAGGCGTCCTATCTTCCGGGTATCATGGGTAAACTTCTGATCATCTTCGGGCTGATCCTCGTCACCGCCGGCCTCCTCTGGCCGCTGCTCGCCCGGATCGGCCTGGGGCATCTGCCCGGCGACATCGTGATCGAGAGGGAGGGCTTCACCCTCTACCTGCCGCTTGCCTCATCGCTCGTGATCAGCGCGGCGCTGTCGCTCGTCCTCTGGCTGATCGGGCGGTTCTGAGGGCCGCGCGTCAGGCGGTGTCCGGCACCTCCATGGTCTTGTCCTCCTGGGCATAGGGCACGAACCCCATGCGCTGGTAGAGCGCGAGGGCGCGGGGATGGTCGAGCGTGCAGGTCTCCACCCGCACGCGCTCAGGGCCCTTGGCCCAGGCCGTGCCGATCGCCTCCGCCAGAAGCCATTTGCCCACGCCCTGGCCCTGGAAATCGGGGACGATGCCGAAATAGGCGAGCCAGACCTCCTCCGGCTTGCGCGCGTCGATCTCGAAGAAGCCGGCCGGCACGCCGTGGCCGTAGGCGACGAAGACCTCCACATTCTCGTCGTGGATGATGTTCGCCAGCGCCTCGTCGCTCAGCACCTTGCGGTCGATCCAGTAAAGGCCCGTCCCCACCGTGTCGTAGAGATAGCGGTAGAAGTGCACCGGAATCTCCTCCGCCCGCATCAGCGCGACCTTCAGGTTGACCGGCGGGTGGATGTCGACGAGCGACGGCTGCTCGGTCATCTCCAGGAAGGTGACGACGGTGTCGATGGTGCGGGTCATGGGGCCCCTCAATCTCCCGTGGTCACGGGCAGGGCGGTATCGGCGCCCCATTCCGCCCACGAGCCGTCATAGAGCGCGTTGTCGCGATGGCCGGCGAGATCGAGGCCCAGCGTGAGGATGGCCGCGGTGACGCCGGAGCCGCAGCTCGTGACGACCGGACGGGAGAGATCGACGCCGGCGTCGGCGAAGACCGCGCGGATGTCCTGTGCGCTCTTCATTGTGCCGTCCGCATTGAGAAGCTTTGCGTAATGCACGTTGCAGGCGCCGGGCATGTGGCCGGACCGCAGCTCCGCGCGGGGCTCGGGCTCGCTGCCGGAAAAGCGCGAGGGCGAGCGCGCATCGGCGACCTGCGCGCGCCCCGTTTCGAGGGCATGCGCGACCTCCGTCTTGTCGCGCACCAGCATGGACTGGAAGCGGGCCGTGAAGTGGCGCTCCTGGCGCGGGGCGGGATCGCCCTCTTCGAGCGGGCGGTCCTCCGCCTTCCATTTCTTCAGCCCGCCGTCGAGCACCGCCACGTCGTTGTGGCCGAAGACCTTGAACATCCACCAGGCGCGCGCGGCCGAATAGATGCCCTTGCTGTCGTAGCACACGACGCGCTTGCCGTCGCCGATGCCGAGCCGCCGCATGCGCGCGGAGAACGCCTCCGCCGGCGGCAGCATGTGGGGCAGCGGATTGTCCTTGTCGGAGACCTCGTCGATATCGAAGAACAGGGCGCCCGGAATGTGCTCGGCGAGATAGTCCGCGCGCGCATCGCGGTTTTCCGTCGGCAGGTGCCACGACGCGTCGAGCACCACGAGATCGGGTGCGTTCAGATGGCTCTGGAGCCAGTCGGTGGAGACCAGATTGTCCTCACGATCGGGTGCCGCCATGGTCGCCGTTTCTCTCCTTGGTCGGTGGTCAAGCGTTGTCGAGAAGGCCGTGGGTCCTGTGCCAGTCCTCAAGGGACTGGTCCGGATAGCCGTCAAAATAGCGGTCGCCCTCGACGCGTTCGGGCTTCGCCCAGTCGGCCGCATGGGCCAGCATGATATGCACCGTCTCCGGTGGGGTGGGAAGCGGCGTGTCGATGGCGGAGGCGAAGGGGTGGACGAGCTCCGGCCAGCGCGGATCTGAGACCCAGAGCGCGCTGCCGCAATGCCGGCAGAAGCGGCGCTCGCCGGGGCTCTCCTCGCCATCGATCACGGCGTGGAACATGGCGATCGCGTCCTCGCCCTCCACCGTCAGCGTGTCGGCTCTCGCGCCGAGATTGATCGCATAGCCGCCACCGCCCGCCGTCTTGCGGCAGATGGAACAGTAGCAGCGCATATAGGGGCAGGGCGCGTACGCCTTGAGCGAGAAGCGCACCGCGCCGCAACGGCAGGATCCCTCAAGCTTCATTCCGTTCTCCTCCGCGCCGTCCCGGTCAATCCGCGAATGCGACCCGCACCCGGCGGTTCTGGCGCCCCTTCTTCTCGATCTTGGCGACCACGACAGTGCCGATCTCCGCCGTCGAGGCGACATGGGTGCCGCCGCAGGGCTGGAGGTCGACCGCGCCGGCCTCCCCGATGGCGACGAGGCGTACGCGGCCGGAGCCCATGGGCGGCTTGACCGACATGGTGCGCACGAGCTCGGGCTGGGCGGCGAGCTCCTCGTCCGCGATCCAGCGTTCGCTCACGCCATGATCCTCGCCGATGAGCGCGTTGAGCTGCCGGGTCAGCTCCTCCTTGTCGGCAAGGCTCGCATCCTGGATGTCGAAGTCGAGCCGCGCGGCATCCGCGCCGATCTGGCCGCCGGTGACGGGAAAGGGGAGCACCGCACACAGGAGATGGAGGCAGGTATGCATGCGCATGTGGCGATGCCGACGCTCCCAGTCGAGCACCGCGCGCACGGGCGTTCCGGGCTCGGGCAGGTCCGCGCCCTCGGCCGGTACATGGACGATCTCGCGCGCCTCGTCATAGACGGTGGTGGCAATGGGCACGGTGCCGAGCCCCTCGACCTCCAGAAGGCCGCAATCGCCGGGCTGGCCACCACCCGTCGCATAGAAGATCGTACGGTCGAGCACGATGCCGCCGCGCTCGTTGACCCCCACGACCTTGGCCTCCACGTCGCGGGCATAGGGAGTGTCGCGGAAGACGAGCTCGGTCATGCCTCCACCTCTTCGAAGACGGTCGGGATGCCGGTGGGGCCGCGTTCCATCCATTCCGGTACGGGCAGGCCCTTCTCGCGCAGGAAGGCCGGGTTGAAGAGCTTGGACTGGTAGCGCGTGCCATGGTCGCACAGGAGCGTCACGATGGTGTGGCTGGGCCCCAGCTCGCGCGCGAGCCGGATGGCGCCGGCGACATTGATGCCGCTCGAGCCGCCGACGCACAGGCCCTCATGGACCAGGAGGTCGAAGATCACCGGCAGCGCCTCGGCATCCGGGATCTGGTAGGCCATGTCGACGGCGGCACCCTCGATGTTCTTCGTGATGCGGCCCTGGCCGATGCCCTCGGTGATGGAGGAGCCTTCCGCCTTCAGCTCGCCATGGGCGTAGAAATTGTAGAGCGCCGCGCCCATGGGATCGGCGAGCGCGATCTTCACGTCGCTGCTGTATTCCTTCAGCCGGTCGCTGATGCCGCCGAGCGTGCCGCCCGAACCGACGGCGGACACGAAGCCGTCCACCTTGCCGTCGGTCTGCTCCCAGATCTCCACCGCCGTCGTCTCGTAATGGGCGCGCCGGTTGGCGACATTGTCGAACTGGTTCGCCCAGATCGCGCCGTTCGGCTCGCGCGCATTCATCGTCTCGGCGAGGCGGGCGGAATATTTCACGTAGTTGTTCGGGTTCCGGTAGGGGACCGCCGGCACTTCCACCAGCTCCGCGCCCATGAGGCGCAGCGTGTCCTTCTTCTCCTGCGACTGGGTTTCGGGGATCACGATGACGGTGCGGAAGCCCAGCGCGTTGTCGACCATGGCGAGCCCGATGCCGGTATTGCCGGCGGTGCCTTCCACCACCACGCCGCCGGGCGAGAGCTTGCCCTTCTCCAGCGCGTCCTTGATGATGAACAGGGCCGCGCGGTCCTTCACCGACTGGCCCGGATTCATGAACTCCGCCTTGCCGAGGATCGTGCATCCGGTCAGCTCGGAGGCCTGCTTGAGCTTGATGAGCGGCGTGTTGCCGATCGCGTCGATTACGCTGTTCCTGATATCCATTGCCGGCTTCTGATCATTTGTGGGCATGGGGTCGCGTCCGCCATGACGGAACGTCCACGCCGTGCGGGAAGAGGCGCGTGCCTGTCGGGCTTCAAACCTACCCATGCGCCGGCGGCGAGGCAAGCCGCCTTGACGTCTTGCGGGGGGTGGTCAGAACCTGCGGTGGATGAAGGTCGTGCAGACATATTTCGGGCCGCTTTCCGGCGGTGCGCCGCGGTGGCGGTAGGTCCAGCCCACGGGAAAGAAGGCGAGGCGGCCCTCCTCGGGCTTGATGCTCATGGCCTGGTCCTCGAACTCGGTATGGCCGCCCTTGTCCACCGTGTTGAAGTACCACTGGACAGCCAGGCAGCGGGTCTGGTTCTGCGAGGAGTTGCAGTCGATATGCCAGGAGAACTGGCCGCCGACCTCGTATTTCTTGATGCGCAGGGGCTCGGCATGGAGGTCCTTGTGGTCGCTGCCGGCGAGGAATTTCACATCCGCCTGATAGTGCCCGAGCCACTGGCCGAGGCTCGCCTGGAGGGCCTGCTTGACGTCGCTCCAGCCGTCGTCGGGCAGGATCAGCTCGCTGGTCTGCTTGCCGGCGAGGTCGACCTCCGGGCCCATATTTCCGGAGACCTTGCCGACAACCACGCGCCGGTCGCCGTCGAACCGGGCGATGATGTCCCGGCACAGCTTCGGATCGAGCGCGTCGTCGTACCAGCGGATGAATGGATCCATGGCCCCGTTCCCTTCTCGCGAGAGCATCCCGTCTCTGGCCGGCCATGTTCGGTGCCGGGCGTGCGCGCGTCAACCCGGCCCGGCGGGGCCTGTCAGCCCCTGAGCGAGCGGCGCGCCCTGTCCGGCGCCCCGGGGCGATAGGCAGGATCGAGCCGTGCCACGATGCATTCGGCGACCGGCAGGTAAGTGCTGTTCGGCATGTGGAACCACCGCAGGAACGCAGCCGTGTCGAGCGCGCCGGACAGATAGAGATCGAGCACGTTTCTGGAGAAGGGGTGCAGTCTTTCCGGGAGGCAGGACCCGATCCGGTCGCGGTTCATCTTGCAGTTCCCCGGTTTTCCACCCAAGGAGACACAGTATATGCGGGATCTTGCGGGCTATCCATCAGTCTCCATGCCGATACCGGCGGGGCGTGCAGAAGCTTTTTTGACTACCGGCAGTATAGCAGAAAAGGTGATGCGTTATTTCGAAATTTAGGATAATCTGAAAGTTCTTTGGAAAAACAAAGACCGGGGCGAACCAGGAGGTTCGCTATGCGTTGGGGGAGCTTTCGCGCAGCCATCTGCGCCATGCCGGCCCTGGTTCTGACCGCAGCGAGCGGGCAGACGGCACCGGAAATGATCGGACGAGCCGTCTCGATCGAGAATGTCGTCGTGAGATCCGCGTCGGGCGGGGCGGTCCGATTGAAGACCGGGGACGGTGTCCATTTCAGGGATCGCATCAGGGCCCGGTCGCAGAGCCGGGGCCAGATCGAGTTCCTCGATTCAACCAAGATTGTCGTGGGGCCGGGGGCACAGATCGTGCTCGACGAGTTCGTCTACACCCCGCGCGGCACCGTGAAGTCGGCGACGGTGACGGCGCTCAAGGGCGCATTCCGTTTCATCAGTGGGTCGAGCCCGAGCCAAGCCTATCACATACGCAGTCCCGCCTCGACCATGGGCATTCAGGGCACAGCCTTCGACATGTATGTCGGACGCGGCGGCCAGACGGCCGTCATGATCCTGAAGGGCCGAATCCGCGTGTGCGACCGGGCCCAGAGATGCCGTGTGCTCGACAATCCCTGCGAGATGGCGGTGGTCGATGCCCGGCGCGGCTTCGTGGAGGAGGGCCGGGGGATCGAGAAGCCGGTGATTGGATCGCTGTCCATGGCGGCGGCCTTTCCGTTCCTGACCGGCCAGAGAAACCTGGTGTCGCGCTTCCGCGTTGGCGGTGCGCCGCGCTGTGCCAACATCCTGCGGCGTGCCGGGGCGGCACCGTCGTCGCCGGCTCGCGCCGAGCCTGCATCCGCACCGGCGGGCCCTGCCTCCGGCATCAGCGGCGGACCAGGAAATCCGGGCAATAACAAGGGTGTCGGCGGGGCCGGCGAATCGCCGGGCGGCGGCGGTTTCGGCGGCGGCGATGTCGGTCGTGGCGATACGGCCGGTGGTGGCCGGGGCAACGGGCGCGGTGGCGGACGCGGCGGCGGGCGTCCATAGGCGCGCATCGCTGCCCGGTGTGGCCGCGCTCTCTTCTCCCCGATTCATGCGGCCTGGATGCCTGTCGTCCGGGCCGCTTCTCATATCCGCCTCCCGGATTTCCACGCTACCGAATTGATCTTGAGAATATTCAGATTGTTTGGATGTTGTTTTTCCCTAGAATTGTCAGCTCGTCCTGTCTTTTCAAGTATTGGCTGGGGAGAAGCACGATGGGCGGCTCACAAATCTCGCGGAAGCGCGCCGCGCCGGCCCTCGCATTGGCCTGTGCGCTTTTTGCCGGCACGCCGGCCTACGCGGCCGAGCTCGGCGCCAGTCTTGGCGGCGACGGCGGCATTGGCATCGGGATCGGCATTGGCGGGGACGGTATCGGCGTCGGAGCGAATGTCGGCGGCGACAACGGGATCGGCGTCGGCGCCAGCGTCGGCGGTAGCGGCGGCAATCTCGGCGCGAATGTCGGAGCCAATGTGGGTGGAGACAACGGCATTGGCGCGGGCGTGGGCGCCAGCGTCGGCAGCGAGGGAATCGGTGCGGGCGTGGGGGCCAATGTCGGCGGCGACGCAGGATTGGGTGCCAGTGTCGGCGCGAGTGTCGGCAGCGAGGGCGTGGGGGCGAGCGTGGGCGCGAGCGTCGGCAGTTCGTCCCTCGGTGTCAGCGTTGGCACAGGCGACGGCACGGGAACCGGCACCGGGACGGGAGCGCCCGGCGATGCCGGCTCCGGCAGCGCCGCACCCGGTCTTGGCGGACTGACCCCGGAGACCGCGGCGACCCGCTATGCGCTTCTCAGCCGGGGAGAGAAGGTTCGGGTGAAGACGACCTGCCGCCAGGTCATGGAAGCGCCATCCCATTATACGCGCGAAACGGTGGCGGTGTGCCGGATCGTCATTTCGCTGACCCGGAACGAGGCCGTGACGAGCCGGTAGGCCATGTGGGGGCCGGCGGAGGCGAAGGCGTTTGCCCGCGATCCCTTCGGCAAGGTACCGGTGATTGGTCGCGGCAGTTTGCGGATCGTGGAGATGGGTGCAATCGCCCCCGGTCCCGGCTGACAATGTGCGGGCGCCCGGACAAGGGCGCCCGCATCATGCCTATCCTGCATCGCGGACGAGATCGGACCGGCCGATCTATGCCTCTTCGTGCAGCTGCAGCTTCGGCGAGAGCGCGCGGCGGTCGATCTTGAGCTCGATGAGCGCCGGGCGGCCCGCATTCGCCGCGGCCTCGAAGGCGTCCGCGAAATCCTCGGTGCGCTCCACCGTCGCGCCATATCCGCCATAGGAGCGCATGAGCGCGGCGAAATCGGGGTTCACCATGTCCGTCCCGCTGACACGGCCCGGATAATGGCGCTCCTGATGCATGCGGATCGTGCCGTACATGCTGTTATTGGCGACGACGACGACGATATTGGCGCCATACTGGGCGGCCGTGCCGATTTCCTGGAGCGTCATCTGCAGGCAGCCGTCGCCGGCGAGGCAGACCACCGTGCGGTCGGGGTGGCGCAGCTTGGCGGCGACCGAGGCGGGCAGGCCGTAGCCCATCGAGCCGGAGGTCGGGGCAAGCTGGGTGCGCCAGAGCTTGTAGCGGAAATAGCGGTGGAGCCAGGCCGAATAGTTGCCGGCCCCGTTGGTGACGATGGCATCGTCCGGCAGCACGGTGCTGAGGTGCTTCACCACCTCTTCCAGCTTCACGTCGCCGGGCGTCTCCTGCGGCTCCTGCCAGGCCTCGTAGTCGGCGCGCGCCTGGCGCGTCATGTCCGACCAGACGGGATCGGTCAGGCCGGGCAGGGCGGCGAGCTGCGCGATCAGGGACGGCGGCGCGCAGGCGATGGCGAGATCCGGCCGGTAGACGCGGCCGAGCTCGTTCGCGTCCGGGTGCACATGGACGAGCGTCTGCGTCGGGTTCGGAATGCCGACCAGAGAATAGCCGCTCGTCGTCATCTCGCCGAGACGGGCGCCGAGCACGAGCAGCAGGTCGGCCTCGCGCACCCGCTCCGCAAGGGCCGGATTGATGCCGATGCCGACATCGCCGACATAGTTCGGGTGCCGGTTGTCGAGATAGTCCTGGCAGCGGAAGGAGGCCCCGACGGGCAGGTCGTAGCCTTCTGCAAAGCGCGCCATGTCGTGCGCGGTGT
Source organism: Kaustia mangrovi (assembly GCF_015482775.1). GTDB lineage: Bacteria > Pseudomonadota > Alphaproteobacteria > Rhizobiales > Im1 > Kaustia > Kaustia mangrovi. Next base: position 564,753 of record NZ_CP058214.1, on the reverse strand, counting down.
CGGCCGACCACAGGCCGCCGCCGACGATCACGAAGGGACGGCTCGCGCGCTCCAGAAGCTCCGCGATACGCTGGGCGGCATCGCCCGGCGCGCCATTGTCGACCGGGGTTGCGGGACGGGCATCCTCCACCGCTGCGCTGGCGGACAGCATGTCCTCCGGCAGGGCGAGCACCACGGGGCCCGGCCGGCCCGAGGTCGCGACATGGAAGGCGTGGCTGACATATTCCGGCAGCCGCGCAATGTCGTCGATCTCGGCGACCCACTTGGCGAGGGGGCCGTACATCTGGCGGTAGTCGACCTCCTGGAAGGCCTCGCGGTCGCGCTGGGAGCGGGCGACCTGGCCGACGAAGAGGATCATCGGCGTCGAATCCTGAAACGCGACATGGACGCCGGACGAGGCGTTGGTCGCGCCGGGGCCGCGCGTGACGAAGGCGATGCCCGGCCGCCCGGTCAGCTTGCCGTCGGCCTCCGCCATCATGGCGGCGCCGCCCTCCTGGCGGCAGACGATGGTCTCGATGCCCGACCGGTAGAGGCCGTCGAGGGCGGCGAGATAGCTCTCGCCGGGAATGCAGAAGACGCGTTCGACGCCCTGGATCTTCAACTGGTCGACGAGAATCTGCCCGCCGTGACGGGTTTGCGCTGCCATATCCGTTTTCCTCCCCGGAAGCTGCGGTCAGGTGTCCGCGTCGGTAATAGGCGAAGCGCAAGCCCCCCGCAACATCCGCACGGCGGGATTGCCTGCCCGTGGCGCTCCTTTGTCGTGTTATGGAAAAGGCGCCGCCGCCCGGCGGTCCGTATCCAGGCCTTGCGAAATGTCCCGAGGAGACGCCCGATGATCTTCGATCACCGCACCTATGTCTGCCGTCCCGGCACCATCAAGAAGCACCTGAAGCTCTACGAGACACACGGTTTCGAGGTTCAGAAGAAACATCTCGGCGCGCCGCTCCTCTATGCCGCGACCGATACGGGCAACGTCAACTCCTATGTCCATATCTGGATCTACCGCAATGCGGCGGACCGCGAGCAGCGCCGCGCCGCGCTCCAGGCCGACCCCCAGTGGCAGGCCTATCTGCACAAGAGCGCGGAAGCCGGGTATCTCGTCTCGCAGGACAACAAGATTCTCACGCCCGTCTCCTTCTTCGCGCTCGACCGCGACGTCTGATCCACGTCCGATCCCCGTCTGATCCCATGGGGCCGGTTGCATGACCGTGTGGCGGCCCCATATCCGGGTCCGTGTGGACGGCATTCGAACGGCAAAGCCCAAGGAGATCATCGACCATGAAATGTCCAGTCGACGACGAAACCCTCGTCATGGCCGAACGCAACGGCGTGGAGATCGACTATTGCCCGAAATGCCGCGGCGTCTGGCTCGACCGGGGCGAGCTCGACAAGATCGTCGAGCGCGCCGCTCCGGAGCCCTCCCAGCCCGCGCGCGACCAGTCCCCGCCGCCGCGCGCCGACCATGACAGGGGCCACAAGCCTTACAGGAAGAAGAAAAAGGAATCCTTCCTGAGCGAGCTGTTCGATTTCTAGGAGGGGCACGCGTTACGCCAAAGAACAAAGGCCCTGGCGAGCGCTCGCCAAGGCCTTTGTCTGAATTGGCTCCCCGGGGCTGGTTCTCGACCAGTCCGTCGACATCGACGATGCAGGCACCCTCAATTTCCTCGGTGGTTGCGGCAGATTGCGTTCATCGCCCTTCTGTCGCCAGAATCAGCCCCGTAGGATATTTGCGTGATGCTTTCCCTTGCCCATGACGACAAGGACCCTGACATGACGAACATCCATCGTCACGCGGTCATCGTCCGCTTGCCCGGTTCCGGTCTGCTGCCCGCCGCGGCTCTGGCCGTGGCTCTCGCGGTGGCCATTCCGGTTGCGGCAAGCGTGCCGGCCCTCGGAGCGCCTCCGGGGGGCTTCAAGATCGCGCAAGGCCAGGGTCAGGGGCACGGCAAGGGCAACAGTCAGAAGCGCGGCCGGAAGAAACCCCAGGGCCACAAACAGGGTCAAGGACAGGGCAAGGGCCAGAGCCAGAGCCAGAGCCAGAGCCGGGGGCACGGTGCGAAACAAGGCGGCCAGCCATCCGCCAAGCCCGGTTTCGGCAACAATGACCGGGTGGCGGTCCGCGATTACTTCGCGGGCCTTTTCGAACACGGACGATGCCCGCCAGGCCTTGCGAAGAAACACAATGGCTGCATGCCGCCCGGCCAGGTCAGGCGGTGGACCATCGGACAGCCGCTGCCGCGCGATGTGACTTTTTACGATCTGGAGCCGGCGCTCCTCAGGCAGTTGGCCCCGCTGGCCCCCGGCTATCGCTATGTGCGCGTGGCGTCCGATATTCTCATGATCGCCGTCGGCACCGGCATGGTGGTTTCGGCTATCGAGAATCTCGGCCGCTAGATGCTCAGGCGTCTCGTCCGGTACAGCCGCGCGGCAGTCACAGGGCGCAATCGACCAAAGCTCTGCGCAAGGGGCTGGCCTGACAGTCACCTGCATAGCGGTGTCTGATCGAGACTCGACACAGCATCGCCCGCTCCAGTCGCCGGGGCGGGCCTTTTCGTCCGTGGCAGCGGAATCCGGCAAGCGTTGCCAAATCGTTTCCATGGATCGCGAGGCAAAGAAAAAGGGCTCAGGCAGATTTGCCCAAGCCCTTGATCTAATTGGCTCCCCGGGCCGGACTCGAACCAGCGACCCAGCGGTTAACAGCCGCTTGCTCTACCAACTGAGCTACCGGGGATCAGCGGTCATCGGCGCAAATCTTTCACTGCGCCGGTGGCAGTGCATATAGCAAAGCCATGTGGGGTATGCCAAGCCCTGCTTTGCATCTCCATGACGGAAAAATGATCGCATCGGCGTGCGGCGAGAAAGGGCTTGCCGTCGGCGGGTGCAGTGAGTACGTGACGCCCATGGCCCAGATTCAGTTCAATGGCAGATCAGTCCCGCTTCCGGCAAGCCGCCTCGCACGGCTCGTTCTGGGCGTCCTGCTTGTGATCGGCGGGTTGCTGGGCTTCCTGCCGGTGGTCGGGTTCTGGATGCTGCCGCTCGGGCTCATCGTCCTGTCCTTCGACATCCCCAGGGTGCGGCGCTGGCGCCGGCGCATGGTCGTGCGGCTCGGCGCCTGGATGAAGCATCGCTATCCGGTGTTCTGGGCCAAATATATCGGCAATGGCGACACGCCGGCCGGCAATGGCAAGAGCCGCGCCGGCTGAGGGAGCGGGCCAGCACCGATTCAGCCATTCACGCGCCGAACGGTGGCGACCTAGCGCAATTTCTTCAGGAGCGACAGGAAGGTGTTCCGCTCGCCCGGCGAGAGCGGGGCGAGGGTGCGCTCGGTGATCTCGCGCGCGCGGGGCAGGGCGGTCTCGATGGCGGCCTCGCCCTCCGGGGTGAGCGTGACGAGCAGGCGGCGCTTGTCGGTCTCGTCGGGCGTGGTGCGAGCGAAGCCGCGCTCGCGCAGCCGGCTGATGACGCCCTTGATTGTGGCCGCGTCCATGGCGGTGAGCCGGCCGAGATGGTTCTGCGAGCACGGCCCGATCTCGTAGAGCTTGACCATGGCGGAGAACTGGGTGGGCGTGAGCCCGTCGGGCATCAGTTCCGCGAAGATCACGGTGTGGCGCTGATTGACCTGGCGGAGCAGGAAACCGGCCTGCTCCTCAAGCACGTAATCCATGAAGACGGGCTCCGGAGGTTGAATGTTCGCCGCTTGATAAACCATTCCGGGCGATGAGGGAAAGCCCTTCACAATGCGAGATATTTCTCCCGCACCTCGGGATGGGCTTCCAGTTCCGACATGGTGCCATCATACCGGATCGTGCCCTTCTCGATAATGTAGGCGCGGTCGGCGACGGCGCGGGCGAAATGGAGGTTCTGCTCCGACAGGAGAACCGTCAGCCCCTCCGATTTCAGCGCCATGATGGTCTTGGCCATCTGCTCCACGATCACCGGCGCGATACCTTCCGACGGCTCGTCGAGCAGGATCATCAGGGGATTGCCCATGAGGGTCCGCGCGATGGTCAGCATCTGCTGCTCGCCGCCGCTCATATGGCCGCCGAGATTGTGCCGCCGCTCCGCGAGATTGGGGAACAGGGCGAAGAGCTTCTCTTCGCTCCATTGCGGGGCGTCGTCGCGCGGCGGGCGGCGGCCGACCTCGAGATTCTCCAGGACGGTGAGGTCGGCGAAGATGCGCCGTTCCTCCGGCACATAGCCGATCCCCTCGCGGCACACGGCGAAGGCCGGCCGGTTCTGAAGCGCGGTGTCGCGGAAGCGGACCGTGCCCGATTGCGGGCGCACGAGACCCATGACGGTCTTCATGGTGGTCGACTTGCCGGCGCCGTTGCGGCCCAGCAGCGCGATCACCTCGCCGCGCGAGACCGACAGGGACACGTCGTGCAGGATATGCGCGCGTCCGTAGAAGGTGTTGAGGCCGTTGACGTCAAGCATGGGTCGGGGTCTCCGTCGCGCCATAGGTCGTTCCGCCGCCGAGATAGACCTCCTGGACCGCCTCGTTGGCGCGGATCTCGTCGGGCGTTCCCTCCGCGAGCAGCTCGCCGCGATTGAGCACGAGGATGCGGTGGGCCTGGCCGAAGACGACATCCATGTCGTGCTCGGTGAACAGGATGCTCACGCCGCGTTCGCGCACGATGTCGGCGGCCAGCGCCATCAGCTCGATGCGCTCCTGCGGCGCCATGCCGGCCGTCGGCTCGTCCATGAGCAGGATGCGCGGCTCGTTGGCGAGCGCGATGGCGAGCTCCAGCCGCTTCAGGTCGCCATAGGCGAGCTCCGCGCAGGCGCGCCCGGCCTGGTCGCCCATGCCGATGCGCTCCAGCAGTGCCTGCGCCTCGTCGGCATAGAGCGACACCGCGCGCGAGACGAGCGAGAAGGTCCGGCGATGGTGCGAGATGAGCGCCATCTGCACATTCTCCCGCACCGTCATGGACGGGAAGGTCGCGGTGATCTGGAAGGTGCGCCCGACCCCCAGCCGCCAGATCTGCCGGGGTTTCAGCCCGACGAGCTCTCGGCCCTCGAAGCGGACGGAGCCGGAATTGGGGCGGAGCTGGCCGTTCAGCATGTTGAAGCAGGTCGTCTTGCCCGCGCCGTTCGGACCGATCAGTGCGAGCAGCTCGCCCTTCTCCAGGCCGAAGGTGACGGATTTGACCGCCTCGATGCCGCCGAAGGATTTCGACAGCGCGCGCACGTCGAGAAGCGCCATCACGCGGCCTCCTTCTTCCGGGCACCCAGTCGTGTGGCGATGCGCGCGGCGCCGCCGGCTATGCCTTCCGGTGCGAGGATGACGATGAACAGGATGATGAGGCCGAGGATGAGCCGCCAGTAGTCGAGCCTCGATACCCAGTCCTCGATCAGGGTGAAGGCGGCCGCGCCGACCACCGGTCCGACGAGGGTCTGGACGCCGCCGAGCAGCACCATGATGAGCCCGTCGACGGAGCGCGGAATGGCGAGCTCGTCGGGGAAGATCGAGCCCTTGGAGAACACGAATATGCCCCCTGCGAGGCCCGCGAAGGCGCCTGCGATCACGAAGCCCATCCACTGGTGGCGGTTGAGGTTGATGCCGATCGATTCGGTGCGCAGCGGCGAATCGCGCCCACCCCGCAGCGTATAGCCGAACGGGGCGTGGATGATGTGGCGCAGAAGCGCGATGCCGCCGGCCGACAGAACGAGGGCCAGATAGTAGTAGGCTGTCTTGGAGGACGCCCAGTCAGACGGCCAGACGCCCAGTATGCCGTCGTCGCCGCCGGTCACCTCGGTCCACTGGAAGGCGATGGACCAGACGATCTGGGCGGCCGCCAGCGTCAGCATGGCGAGATAGACGCCGGAGAGGCGCACGCAGAACCAGCCGAAGACGAGCGCGCCCAGCGCCGCGGCGGCCGGTGCCAGGAACAGGCCGACCTCCATGGAGGCGGCGAGATATTTCACCGCCAGCGCCGCGCCATAGGCGCCGAGCCCGAAATAGGCGGCATGCCCGAAGGAGATCATGCCGGCGGGCCCCATGATGAAATGGAGGCTCGCGGCAAAGAGCGCGAAGACGAAGATGTCGACGAGCAGCACCAGCGTGAAGGCGTCGGCGAAGAAGGGCAGGGCGGCGAGAACCGCAAGGACCGCGAGATAGGCCAGCCGCTGCGGCGCGGTAAGCAGCACGAAGGGGGCTTCCGGCACGGTGCCAGTATGGCCTGTGGGCTCCGGCCGGCCGAACAGGCCCCAGGGGCGCAGTACCAGAACGACCGCCATGACGAGGAAGGCGAGCACGATGGTGATCTGCGGGAAGATGAGGATGCCGAAGGCGTTCAGCTCGCCGATGAGCACCGCGGCCACGAAGGCGCCGACGACGCTGCCCATGCCGCCGATGACGACCACCACGAAGGCCTCCGCGATGACGTTCAGGTCCATGAGCAGGCTGACCGCCTCGCGCGGCACCTGCAGCGCGCCGCCGAGACCGGCCAGCGCGGAGCCGAGGAAGAACACGCTGGTGAACAGCCAGGACTGGTTGACGCCGAGCGCGCCGACCATCTCGCGGTCGCGCGTCGCGGCGCGCACCAGCACGCCCCAGCGCGTCCGGTGGAAGATGAGCCAGACAGCGGCGAGCACCAGCGGGCCGATGACGATGAGCGCGAGGTCGTATTCGGGGATCGGCTCGCCGAAGATGCGCACTGCGCTGTCGAGCCCCGGCGCGCGGGGGCCGAGCAGGTCCTCCGGGCCCCAGATCCACAAGGTGGCGTCCTGCACGATGAGCACGATACCGAAGGTCGCCACGAGCTGGAAGAGCTCCGGCGCGCCGTAGATGCGCCGGAGCACTACGATCTCGATCAGCGAGCCGATGGCGCCGACGGCGAGCGCCGCGACGGCCACCGAACCCCAGAAGCCCAGAATGCCGTGTGGCAGGACGGCCATGAAGGTATAGGCGAGATAGGCTCCCAGCATGAAGAAGGAGCCGTGCGCGAAATTCACGATGCGCGTCACGCCGAAGATGATCGACAGGCCGCACGCCACCAGAAACAGCGACGATGCGCTGGCGAGCCCTGTCAGCAACTGAGCGAAATAGAACCCCATGGGCGCTCGACCCTCTCCCTAGCCTTTTTCAGTGCCCACTCGTCATCCCCTGGTGTCCACTCGTCGTCCCTGCGAAAGCGGGGATTCATGGCGCATCGTGCGGCAATGGAGTCCTGCTGTCGCGGAAATGGCGAGAAGGAAAGGGCCACGTTGCGTGGGTCGGTAGCGCCTCGTTGCGTCGAGCCGCCATTGGATCCCGGGAGCACGTCCCGGGATCCCGATGCGGGCTTTGCGCAATGGCGCCAGTTTGACAGCGGTCACTCCGCCGGGCGCATCTTCGCGGCCTCTTCCGGGCTCGGCAGGTAGTCCGCGCCGTCGGCGTAGTACCAGTCCACCATGATGCCCTTGCCGTCCTTCAAGGCGGTGCGGCCGACCCAGGCGCCCATGGTCGACTGATGGTCCGCCTTGCGGTAGGTGATCACGCCCTGGGGCGTCTCGACATCGAGGCCCTCCAGCGTGTCGACCAGCGTCTCCGTGTCTGTCGAGTCCGCCTGGCGCAGCAGGGTGGCGATGGACATCATCATGTTGTAGCCGACGAGCGAGCCGGTCATGGGCGGTTCGCCCCACTTCTCGCGGTAGGCGTCGATGAAGGCCTTGTTGCCCTCGTCCTTAAGCGCGTACCAGGGATAGCCGGTGACGATCCAGCCTTCCGGCGCCTCCGCCCCGAGCGGGTCGAGATATTCCGGCTCGCCGGACAGCAGGCTCACCACCTCGCGGCCCTCGAACAGGCCGCGCAGCTCGCCCTCGCGCACGAACTTGGCGAGGTCGGGGCCGAAGGTCACATTGTAGATCGCGTCCGGCTTGGCGGCCTCCAGCGCGCGTGCGGTGGAGCCGGCATCGATCTTGAACAGCGGCGGCCACTGCTCCTCGACGAACTCGACATCGGCCTTGCGCTCCTTCAGCACCTCCTTGAAGGCGGTGACGGCGTCCTTGCCATAGGCGTAGTTGGGCGAGATGGTCGCCCATTTGGTCGCGTCGAGCTCGCCGGCCTTCTCCGCGAGCATGGCCGCCTGCATGTAGGTCGACGGGCGCAGGCGGAAGGTATAGCGGTTGCCCTTCGACCAGACGAGCGCGTCGGTCAGGGGTTCGCTGGCCAGGAACAGGACCTTGCGCTGCTTGGCATAGTCTGCGAGCGCCAGCCCGACATTGGAGAAGAAGCCGCCGGCGAGCATCACCACTTCGTCCCGCGTGACGAGCTCCTCGGCGATCTTGACGGCATTGCCGGGCTCGCCGCCATCGTCGCGGCTGATGACCTCCAGCGTCTTGCCGCCGATGCCGCCGGCCTCGTTGATCTGCTCCAGCGCGAGCTGCCAGCCCTTCTTGTAGGGCTCCGTGAAGGCCGGCAGCCGCGTATAGCTGTTGATCTCGCCAACCGTGATGGTCTGTGCCGCAAGGCCTGTCGGCCCGAACGCGGCAGCCGCAGCGAGGCCGAGTCCCGCCGCTTTCATGAACATGCGTCTCGCAATCATCGTCTCACCTCCCAAAATAACCCTCGCAACACGCCGGAACGGCCTGCCCGTCCATCAGGACGGGAACAGGGTGCGCCAGCACTTCGAACCGGATCAACTCTTCTGCACGCCATTCTGGCGATCAAGCCTCTATTTGTCCGCAGAGGTTGATTCGGCATCCCCTCGCCGGATCGCCCGGCAATCGGGCCGCGTTGCCCGGTTGCCGGAAGAGCGATCCTTCCCAATAGTCCCGGTTGTCCTAGCGCAAGCCGTCCTCGCCCTTGGCCTCGTCCGCCGTCAGGCCGCCGACACGGGGCAGAGGGCGGCCGCTGTCGGTGACGGCGACGGCAACCATGATCTCGTTGGCCCGCGGCGCGTCGTTGAGGCGCACCTCCATGCCGTCGAAATGGCTACGGACATAGGCCGCGTCCTTGTGGCCGAGCGGCACGTCGAGCGGCTGGCCGGGGCCACCCATCTTCTTCGACGAGGGCACCAGCGCCGCGCCCTTCTCCACCGCCTTGCGCAAGGGGGCGCCAAGGCGGGGGTGCAGGATGGCGGCGGCGTGCTCCAGCTCGCCATTCTCGCCGACCATGGCGGCCTTGCCGTAGCTTTCGGCCGCGGCCGGTTCAATGCCGAGCGCCTTGACGCAGCGCTCGCCCAGCAGGCCGCCGAGCTCCGCGCCGATCTCCATCAGTTCGTCGAGGTCCTCCACATAGCGCCCGGCGAACGGGTTCTCGATCACGGCCACGGCCGCGGCCCGCCGCGTCGGCGGCTGGATCTCGCGGCCGATCTCCTTGTGGGTCTCCTCGACAAATACAGCGATCTTGCGGATCTTCGCCGTCATCTGAGCCCGTCCTTTCCTTCGATCTCGGATGCCTTGAGGCCGCCCACGCGCTCATGGATGCGGGGACCCGTCGTCATGACCAGCACAAGCACCATCTCGTCGGCGCGCGGGGCGTCGTTCAGGCCGACCTCCATCGCGTCGAAATGGCTGCGCACATAGGATGCGTCGACATGGGTGATGGGCACGTCGAGACGCGCGCCCGCCGCGCCGACCTTCTTGGTGGAGGGCACGATGGCCTTGGCGTCGCCGAGCCGCTCGCGCATGGCGTAGCCGCCGGGCACGTGCCACAGCGCGCCATGCTCCAGCTCGCCCGCCTGGCCGACGATCGCGCCCTTGCCGTAGCCTTCCACCCTTTTCGGATCGCCGCCGAGCGCCGCGATCAGCCGGTCGGCCATGTCGAGGCCGAGAGGCTTCAGGTCTTCCATGAAACCGGCGATATCGGGCTCGTAGCGCCCGGCGAACGGATTGGCGATGACGGCGAGCGAGGCGGCGCGCAGAAGCGGCGTTTGCGGCGCCGGGCCGCCCTCGTGGCGGATTTCCTCGAGCATGAGCGCCATCTTGCGGATCGCGACATCAGGCATGGACAAGCCTCTCGGATTGATGAACGGGAAGGGAAGGGCGGTCGAGGCCGCACAGGCACACCTCGCCGCAGAGCATGAGTGCGGCGCCATGAATGAGGCCGCGCGTGCGCATGTGCTCAGCCAGCGCCGCGCCCCTGTCGAGGGCGGTCGCGATATCGGATTGCGGAAGCGCGCCGATATCCGCTGTGACGGGCCTGTCGCCGAGATCGGAATCCGGGTCGATTTCGCTTGCCGGAACGCGCGCGATGGCCGGATGGCCGGGAAGGTCCACGGCATTGGCGATGAGCGTCGCGGCGGTATCGGCCATGGACGCCCGCTCCGCGAGCACGGTGACGGCATCGGCGATGCCGAGGGATAGGGAACGCCCGTGGCGGCCCGATGTGGCGATGCCGCGCACGGGATCGGCGGCGGCAATGCGGGCCGACCCGGCAAGCGCGGCCAGGCGCGGATCGGCGACAAGGCCGATCTCGAAGCGCTCCCCATCGCCCAGATGAATTGCGATGTCCCCGCCATTGTTCACATAGGCGCGCCTGAGGGTGCGGTCCCGGACGAGCGCGGCGAGCACCTCCTCCGCGACCGATCCGGCGACGGCGGCCATGGGGGTTACGAAATGCGTGTCCGCGAAGGGCCGGACGGCCGCCTCCATGCGCCGGGCGACGGGGCCCTCGAGGCCGAGGCCTTCGGGCGGGCAGGCGGTGCGCAGGCGCGGCAGCTCCTCCACGAGCCCGGTCAGCACCGTGCGGAACCGCTCCACGGCCTGCCCATAGGCGCGCGAGACTTCGGCATCGGCGCCGAAGGCCTCCACGATCAGGTCGATGGGGCCGTGCTGGAGATGCAGCCGGCGTCCGTCGCCCAGCATTGCTGCCTGCGGTCCCGTCACGCCGCCGGATCCTTCTTCTGCTTCGCCCAGCTATAGAGATGGGTCGCGGTGGGCCAGGGGTTGTCCTCGCGCGCGCCGACCCGCCGGCCGGCCTGCTCCACCGCGTCGCCTATGGGCACGATGGCCGACATGTGCCCGCCGAGCCGCTCGTAGTCCTCGCGCCGCATGGTAAACTCGATGGGCGCGACGAGGGCGGGGGTGGGCACATAGCCGAACGACATGGCGGGCATCCGTGTCACGTCCACCATTACCGTGATGCCGCCGCCGGGCCATACATAGGCGGGCGCGCCGCCGCAGGTGACGACGGTAAGCAGGTCCTTCACCGAACGGGTGAGCTTCACCGGGTTCTCCGTGACCCCGGCGCGCAGAGACCCGCCGGCTCCGCCCATGAAGAGCACCGACGACATTGCCGGCTCGCAATTCTCCTGGATGCGCTCCACCGACTGGACGAGCGCCTCGGGCAGCTCCCTGGCGACGGGCTTAAGGTCCTCGTCGAGCTCGAAATAGGCATGCTGCTCGCCGGTGGTGGAGACCATGAGGAGCCTCAGGCCAGGCCAGGCGATCTTTGGGTTGAAGTCGCCGAGGATGGTGAGCGGGTCGGAAATATCGGTCCCGCCCCAGCCGGATCCGGGCTCGGCCACCTGGAAGTAGCGCCCGGGCGTGGAGCGCCGCCCCTTGATCTTGATGCCGGTATCCTTGGCGCCCAGAACCTTCCCGGCCTGATGCTCCGACAGGACGCCGGTGATGTGGTCGTCGACCACCACCACGTCGTCCACATGGTCGAACCATTGCTTGGCGAACATGCCGATGGTCGCCGACCCGCAGCCGACCCGCATATATTCCTCGTGCCGGCCGTCGATGATCGGCGCCTTGCCGGCCTCCACGATGACCGTCGAGCCCTCGTCGATGGTCAGTTCCACCGGCTCGCAGTTGGAGAGCTTGAGCAGCGTGTCGCAGGTGACGCGGCCTTCCTTCTTGGAGCCGCCGGTCAGGTGGTTCACGCCGCCGAGCGAGAGCATCTGCGAGCCGTATTCGCCGGTCGTCACATGGCCGACAGCCTCGCCCTCGCATCGCACGACCGAGCGCTCCTCGCCCAGATGCCGGTCGGTGTCGATCTTCACCTTAACGCCGCAATAGCTGAAGATGCCCTCGGTCACGACCGTCACCATGTCGACGCCGTCGTGTTCCGAGGACACGATGAAGGGGGCGGGCTTGTAGTCGGGATAGGTCGTGCCGGCGCCGACCGCGGTGATGAAGGCGGAATCGGCGTGCACCAGATCGCCGGACCATTCCTCCGGCTTGTCCATGAAGCGCACGAGCTTGCCGCCGTCCTCGCGGGCGCGCTCGACGATGGTGAACGGGTCCACGCGGACAAGATTTCCGCCCTCATTGGCATAGCGATCGCAGGCGCCGGTCTTGCCCTCGGCGATGTAGCACATCACCGGACAGGCATCGCAGCGGATCTTGTCTGCGGGTTTGGGTGTCTCGCTCATTCGGTGTCCTCTGCTCGCGCGGCCGCGATGGCGGTGCGGACCTTGTCGGGCGTGGCCGGAAGATTGCGCACGAGCACGCCGCAGGCATCGCGGATGGCGTTCAGGATCGCCGGCGCGGTCGGGATCAGCGTATGTTCGCCGAGCCCCTTGGCGCCATAGGGGCCGTGGGCGTCCTCGACCTCGACGATCAGGGTCTCGACCTTCGGCATGTCGCCGAAGGTGGGGATCAGATAATCGTGCAGATTGTCGGTGCGCCCGGGGATGAACTCCTCCATGAGGGCGAGCCCGACACCCTGCGCCGCGCCGCCTTCCACCTGGCCTTCGACGAGCACGGGATTGATGGCGCGGCCGACATCGTGGGCGGCGGTGAGCTTGAGGAGTTTCACCCGCCCGAGCGCCTCGTCCACCTCCAGCTCCACCATATGGGCGGCATAGCCGAAGACGGCATAGGGCACGCCCTGGCCGTTCTCGTCGAGCGGCGCGGTCGGCGGGTCGTAGGTCTCCGCCACGCAGGCGACATAGCCGTTCGCGTCGCTGGCAAGTCCGGAGAGCTCGACGCGCCGCTCGCCATTCGTGTCGGTCAGCACCAGCGTTCCGCCGTCGAGCGTGATCCGGGCTTGCGACGAGACATTGCCGAGCCGCAGGAGCTCCGCCCTGAGCGCCTCGCCGGCAAGGCGTGCGGCGTTGCCGGAGACGAAGGTCTGGCGCGAGGCGGATGTCTTTCCGGCATCGGGGGTGATGTCGGTATCGCCGCCGACGAGGCGGATGTCGTGGACGGGAATGCCGAGCGCATCGGCGAAGATCTGGGCGACGACCGTGTTGGAGCCCTGGCCGATATCGACCGCGCCCTGATGCAGCATCACCCGGCCGTCCGGCGTGAGCCCCGCCTTGATGGTGGAGGGGTTGGGCAGCGAGGTGTTGCCGCAGCCGTACCAGCCCGCGGCCAGCCCCACGCCGCGGCGCGTGGCGGACCCGTTTGTCCGCCCATTGGCCTCGCGCGCCTCGCGGCGGGCGCGTTCCCAATGGGGCCTGAGCGCGTCCAGGCACGCCTTGATGCCGACGCCCTTGTCGAAGACCTGTCCCGTGACCGTCGGCTGGCCGTTGTCGAGGGCGTTCCTGAGGCGGAACTCCAGCCGGTCCATGCCGATGGCGTCGGCGAGCTCGTCGAACAGCGTTTCCTGCGCGATGGCCGATTGCGGCACGCCGAAGCCCCGGAAAGCGCCCGACGGCGCGCAATGGGTGTGGATCGCGCGGCTTTCCGCCCGGTAATTGGGGATGACATAGGGGCCGGAGGCATGGACCGGCACGCGGTTGGCGACCGTCGGGCCCCATGAGGCATAGGCGCCGGTGTTGAAGGTACCGAGGAAGTCCATGCCCGTGATCCGCCCGTCGCGCGTCGCCCCGATGCGGGCACGGATGCGCGAGGGATGGCGCTTCGTCGTCGACATCATGGAGTCGGCGCGTGTGTAGACGATGCGGGCGGGCCGGCCCGTCTTCCAGGCGGCGAGCGCCACATAGGGCTGGAGCGAGATATCGAGCTTGGAGCCGAAGCCGCCGCCGACGGCGGTCGGCACGATGCGGACATCCTCCGGCGCAAGCCCCATGATCCGGGCCATGTCGTCGCGGTCCATATAGGGGCCTGGGTGCAGGCATGGATCTCGACGCGGTTGCCCGTGCGCCGTGCGAAGCCGGCCTCGGGCTCGATATAGGCATGCTCGATGAAGCCGGTGGAATAGCTGCCCTCGACCACCGTGTCGGCCTCGTCGAGACCGGCCTGCGCGTCGCCGCGCTTCACGAAGCCGCCGGTCAGCACATTGCCCTCGCGGTCGGCGTGGAGGGGCACGGCGCCGTCGGCCTCGGCCTCTTCAGGGTGAAGATAGGCGGGCCGCTCGGTCCAGGTGACGGGAAAGTCGTCAAGGTCGAGCGCGGCCATCGCGGCGGCCTCGCCGGCGATCGCGGCGACCGCCTCGCCACGGAAGCGCGCCGTCTTCTCCGCAAAGACGGGCTGCTCGGCGAAGGGCGGAATGACGCCGAACCGGTTCTCGCCGGGAATGTCGGCCGCCGTCAGCACGGTCTCGATACCCGGATGGTTGGCGACGAAGGCCTCGATGTCGCCGAAGGCAAAGTCGGCATGGTGGTGCGGCGAGCGGACGACACGCACGACCAGCGCGTCGTCGGGCCAGCTGTCGGCGCCGAAGATATCGGTGCCGCGCACCTTCGCCTCGCCGTCGAGCCGTTCGAGCGCGGCGCCCACGGCCTTGCCGCGCGCGGCGACGGGGGAGGGCGCGTCGAAATCGAGCGCCTCCATGACGGCGGACACGATCTTGCGGTAGCCCGTGCAGCGGCACAGCACGCCGCCGAGCGCGTCCATAACCTGCTGCTCGGTGGGCTTTTCGTTCTTCCTGAGCAATGACGCGGCGGAGACCAGCATGCCCGGCGTGCAGATACCGCATTGCGCCGCGCCATGGTGCAGGAAGGCGCGCTGAAGCCGGCTCAGCGTGCCATTGGCGGCAAGGCCCTCCACCGTCACCACGTCGCGTCCGTCAAGCCGGCCCGCCGGCACCATGCAGCCGCAGACCGGCTCGCCGTCCATCAGCACCGTACAGGCGCCGCAATCGCCGGCGTCGCAGCCGACCTTCGTGCCCGTCTTGCCGAGGCGTTCGCGCAGGAGGTTGCTCAGCCGCTCCGCCGGCGGGGCATCGACGGTGACGCGGTCGCCATTGAGCGTGAATGCGACGGTGGTGGCCTCCATGGCTCACTTGCCTCCTGCGCAGGCTTTCAGGACACGGCGCGTCATCTCCTCCGCCGCCTCGAGCCGGTAGCCGGCCGATGCGCGCACATCGTCGATGGGGAGAGGACGGAGAAATGCTCCGGCCGCACGATCTCGGCCAGCGCCGCCGCCTCGAAGGGCACACCGGCCAGCGCGGCTTCCAGTGCGGGAAGGCGCTGCGCGACCGGCGAGCAGGAGCCGACCGCGACGCGCGCGCGGCTTACCGTGCCGTCGCCCGCCGGCTCGACGATGGCGGCCACCATGACGATGGAGATGACGAGATAGACCCGCGCGCCGAGCTTGATGAAATGACCGGGGGCATCGTCGCCGGCGCGCGGGATCAGGACGGCACTCACGATCTCGTCGGGCCGCATGGCGGTCCGGCGGACGCCGGTGATGAACTCACCGAGCGGCAATGTGCGCCGCCCATCCTGGGATGAGAGCTCCACGCTCGCATCGAGCGTCAGGAGCGGGGGAACGCTGTCGGCGGCGGGCGAGGCGTTGCAGAGATTGCCGGCGACGGTGCCCGCATTTTGGATCTGGATCGAACCGACCTCGCGGGCGGCGAGCTTCAGCCCGTCAAAGGCCCGCGGCAGGTCGTGGTGGATCACGTCGGTCCAGCTCGCAAGGCCGCCTATGCGCCAGTGGTCGCCCTCTACCGAGATCTCGCGAAGGTCGCGCAAGTCACTGACATCGAGAACGTTTTCCCGAATCGGCTTGTCGCCCTGCATGGGGTAGAAGTCAGTGCCGCCGGCGACGATCCGCCAGCTGTCGCGCTTCAGGAGCGAGAGCGTCTCCTCGATGGATGACGGCCGCGCATATGACGCCATGGACCCCAATCCCTCCGCCTTATTTGTTTGTACACTAACAGTATGGGCGAAAGTCGCAGCAATCGTCAACAGACGATAGAGGGATTCTTATTCTAAGTCTGAGGCCGCACCAGAATTGCGGTTGCAAGAGGGAAATCGGCACCGGAAACCACCACATTTGGATGGAGGGCCATCATAAAACACTGTATATTGCGAAAAATTGGAGAGTAAATATGGGTACAAACACAGGAAAAGGTTATCGGCGCGGTGCGGTCAAGGCACGCACGCAGTTCCAACGCCCTGACGGCCACTGGCAGAAGAGAGATGAGCGAACTGGTCAGCTCATGGGCGTAAAGGATGATAGCGAACCCTTTAAGGGCGTCGCAAAGGAGCCGGACGGCCGCGACACAGAGAACTCGTAGCCTCTTCAGTCGATTCGCCAGACGGGGCCGTCATGGAGGAGGGCGTCGATATCGGCATGGGGGTCGGCCTCGACCTCCGTGCGTGCGGCGTCGAGCTGCTCGTGGACGCGCGCCTCGTAGCTTTCGCCCGGCACCCGGTAGAGCACGCCGAGGACCGTCGGGAAATCGGGGCCCGTCAGCCTTGCGAGGTGGTTCGCGAGGTCGAGATTGGTCTCGTCATGCACCAGGAGATCGCTCTCCGCGATGCCGTCGCCGAGCGTGACGACCTCGACGCCGAAGCCGCCGGGCTTGACGCGCAGGCCCTTCTCCCGTTCCGCGCCGAACACCATGGGCGCGCCGTGCTCGAGGATGAGCGTGTGCTCTGGCGCCGTCTTCTTGTCGGTCACCTCGTTGAACACGCCGTCATTGTAGATGATGCAGTTCTGCAGGATCTCCACGAAGGAGGCGCCCTTGTGGGCCTGGGCCTCCGCCAGAAGGGGCGAGAGCTGCTTCTGCAGCGTGTCGGCGGAGCGGGCGACGAAGCGGGCGCCGGCGGCGAGCGCGAAGACGCACGGATTGACCGGCCCGTCGAGCGAGCCGAGCGGCGTCGACGGGCTTCTCATGCCGACGCGCGAGGTGGGTGAGGCCTGGCCCTTGGTGAGGCCGTAGACCTCGTTGTTGAACACCAGGATCTGCATGTCCACGTCGCGGCGCAGCACATGCAGCATGTGGTTGCCGCCGATGGAGAAGCCGTCGCCGTCGCCGGTGATCACCCACACGTCGAGCTCGGGATTGGCGAGCTTGGTGCCCGTGGCGATGGCGGGCGCGCGTCCATGGATCGTATGGAAGCCGTAGGTCGCCATGTAGTAGGGCAGGCGCGAGGAGCAGCCGATGCCGGAGATGAACACCGTGTTCTCCGGCTCAGCCCCGATATCGGCGAGCGTCTTCTGGATCGCCTTGAGGATCGCGTAGTCGCCGCAGCCGGGGCACCAGCGCACCTCCTGATCGGAGGCGAAGTCCTTCGGTTTCAAGGGGGTGGGGGCAATCTCGTTCATGGCACGTGTCTCTTCGGGGTGCGCAGGGCCTGTCTCGTCAGTCGGCGGCGAGCTCGCGGATCGCCGCGCCGATCTCGCTGACCTTGAAGGGCTGGCCCTTCACCTTGTTGAGCGTGTGGGGGCGGATGCCGAGCTCGGCGCGAAGCAGGGCGGCGAGCTGGCCGGTATTGAGTTCCGGAATCAGGATCTTGTCGTAAGCTCCCAAGAGGTCGCCAAGATTCTTCGGCAGGGGCCAGATATGACGCAGATGGATCTGGGCGACGTCGATGCCCTCCGCCATGGCGCGGCGCACCGCGACGCGGGTCGCGCCCCAGGTCGAGCCCCACCCCACCACGGCGAGGCGGCCATGGGGCTTGCCCACTTCCGGGCGCTGCTCGGGCAGGGCGTCGGCGATGCCGCGGATCTTGTCGACGCGCAGCCGGGTCATGTGCTCGTGATTGTCCGGGTCGTAGGAGACATTGCCGGTGATGTCGGCCTTCTCCAGCCCGCCGATCCGGTGTTCGAGCCCCGGCGTTCCCGGCACGGCCCAGGCGCGTGCGAGCGTCTCCGGATCGCGCGCGAAGGGTTCGAACCCGTCCGCATCGGTCCGGAAGGAGACCGGGAAGGGCGCGAACTTCGAGGGGTCGGGCAGCGGCCAGGGCTCCGCCGAATTGGCGATATAGCCGTCCGACAGCAGCATGACCGGCGTCATGTAGCGCGTGGCGATCTTCACCGCCTCGATGGCGCAGTCGAAGCAGTCGCTCGAGCGCGAGGCGGCGATCACCGGCACCGGCGCGTCGCCATTGCGGCCATAGACGGCCTGGAACAGGTCGGACTGCTCGGTCTTGGTCGGCAGGCCGGTCGAGGGGCCGCCGCGCTGGACGTCGACCACGACGAGCGGCAGCTCCGTGGAGATGGCAAGCCCGATGGCCTCCGTCTTCAGCGCGATGCCGGGCCCCGCGCTTGCCGTCACACCGAGCGAGCCGGCATAGGAGGCGCCGATGGCGGAGCAGACCGCCGCGATCTCGTCCTCGGCCTGGAAGGTGATGACGCCACGGTTCTTCATGCGCGACAGCGCGTGGAGAAGGGGCGAGGCCGGTGTGATCGGATAGGAGCCGAAGAACAGGTCGAGGCCGGCGAGCCGGGCGCCCGCATAGAGGCCCCAGGCGAGCGTCTCGTTGCCGGTGACGGTACGGTATTCGCCGGTCTTCAGTTTCGCCTTCGGAATGTGATAGCGCCGCATCTCCGGCGGCAGCTCCGCGGTCTCGCCCCAGGCGTGGCCGGCCTTGAGCGCGGCGAGATTGGCGGCCAGCACCTCCGGCGTCTTATAGAACTTCCGCTGGAGCCAGTCGGCGACGGCGTCGGTGTCGCGCTCGAACAGCCAGAGCACGAGGCCGAGCGTCCACATGTTCTTGCAGCGCGTGGCATCCTTGCGCCCGAGGCCGGTCTCCGCCACGGCGTCGAGCGTGCGGGTCGTGATGTCGATGGGAAGGACGCGGTAGCGCCCGAGCGAATCGTCCTGAAGCGGGTTCGCCTCATAGCCCGCCTTGGCGAGATTGCGGTCGATGAAGGCGCTTTCGTCGACGATCAGGAGCCCGCCATCCTTCAGATCGGCGAGATTGGTCTTGAGCGCTGCCGGGTTGAGCGCCACCAGCACGTCGGAGACGTCGCCGAAGGTGAGCACCTCCGTGCGTCCGATATTGAGCGAGTAGGCCGACACGCCATAGAGCGTGCCCTGCGGCGCGCGGATCTCGGCGGGGTAGTCGGGAAACGTCGCCAGATCGTTGCCGAAGCGTGCGGCGGAGGCCGCAAAGCGCGTGCCGGTGAGCTGGATGCCGTCGCCGGAATCCCCGGCGAAGCGGACGCGCGCGAAATCGGCTTCCGGAACGAGCGAAACTTCCAGCTCGTCGTCTGCGGGCGCAGTCGCGACATGTTCGTTCATGGGCTTCCTTCGCTGCTTGGGCGCGGCGCTCTCAGGCACCGGCACCGGGAGCCTCCGACAGCTGGGCGCGCTTGCCTTCGACGCCGTTCCAGCTTTCCGCGTCGGCCGGCGGCTCGCCCTGATCGGTGATGTTGGGCCATTGATCGGCGTATTTCGCGTTCAGTTCAAGCCATTCCTCGAGGCCCGGTTCGGTATCCGGCTTGATCGCGTCCGCCGGGCATTCCGGCTCGCACACCCCGCAATCGATGCATTCGTCCGGATGGATGACGAGCATATTCTCGCCTTCGTAGAAACAGTCAACCGGGCAGACCGACACGCAGTCCTGGAATTTGCACTTGATGCAGTTCTCGGTCACCACATAGGTCACGAGGTGTCTCCGATATTTGTTAGTACACAAATGAATATGCCGTCATGCCTCCATCCTGTCAATCGTGCGAGCCGCGTCGCGAGGCGGTTGGCGACGGCCTTTTTCATTTGTATGCTAACAAAGATGCAATCGGCGCCGCCCGGGGCGGCAGTCACTGGCTTTCATGGGAGATGAGACATGGCAGAAGAGGGGCGCAAGCTCGTCATCCGCAATATCGGCCTGATGCTGAGCGGCGCGTTGGAGGCGCCGATCCTCGATGCCGACTGCATCGTGGCGATCGACGGGCGGATTTCCGCGATCGGGCGGGAGGGCGAGCTCGATACCGATCGTGCCGACACTGTGATCGACGCCAAGGGCACGACCGTCGCGCCGGGGCTGATCGACAGCCATGTCCATCCCGTGATCGGCGATTACACGCCGCGCCAGCAGCAGCTCAACTGGATCGAGAGCTGCCTCCATGGCGGCGTCACGACCATGATCTCCGCCGGCGAGGTCCATCTGCCGGGCCGGCCGAAGGATATTGTGGGCCTGAAGGCGCTCGCCATCGCCTCGCAGCGCTGGTACGAGAATTTCCGCCCCTCCGGCGTCAAGATGATCGCCGGCGCGCCCGTCATCGAGGAGGGCATGGAGGAGGAGGACTTCAAGGAGCTCGCCTCCGCCGGGGTCAAGCTGCTGGGCGAGGTCGGCCTCGGCTCGGTGAAGGCCGGCGAGACGGCCCAGAAGATGGTCGCCTGGGCGCGCAAATACGGCATCCAGAGCACGATCCACACCGGCGGACCGTCCATTCCCGGCTCCGGCCTCATCGACAAGGATGTGGTGCTGGAGGCCGATGCCGACATTATCGGCCACATCAATGGTGGCCACACAGCACTGCCCGACGACCAGATCACCTGCCTGTGCGAGCAGTGCCGGCGCGGCATCGAGGTCGTCCATAACGGCAATGAGCGCGCGGCGCTTCTCGCGGTGCGCACCGCTCACGAGCTCAGCCAGGTCGAGCGTGTGATTCTCGGCACGGACGCGCCGGCGGGCTCCGGCGTCCAGCCGCTCGGCATATTGCGCATGGTCGCCATGCTCTCGAGCCTCGGCGACGTGCCGGCGGAGACCGCCTTCTGCTTCGCCACCGGCAACACGGCGCGCATGCGCGATCTCGATTGCGGACTGATCGAGGTCGGCCGGTCTGCCGATTTCGTCATCATGGACCGTGCCCAGCATGCACCGGGCAAGACCATCCTGGAGAGCGTGGAGCAGGGCAACCTGCCCGGCGTCGGCATGACCGTCATCGACGGCATCGTGCGCACGACGCGCTCGCGCAACACCCCGCCGGCGACGACGTTGCCGGACGTGGTCGAGGGGTAGCGCGCGACGGTTTGAAGAACAACAAGGGGAACGTTGGAGGCCTCGCCCGGAATCGAACCGGGGTAAACGGATTTGCAGTCCGCTGCGTAACCACTCCGCCACGAGGCCGTTAGCGCGGGAACATTTATCATGGACGAAGGCTTATGCAAGGCCTTTGTCCGGGGTGGGAGCCGCGCCGCCCCCGCCGGCGGGATTGGCTATTGGCGGGCGGCGGCCATTCGGGTATCAGTGGCGCCAGACCATCCTGCCACCAACCAGCGTGCCTTGAGAGCCATGACCGATTTCCAGACCGCACGGACCAATATGGTGGAATCGCAGATCCGGCCGAGCGGGATCACCGATCACCGGATCATCGCGGCCATGAGCGAGGTGCCGCGGGAGGCCTTCGTGCCCCGTGCGCGCCAGCAGCTCGCCTATATGGACGAGGACCTTCCGTTGACGGAGGCGGTGGACGGCGCGCCGCCGCGCTATCTCATGGAGCCCATGAGCTTCGCGCGGCTGCTCCAGCTCGCCGGGATCGACCAGGACGAACTGGTGCTCGATGTGGGATGCGCGCTCGGCTATTCGACCGCCGTCATCTCGCGTCTTGCCCAGTCGGTCGTCGCGCTCGAGGCGGACGGGGACCTGGCGGACCGCGCCGGCGAGCTTCTGGTCGAGCACGGCGTCATGAACGCCGCCGTCGTGACCGGCCCGCTGCGCGACGGGCACAAGGCGGAAGGCCCCTATGACGTGATCGTCGTGAACGGCGCGGTGCCGGAGATCCCGGCCGCCCTGTTCGATCAGTTGAAGGACAATGGCCGGCTGGTGGCGGTCGTTGAGCCGGAGAACGGCGTCGGCAAGACCACGCTGTTCACCCGTCACGGGACGGCCATAAGTTCGCGCCAGTCTTACGACGCGAATGTCCCGGCCTTGCCGGGTTTCGAGGTGGAACGCCCGCGTTTCGTTTTCTGAACGGTAATTTCGCTGTGCGAGAATAACGGTGCGGGGCATGGCGGTTGTTAAGGTTGGCGGCCGGCCGCATGGTGACAAGGCGGGCGGGAACGATTAGCTTAAGGCACGGCATCTGGCGCCATGGGGGCAGTGGCGTGCCGGTTTGATGTGAGTGGAGTTCGATATCGGGGTCGCTGCAGGAATGACGGAAGAGGCCGGCGGTCTTGCCGCTTGGGGTCTCGTTTGTCGTTTCGGACTATGCGGACTGCTCCGGTAGCACAAGCCAGTAGCGGCACTCTCAGGAAGCCGCGGGAGAGTACCGGGGATGATCAAGCTAGGGGTGACGGTCTTGCGCAGTAAGCGTCTCGCAATGGTGAAGGCCGCCTGTCTGCTGGGCGTCGGGGCTGCGGCAGTCGCGGCGATGACGGCGCGGGCGGACGCGGAAACGCTTCAGCAGGCCCTGATCAGCGCCTATGGCGGGAACCCGACGCTCAATGCCGACCGGGCGCGCCAGAGGGCGACGGACGAACAGGTGCCCCAGGCCCTGTCCGGCTGGCGCCCGACCGTGGAGGTGAACGGCAGCTACGGCTATACCGACACGGACACGACCACCGCGCTCGGCATGTCATCGAACGGAAGCACCGATCCCGGCAACTTTTCCATCACGCTGACACAGCCCCTGTTTCGCGGTTTCAAGACCGTCAACAGCACGCGCCAGGCGGAGGCGAATGTCGATGCCGGCCGCGAATCCCTGCGCGGCACCGAGCAGAACGTCCTGCTCAACGGCGTCGTCGCCTTCATGAACGTCATCCAGGACCGACAGATCGTCGATCTGCGGCGCAAGAACGTCGAGGTGCTGCGCGAGCAGCTGCGCGCGACCCAGGCCCGCTTCAATGTCGGCGAGGTGACGCGCACCGATGTGGCGCAGTCGCGCGCACGCCTGTCGGAAAGCCTGTCCGCCCTGTCTGTTGCGCAGGCCAATCTCGCGGCCTCCGTTGCGAATTATGTCCGCGTGATCGGCCATTCGCCGGATGGCCTCGTCTTCCCGAGCCTGCCCGAGCATCTGATCCCGAAGACGCTCAAATCGGCAATCGCGGCCGGCGACGCCAACAACCCGGATGTCGGCGTGGCCTCCTTCACCGAGGAGGCCTCGCGCTATGCGGTCGAGGTGGCGCGCGGCGACCTGCTGCCTCAGGTTTCGCTTCAGGCGGAGTACAGCTGGAGCCACGAGCCGAGCCTGAGCGTGGACAAGTCGGAGAGCACCTCCATCCTGGGCGCGGTGACCATGCCGCTATATCAGGGCGGGGCGGTCTACTCCCAGGTGCGCCAGGCCAAGCAGACGAACAGCCAGCGGCGCATCCAGATCCTCGAGGCGCGCCGGGCCGCGCGCGAGGCGGTGGTGCAGGCCTGGAACAATCTCGACGCGGCGCGCCAGACCATCGTGTCGACCACCGAGCAGGTCAGGGCCCAGGAGTTGGCCTATGAGGGCGTCAAGCAGGAGGCCGAGGTCGGAACCCGGACCACCCTCGACGTGCTGAATGCCGAGCAGGAGCTGGTCAATGCCCGCGTCTCCGTGGTCACGGCACGGCGCGACCGGATTGTCGCCGCCTATCAGCTCATCGCGGCCATGGGACGGCTCAATGTCCAGCAGCTCAGCCTGCCGGTCGCGCCCTATAATCCCGACGTGAACTACCAGAATGTCCGCTACAAGCTGTTCGGCACCGGGATCGGCGGGACGGAATAGCGGTTTTCCACGATTTTGCTACCCGGTTCCACCGCTGGATGTTTGCCCGCGCGGAGCGATTCGGCGATCCTTTTTCGTGCAAGAAGCTGATTCGCACAGGTCAGACGCGAGTAGAGGTCCCGCAAGATCATGAACAAGCCAGAACATCCGGCCGAGCCGAGCATGGAGGAGATTCTCGCATCCATCCGGCGCGCGATCGACGAGGACCAGAGGCTGGACGCGCGGCTGTCCAGGCCCGCCGCCGAACCGTCCGCGACGTCTGCGCCCGGGCCTGCCGCGGTGCCGGATGCGCAGGAGGCGCACCCCGAGGCCACCCCGCCCGGCGAACGGGTGCTTAGGCTGCGCCGTCCCTCCGACGGCGAGCCATGGGGGCAGGGCGCGGGCGAAGCACAGCCGGTTTCCGCGAGCCATTTCAGTGCAACTTTCCCCTCGACCGGCGAGGCCGGGCGGGAGGCGGAAGCCGCGCCCGGTCGCGAGACAGGCGCGCCGGCGCCCTACGGCACGCCGGCCAATGACAGCATGGCGACCGCTCCCTCGGCGATCGGGGACAAGGCGCCGGATGCCGCGGATCTGTCGGACGACGATGCGGCCGGCATGCCGGAGACTGCGGCACCGCCTGCCGAGACGGCAGCGGCGCCGGCCGACATGCGGGCCGAAGAGACTGAGACGGCGGAGACCGATACCATGAGCGTGCAGGACGAGCGGCTCATCGCCGCGGAAACCGAGTCGGCCGTCTGGGATGCGTTCGGCGAGCTGTCGGACCGCCTCGGCGACGAGATGCTGAGGGAGGAGGCGCGCACGCTGCTCCGTCCCATGCTCAAGGAGTGGCTCGACCATAACCTGCCCGGCCTTGTGGAAACGCTCGTACGCCAGGAGATCGAACGTATCTCCCAGCGTATCGCGGAGCGTCGGACCCGCTGAGCGAGGGGTGCCGGCGCCGGGCCTGTTGCGGGTCTTTCGCCGCGGACTGTTGAAACTCCCAGCCAAGTGCGGTTTAAAGCCGGCAGTCATGTGCCGGCCGAATGACTTGCGGTCGACGCAGAGGGCCTCCATTCGACACTTGCCGCGCCTGGCCGGCGAGACCGCGAGAGACGTGCATGCTCGAGAAGACTTTCAAGCCGCAGGATATCGAAGAACGCATCTATGACGACTGGGAGCGGTCCGGCGCATTCCGTGCCGGTCAGCGCCCGGATGCGGAGCCCTTCACCATCGTGATCCCGCCGCCCAATGTGACGGGCTCGCTGCATATGGGCCATGCACTCAACAACACGATCCAGGACATCCTCGTCCGGTTCGAGCGCATGCGCGGGCGCGACGTGCTGTGGCAGCCGGGCATGGACCATGCGGGCATCGCCACGCAGATGGTGGTCGAGCGCCAGCTCATGGAGCGCCAGGAACCCTCGCGCTGGGAGATGGGGCGCGAGGCCTTCATCGAGAAGGTCTGGGCGTGGAAGGAACAGTCGGGCGGGATGATCACCGGCCAGCTCCGCCGGCTCGGCGCGTCCTGTGACTGGAGCCGCGAGCGTTTCACCATGGACGAGGGCTGAGCCGTGCCGTGCTGGAGGTGTTCGTCACGCTCTACAGGCAGGGCCTCATCTACAAGGACAAGCGGCTCGTCAACTGGGATCCGAAATTCCGCACCGCGATCTCAGACCTCGAGGTGCTGCAGGTCGAGACGAAGGGCCATCTCTGGCATTTCAAATACCCGGTGAAGGACGAGCCCGGCCGGTTCATCACCGTGGCGACGACGCGGCCCGAAACCATGCTGGGCGACACCGCGGTCGCCGTGCATCCCGACGACGAGCGCTACACGGATCTGGTGGGCCGCACCGTCGTCCTGCCGCTGGTCGGCCGCGAGATTCCGATCGTTGCCGACGACTATGCCGATCCCGAGCAGGGCTCGGGTGCGGTGAAGATCACGCCGGCCCACGACTTCAACGATTTCGAGGTCGGCAAGCGCCACGGCCTGGCGATGATCAACGTTCTCGACGAGAACGCCTGTATCGCGGTGCGCGACAACAAGGACTTCCTGGCCGACATCGGGGATAGCGACGATCTGCAGGAGACACTCGCGCTCGACGGGCTCGACCGGTTCGAGGCGCGCAAGCGCGTGGTCGAGATGATGGAGGCGAGGGGCCTCCTGGCCGAGGTCGAGGAGCACGCCAACACGGTGCCCTATGGCGACCGCTCCAATGTGGTGATCGAGCCCTATCTCACCGAGCAGTGGTATGTCGATGCCGCGACGCTCGCCAAGCCCGCCATCCAGGCGGTGGAGAGCGGCGAGACCGGTTTCGTGCCGGAGAACTGGGCGAAGACCTATTACGAGTGGATGCGCAACATCCAGCCCTGGTGCATCTCCCGCCAGCTCTGGTGGGGCCACCAGATCCCGGCCTGGTACGGGCCGGATGGCGAGGTCTTCGTGGAGAAGACGGAGGAGGAGGCGCTGGCCGCGGCCGAGCGTCACTACGGCCGCCGCGTGGCGCTGGAGCGCGACGAGGATGTGCTCGACACCTGGTTCTCCTCCGCGCTCTGGCCGTTCTCCACGCTCGGCTGGCCGGACGAGACGCCGGAGCTTGAGCGCTATTACAAGACCGATGTGCTGGTCACCGGCTTCGACATCATCTTCTTCTGGGTCGCGCGCATGATGATGATGGGGCTGCACTTCATGAAGGAAGTGCCGTTCCACACCGTCTATATCCACGCCCTGGTCCGCGACGAGAAGGGCCAGAAGATGTCGAAGTCCAAGGGCAACGTCATGGATCCGCTGGAGCTGGTGGATGCCTATGGCGCGGACGCCCTGCGCTTCACGCTGGCTGCCATGGCCGCCCAGGGCCGCGATATCAAGATGTCGCGCCAGCGCGTGGAGGGTTACCGCAACTTCGCGACCAAGCTCTGGAACGCCGCGCGCTTCTGCGAGATGAACGAGTGCGTCCGGCAGGCGGATTTCGACCCCTCCGCGCTCGGCCAGACGATCAACAAATGGATCGTGGGCGAGGCCGAGCGCGCAGGCGAGACGGTGACGCAGGCCATCGAGCAATACCGGTTCAACGATGCCGCGGCCGCGCTCTACCGCTTCGTCTGGCACGTCTTCTGCGACTGGTATCTGGAGCTCATCAAGTCGCCGCTCAATGGCGAGGACGAGGCCGCCAAGGCGGAGACGCGCGCCACCGCGGCCTGGACGCTCGACCGGATCGTGACGCTGCTTCATCCCTTCATGCCCTTCATTACCGAGGAGCTGTGGGCGCGCACGGGCGAGCAGGGGCCGGAACGCGGCTCCCGGCTGATCCTCGCGGCCTGGCCGCAGGCGAGGGGCCTTGCCGACCGCCGGGCCGACGCCGAGATCGACTGGGTGGTCCGCTTCGTCTCCGAGGTGCGCTCGGTGCGCTCGGAGATGAACGTGCCGGCGGGGCGAAGATCCCGTGCCTCGTCACCGGCGCGTCGCAGGAGACCATGGCGCTGGTCGACGTCTGGCGCACGGAGATCTGCCGGCTCGCCCGGCTGGAGAGCCTCGATCTGGCGGACCGGATTCCGGCGGGTGCCGCCCAGATCGTCCTGGGCGAGGCGACCGTGGCGCTGCCGCTCGCCGATGTGGTGGATCTCGCCGCCGAGCGCGGGCGCCTGGAAAAGGAGCTCGGCAAGGTGGCCGACGAGATCGGCAAGCTCCAGTCGAAGCTCGCCAACGAGAACTTCATCTCGCGTGCGCCGGAGCACGTCGTGGAGGAGCAGCGCGAGCGCAAGGCCGATGCCGAGGCGACGCGCGCCAAGCTGGAGGCCGCGCTGGAGCGCCTGAAGGGCGTGGCGTGATGCCGCATCCCTCGGCGAGCCCTTGCGGCCGGACGGGTTGTTAACAAAGCTTCACAAAGCTTTGATCGTATTCGTCCTTAGACGCTATGGTTATCTGGCGGTCGTGTCCTGCCCATGCCGGGTGTTCGGGCAGGGGGCCGCGGAAGCCAGCGGATCGAGACGGCGTTCCGGTCTTGTGGAGACTGAAACGGCCGCCCGGGTTTCAGTGGCAGAATTGCCACATGGAACCTGAATCCATTCGCGCATCCTATTCTCCACGACGAAGCTCCTTTTTTCCGCCCAAAACCCCCTTAGCGTGCATCCGTATCAGGAGGAGGCGCTCTCTCGGCGTCTTCTCCGGGCCGCTGAGGCGGTTCGGTGAACGGTATGGCCGGAGTCGCGGCGCCCGGAATCCTGAGTGGTGGGTGATCGTCGCTTGTCTTGCCAGCAGTCCCGAGGGCGGAAGCCTTGAGTGCGCTGCCATTCACCCGGCATCGGAGGCGACGGCACAGAGGACGACAGATGGACGCCAAGACGTTCGACAAGGCGAAGCTCCCCAGCCGGCATGTGACGGAAGGCCCGCAGAGGGCGCCGCATCGCTCCTACTATTATGCGATGGGGCTCACGCGCGAGCAGATCCATCAGCCCTTCGTCGGCGTGGCGACCTGCTGGAACGAGGCGGCGCCCTGCAACATCACGCTGATGCGCCAGGCGCAGGCCGTGAAGCACGGCGTCGCGGCGGCGAGCGGCACGCCGCGCGAGTTCACCACCATTACCGTGACCGATGGCATCGCCATGGGCCATCAGGGCATGAAGTCGTCGCTGGTGTCGCGCGAGGTGATCGCCGATTCCGTCGAGCTCACCATGCGCGGCCATGCCTATGACGCGTTGGTCGGGCTTGCGGGCTGCGACAAGTCTCTCCCGGGCATGATGATGGCCATGTGCCGGCTGAACGTGCCCTCGATCTTCATCTATGGCGGCTCGATCCTGCCGGGCACCTTCCGCGGCCGGCAGGTCACGGTGCAGGACGTGTTCGAGGCGGTCGGGCGCCATTCCGTCGGCACCATGTCGGACAGCGATCTCGACGAGCTGGAACAGGTGGCCTGTCCGTCTGCGGGCGCGTGCGGCGCGCAGTTCACCGCCAACACCATGGCGACCGTGTCGGAGGCCATCGGCCTCGCCCTGCCATATTCGGCCGGGGCGCCGGCGCCCTACGAGTTCCGCGACAAGTTCTGCATGACCGCCGGCGAGCAGGTCATGGAGCTCATCGCCCGCAATATCCGCCCGCGCGATATCGTGACGCGCAAGGCGCTGGAGAACGCCGCAACCGTCGTTGCAGCCTCCGGCGGGTCGACCAATGCGGGCCTGCACCTGCCGGCAATCGCCCATGAATGCGGCATCTCCTTCACGCTCTTCGACGTCGCGGAGATCTTCAGGCGCACGCCCTATATCGCGGACCTGAAGCCGGGCGGGCGCTATGTCGCCAAGGACCTGTTCGAGGCCGGCGGCATTCCGCTGCTCATGAAGACGCTGCTCGATCACGGCTACCTGCATGGCGATTGCCTGACCGTGACCGGCCGCACGATCGCGGAGAACCTGGAGAGCGTGAGCTGGAACGCCGAGCAGGACGTGGTGCGCCCGGCCAGCGAGCCGATCACGCCGACCGGCGGCGTGGTGGGGCTGAAGGGCAATCTCGCGCCGGAAGGGGCCATCGTGAAGGTCGCGGGGCTTGCCAATCAGCGCTTCTCCGGCCCCGCGCGCTGCTTCGATAACGAGGAGCAGGCCTTCGCCGCGGTATCCAGGCGCGAATACGAGGAAGGCGAGGTGCTGGTCATCCGCTACGAGGGCCCGAAGGGCGGCCCCGGCATGCGCGAGATGCTGGCGACCACCGCCGCACTCTACGGCCAGGGCATGGGCGACAAGGTGGCGCTCATCACCGACGGGCGTTTCTCCGGTGCCACGCGGGGCTTCTGCATCGGCCATGTCGGGCCGGAGGCGGCGGTCGGCGGGCCCATCGCGCTTGTCGAGGATGGCGACACGATCACGATCGACGCGGTCGAGGGCACGCTCGAGATCGCGGTCTCCGACGAGGATATGGCGCGCCGCCGGGACCGCTGGGCGCCGCGCGAGACGGACTATCGCAGCGGTGCGATCTGGAAATATGCCCAGACGGTGGGATCGGCCTGTCATGGCGCGGTGACCCACCCTGGAGGAGAGGCTGAGCTTGTGTGTTTCGCCGACATATGAGGGCCGCGTCCTGACGCGCACCGCAGGCCGCAGGGCCTGCCTGGCGCTTGCCGGCGCCACGGTGCTGCTCGCCGGTCTCGCGGTTGGCGGACGGCCCGTGCCGGCGGACGAGTCGTCGGCGGGCTTTGCCGCTCAGTTCTATTCCTTCGTGCCCGCGCCCACGAAGCTCAAGACGCCGTCCATCGGCACGCCCGAATTGTGGGCGAGCGAGCGCGAGAAAGCACACAAGGCCTACAGCTCCGGCGATTTCGACGCCGCGCGCCAGCATCTGGAGCAGTCGGCGGAGGAGGGCGACCTCATCGCCTCCTGGTATCTCGGCAACATGTACCGGCTGGGCCAGGGCGTGGATGTCGACAATGCCACCGCGCTCGCCCATTACGAGACGGTCGCGGAGGCCTTCGCTCCCGACGAGCCGGACCGGCAGGTCTTCAACATCATGGTCGACTCGCTCGTGCGCGTCGCCGACTATTACCGCCTGGGCGATCCGGACGCGGGTATCGAGCAGCAGGGCAGGCGCGCCTTCGATATCTACAAGGTGGCCTCGACCTACGGCCATCCGGCCGCGCAATATGCGCTGGGGCTCATGTATTTCAACGGGACGGGCGTCACCCGGAACCGCGAGCAGGGCGTGCGCTGGCTGATCCTCGCCGCGCGCAAGCGCTATCCGCTGGCGGAGGCGAAGCTCGGCGACATGTACTGGACCGGCGATTATGTCCGCAAGGACCGGGTGCGCGGCCTCATGTGGTACATGCTCGCCCAGGAATCGGTGCGCCCGGAGGAGAACCCGGAGATCGTCGACCGGTTCGACATGCTGATGGGCGACGCCGACACCACCGTGCGCACCGCCGCGGAGAGCATGGCCTCGACCTGGTCGGCCAAGTTCCCGGTTCCGAAATAGCGGATCGACAGGCGTCTCGACCAAGGTCCCCGCTGCATCGCGCCGAACAGACCCGCCGGGACGGGCAATCCGCCTCTCACACAGCGAGATCGATGACCACGGGCACGTGGTCGGACGGGCGTTCCCAGGCGCGGGTGTGCTTGTCGACGCGGCAGCTCTTCAGGCGGTCGGCGGCCTGCGGCGAGAGCAGGAGGTGGTCGATGCGGATGCCGTTGTTCTTCTGCCACGCGCCGCCCTGATAGTCCCAGAAGGTGTAGGTCTCCGCCGCGTCGGTGCAGGCCCTGAGCGCATCCGTGAGGCCGAGATTGAGGAGGGAGCGGAACTTCCCCCGCGAATCCGGACGGAACAGCGCGTCGCCCTCCCAGGCCGCCGGGTCGTGGGCGTCCTCGGGCTCGGGGATGATGTTGTAGTCGCCGGCCATCACGAAGGCCTCCTCCAGCCGGAGCGTGGCCTCGGCATGGGCGTGCAGCCGGTCCATCCAGGCGAGCTTGTAGGTGAACTTCTCCGTGTCGGGCGGATTGCCGTTCGGCAGGTAGATCGAGGCGACGCGCACCGCGCCCTCGCCGGTGGAGATGACAGCCTCCAGATAGCGCGCCTGCTCGTCCGCATCGTCGCCCGGCAGCCGCGGCAGGACCTCGTCGAAGGGATGCTTGGAGAGCACCGCCACGCCGTTGAAGCCCTTCTGGCCGTGGGTGGCGACATTGTAGCCCAGATCCTCGATCGCGCCGCGCGGGAAGGCGGCGTCCTCCGACTTGATCTCCTGCAGGCAGCAGACGTCGGGCCCGGCGCTCCTAAGCCATTCGAGGAGATTGTCGAGGCGCGCCTTGACGCCGTTGATGTTCCAGGTGGCGATCTGCATGGGAGGACGGCCCCGATCTGTTCGCGGATGGTGTCTCGCTTATCGCATGGCGGCCGCGCCCTTGCAAAGGCGGGGACGGCGGTGGCGGATATTGTCCACCGCCGTCCCCGCATGCGGTGTCAGACCGGCTGCGGATTGAGCCGGGCAAAGCCCTCCTGGCGGACATAGGGGAAATAGGGGTAGGCCGGCATGACGGCGCTGGCCTCGTCGAGCCGGGCGACCTGCTCGTCCGTCAGCGACCAGCCGACCGCGCCGAGATTGTCCCTGAGCTGGGCCTCGTTGCGCGCGCCGACGATGACGGAGGAGACGGTGGGACGCTGCAGCAGCCAGTTGATGGCGATCTGCGGCACGCTCCGGCCGGTCTCCTGCGCGATCGCGTCGAGCACATCGACGATGCGGTAGAGGCGCTCCTCGTCGACGGGCGGCCCGAAGGAGGCCGTCTCGTGCAGCCGGCTGCCCTCCGGGATCGGCTGGCCGCGCCGGATCCTACCGGTGAGGCGGCCCCAGCCGAGCGGGCTCCAGACGAGCGCGCCGACGCCCTGGTCGAGGCCGAGCGGCATCAGCTCCCATTCGTAGTCGCGCCCGACGAGCGAATAATAGGCCTGGTGCGCCACATGGCGGGGATAGCCATGGCGGTCGGCGACGGCAAGCGCCTTCATGAGCTGCCAGCCGGAGAAGTTCGAGCAGCCGACATAGCGCACCTTGCCGGAGCGCACGAGCTCATCGAGCGTCGACATGACCTCCTCGAGCGGCGTGCCGGCATCGAAGGCGTGAAGCTGGAGGAGATCGATATGGTCGGTGCCGAGCCGCCTCAGCGCGTCCTCGCAGGCCCGGATGAGCCGATGCCTGGACGTGCCCGCATCGTTCGGCCCGTCGCCCATGGGAAGGGCCGTCTTGGTGGAGACGAGCACCCTGTCGCGCCGGCCCTTGATCGCGCCGCCGAGCACCTCCTCCGATGCCCCGTCGGAATAGACATCGGCGGTGTCGAACAGGGTGACGCCGGCCTCGAGGCAGATATCGACGAGGCGCGAGGCCTCCTTGAGATCGGTGGTGCCCCAATGGCCGAAGAGCGGCCCCTTGCCGGCGAATGTGCCGGCCCCGAAGCTCAGGGCGGGCACCTTGAGGCCGGATGCGCCGAGACGTCTGTAATCCATGGCAAAGTCTCCTTGGTGGTGGATGGGTGGGAGGAGTGCTCAGCAGCCGCCGGGCACGGCGTTGGCCATAGCCGCCCGGCGCCGGTCGAGGCGCACGCTCACGAGCGCGATGGCGAGGCCGGAAAGGGTGACGAGCGCGGCGACGAAGGGGATGGCGGCAAGCCCCGGCCCGTAATCGATGGTCGCGCCACCGAGCCAGGCGCCGAGCGCGTTGCCGAGATTGAAGGCCGCGATATTGAGGCTCGAGGCGAGGTTCTGGCCGGCGCCCTCCGCCTTCTCCAGAACGCGCATCTGCAACGGCGCGACGGTCGCGAAGGAGGCCGCGCCGAGCAGGCCGACAAAGGCGACCGCCGCGATCCTGTCATGGGCGGCGATCCCCATTCCCGCCAGCACGACGGTGAGCAGCACGAGCGTGCCGAGCACGGCCAGGGCGACATTGCGGTCGGCGAGGCGCCCGCCGGCGATATTGCCGAAGGCGAGCCCGCCCCCGAAGGCCAGGAGGATCGGAGAGACCGCCCCCACGGAATAGCCGGACAGCCCGGTGAGGATCGGCTGGATATAGGTGAACACCGTGAAGACACCGGCAAAGCCGAGCACGGTCATGGCGAGCCCCAGAAGCACCTGCGGGCGTGCGAGGACGGCGAGTTCCTCCCTGAACGGAATCTGTTCCGCCGCCTTCTTCACGCTCGGCACGAAGATCGCGAGCACGACGACCGCCGCGACGCCGATGGCCGAGACCGCCCAGAATGTGGTTCGCCAGCCGAAGGCGAGGCCGAGCCAGGCGCCGAAGGGCACGCCGAGAAGGGTGGCGACGGTGAGCCCGGTGAACATGAGGGCGATGGCGGAGGCCCGCCGTTCCGGCGCGACGAGCCGCGTGGCGACCACGGAGCCCACGCCGAAGAAGGTGCCATGGGCGAGCGAGGTGATCACGCGGCCGATCATGAGGGCGGTATAGCTCGGTGCGAGCGCGCAGGCCGCGTTGCCGAGGATGAAGATGAGCATGAGGGCGATCAGCACGGTCTTGCGCGGCAGGTTGCGCGTCGCGACCGTGAGGACCGGCGCGCCGACGAAGACGCCGAGCGCGTAACCGGAGATCAGGAGGCCCGCTGTCGCGACGGAAACGCCGAGATCGGCGGAGACCTGCAGCAGGAGCCCCATGATGACGAATTCGGTGGTGCCGATTCCGAAGGCACCCATGGTCAGGGCATAGACGGCGATAGGCATCGGACGGCTCTCCAGAACGGGGAGGGGATGGATGAGACGTCCAAGATGGAGTCCGGTCCGATTTTCAACTAGGCTGGCGCGAGGAAAATAACTTTTGAGATGAATTCAACAATGGCGCGTCTCGACACGAACCGGTCCGGAGAAATGGAAGTCTTTGCGCGCGTGGTGGAGCTCGGCGGCTTTTCCGCCGCCGCGCGGGCCGCCCGCATGACGCCGTCGGCGGTGAGCAAGCTCGTCGCGCGCCTCGAGGCGCGGCTCGGCACGCGGCTCGTCAACCGCTCCACCCGCAAGCTGCAGCTCACCGCGGAAGGCGAGGCCTTCTACCGGCGCGCGGTGCGCATCCTGTCCGACATCGAGGAGGCCGAGCGCGAGGCCGCCTCGGGAGCGCAGCCGCGCGGCCGCGTTCGCGTCAACTCCAACGTGCCCTTCGGCCTGCACCATCTGCTGCCGCTCGTTCCCGACTTCCTGGAGCGGCATCCCGAGGTCAGCCTCGACCTGACGCTCACCGACCAGGTGGTCGACCTTCTGGACGAGCGTGCCGATGTCGCGATCCGCGTCGGGCCCATGAGCGCCTCGCGCCTGATTGCCCGAAAGCTCGGCGAAAGCCGCATGGCGGTTGTGGCCTCGCCCGACTATCTCGCGCGCCGCGGCGTCCCCGAGACGCTCGATGCGCTGGAGCGGCACGACCGGATCGGCTTCAATCTCGCCCGCAAGATCGAGGGCTGGAGGATGCGCGACGGCGACGGGACGGTCCTTCTGCCGGCGGGCGGTTCGGTCCTTGTGGGCGATGGCGAGAGCGCGCGCCGGCTCGCCCTTGCCGGCACGGGGATCGCGCGGCTCGCCCTGTTCCATATCGGTCCCGATATCGCGGCGGGCCGGCTCGTCACCGTGCTCGACGATCTCAATCCCGGCGACACGGAGGAGATCCATGCCGTCTATGTGGGCCAGGGCGGCCATCTCCCCGCCCGCATCCGCGCCTTCATCGACTATCTCGCCGCTGAGGTGCGGTTGCCGGGCGCCGGGTAGCTCGCCTTCGGCCCTGCGCTTCCGTGCTCCCCGGCTGTGGTGTCCGGGAAGCGGGCGGCCTCGTCCCGTCCGCTAGATGGAGAAGCTCGTGCCGCAGCCGCAGGACGCGGTGGCGTTGGGGTTCTTGATCTGGAAGGACGCGCCGATCAGGTCATCGACAAAGTCGATTTCCGAGCCGGAAAGATACATGAGAGAAATCTGGTCGATGAGGACGGTCGCACCGTTCCTCTCGATCACCAGATCATCGTCCTGCTTGTCGGCCTCGATGTCGAAGCCGTACTGGAAGCCGGAACAGCCGCCGCCCATGACGGAGACGCGAAGCATCGTCCCGCCATCGGGATCGCCGGCCAGAATCTGGTTGATCCGGTCGGCGGCGCGGTCGGTTACAGTCACTGCGGAGGTGTCGGTCATGTCGTGTGTCACCGTCGCTCGTCTTGGCGAACAGGAATGTGCACGATATTTATGTTGCCTGAGGCGCTTGTCAATCGTGTGCTCGCGAAAGCGCCTGTCATGGGCACCGTTCGATTCGTTTCCGAGCATCGACCCCTAACCGTCTGGAAGCGCTTGCAATACGAACTCGCGCCATATGCCGCCCTGGCCAACCGGTCCCGCGGGCGATTCACGCCGGAGCCGGAGAGCCCGACCCGCAGCGCCTTCCAGCGCGACCGCGACCGGGTGCTCCATTCCGCCGCCTTTCGCCGCCTCATGCACAAGACGCAGGTTTTCGTATCCCATGAGGGCGACCACTACCGCACGCGGCTCACCCACAGCCTGGAGGTCGCCCAGATCGCGCGCGCCATCTCGCGCACGCTCGGCCTCGACGAGGACCTTACCGAGGCGCTGGCGCTCGCCCACGATCTTGGCCACACGCCGTTCGGCCATGCCGGCGAGCACATGCTCGATCAGTGCATGCGTGGCTATGGCGGCTTCGATCACAATGCGCAGGCGCTGCGCATCGTCACCCGGCTGGAGCGGCGCTATGCGGCCTTCGACGGGCTGAACCTCACCTGGGAGACGCTGGAGGGGCTTGTGAAGCACAACGGGCCTATCGCCGACAGCGACGGGACGCCGGCGGGACCCTATGCGCAGAGCGGGCTTCCGGTGGCGATCTCCGATTTCGCCGGGGCGTTCGAGCTCGCGCTCGACACCTATGCCTCCGGCGAGGCGCAGGTGGCGGCCATCGCCGACGATATCGCCTATAACGCGCACGATATCGACGATGGGCTGAGGGCGGGGCTGTTCGACGTCATCGACCTGGGCGATGTGCCGCTGGCCGGCGAGGCGCTGTCGGAGGTGCTGAAATCCTGCCCGGGGCTGGAACGCCCGCGCCTCGTTCACGAGACGGTGCGGCGCGTGATCTCGACGATGATCGGGGATGTGGTGGCCGAAACGGGCCGGCGCCTGCGCCAGGCGGACCCGGCAAGCGTGGAGGACATCCGCGCGCTCGACATGCCCGTCGTCGCGTTCTCCGCCCAGCTTGCCGAGAAGAACAGGGTCCTGCAGGGGTTCCTGCGCCGGCGCATGTATCGCCATGAACGCGTGCTCGCCATCATGAAGCGGGCCCAGCGCGTGATCCGGGACCTCTATGAGGCCTATACGGAGGATCCCGCCGCCATGCCGCAGGAATGGCGGCGCGATCTCGACAGCCTTGGCGACGACAAGCGCGCGCGCCGCGTCTGCGACTTCATCGCCGGCATGACCGACCGCTATGCGCTGGCGGAGCACCGGCGTCTGTTTGACCTCGACCCGCTTTTCCGGTAGTGCGCCTTCGCCCTCATTTTCTTTTGAAAGCAGCAACGTGCGATGAATGTCTTTGCCCATTTCGAAACGGTCGTGAAACACGCGATCGAGAGCCTCATGGCCGACGGAGCCCTGCCGGCGGGGCTGGATCTCGCCCGTGTTGTGGTCGAACCGCCGCGCGATCCCGCACACGGCGACGTTTCGACCAATGCGGCCATGGTGCTGGCCAAGCCCGCCGGCCTGAAGCCGCGCGATCTGGCGGAGACGGTCGCGGCGCGGCTGGGCGAGGATGGCGACGTGGCGTCGGCTGAGGTTGCAGGGCCCGGCTTCATCAATCTGAGGCTCGCGCCCGGCGTCTGGCCGAGCGTGGTGCGCACCGTCCTGGAGGAGGGGGCGCGCTACGGCGCCGCCGATGTCGGCGGGGGCCTGCCGGTCAATGTCGAATATGTCTCGACCAACCCGACGGGGCCGCTCCATATCGGCCATTGCCGCGGCGCGGTGTTCGGCGACGCGCTCGCGAGCCTGCTGGAGACCGCCGGTTACAAGGTGACGCGCGAATACTACGTGAACGATGCCGGCGTGCAGGTCGATGTGCTCGCCCGGTCGGTCTATCTGCGCTATCGCGAGGCGCTGGGCGAGGAGATCGGCGAGATTCCGGCGGGGCTTTATCCGGGCGACTATCTGAAGCCCGTCGGGCGCAAGCTGGCCGAGAGCCATGGCGACACGCTGCTGGGCAAGCCGGAGGCGGACTGGCTGCCGGTCGTGCGCGACGTCGCCATCGAGGAGACCATGGCGATGATCCGGGAGGATCTCGCCGCGCTCAATATCCATCACGACGTGTTCTTCTCCGAGCGCTCCCTTCACGAGGGCGACGGGGAGAGCGCGATTGCCCGCACGGTGGAGGAGCTACGCGCGCGCGGGCTCGTCTATCAGGGCCGCCTGCCGCCGCCCAAGGGCCAGCTCCCGGAGGACTGGGAGGGCCGCGAGCAGACGCTCTTCAAGGCGACCGAGTTCGGCGACGACATCGACCGGCCGCTGATGAAGTCGGACGGCAGCTACACCTATTTCGCCGCCGACGTCGCCTATTTCCGCTCCAAGTTCGAGCGCGGTTTCCGGCGGATGATCTATGTGCTCGGCGCCGACCACGCCGGCTATGTGATGCGGCTGGAGGCGGTGGCGCGCGCGGTGGCGGGCGACGAGGCGAAGCTGGTGGTCCGGCTGTGCCAGCTCGTCAAGCTCTTCCGGGCCGGCGAGCCGGTGCGCATGTCCAAGCGGGCCGGCGATTTCGTCACCTTGCGGGAGGTGATCGACGAGGTCGGACCCGACGTCGTGCGCTTCATCATGCTGACCCGGAAGAACGACGCGCCGCTCGATTTCGACTTTCGGAAGGTGCTTGAGCAGTCGCGCGAAAACCCTGTATTCTACGTGCAATATGCGCATGCGCGCATCTGCTCGGTGTTCCGCAACGCCGAGGCCGAGTTGGGGGCGGATGCGGTCGGCGAGGCCGCGTTGACGGCGGCGGACCTCGATCTGCTGCAGGATCCGGCGGAATTAACCGTCGTGAAACGGCTTGCCGAATATCCTCGCATGATACAGGGTGCTGCCCTCAACGAAGAGCCGCATCGCATCGCGTTCTACTTGTACGATTTGGCAAGCGATTTTCACGCCTTATGGAACAAAGGCAAAGAGTCGCCTCAATTGCGCTTCATCCTCGCCGATGAGAGAGGAAAGACTGCCGCACGGCTCGCAATGTTGCAGTCAATTCGATATGTTCTCTCCAATGGATTGGCAATAATCGGTGTAACACCGATCGAGGAAATGTAACGGCGGACACCGTTGATGGATAACGACCCGAAAAAGAACGAGAAGGACGACGCGTCCCACAAGCAGAATTGGCGTGAACGCCTGGGGCTCGTACGCGAGAACAAGGGCGGTGCCGAGGGCGCGGGGGAACGCCAGGCCAAGGACGGACCGCAAGCCGGGGATGTCTCGAAGAATGTGCCTGCAGGCCAGTCCGACAAGGCTGCCGCGCCGCCGCAGGCGCCCGTGACCGCGCCGCGGCCCACGAGCGCCCCGCAACCGCCTGCACGTGTCGAACCGCCCGCGACC
This sequence comes from Kaustia mangrovi, assembly GCF_015482775.1. GTDB lineage: Bacteria > Pseudomonadota > Alphaproteobacteria > Rhizobiales > Im1 > Kaustia > Kaustia mangrovi. The sequence continues at coordinate 526,058 of NZ_CP058214.1, read as the reverse complement.
CCGCCGCAGTCCAAGGCGGCGGAGCAGCCGCCGGCCGCGCCGCAATCCAAGGCTGCGCCCCAGTCGCAGGGCACACCGCAATCCAAGGACATGCCCGAGCCACCCCGTGCGCCGCAGCCCACGGGCGCTCCGCACCCATCCGGCGCTCAACAGGGCAAGGGGCTTCCCAAGCTTGCCGGAGAGTTCAAGCCGCGCACGCCACCGCGTCCGGAGTCCGGGGCGGAGCAAGCCTCGCCGGGTGCCACTGGCGCGGGCGACCAGACCAAGGAGTCCGGTGCGACGGCCCAGCCGCGCGATCCGGGTCCGGGTCAAGCCGGGCCGGCAGGGCCCGCCGCGCCCGGACCGACGCCTCGCCCGACAGCGCCAGCGCCGTCCGGGCCGCAGGGTGCTGGCGGAGCGAAACCGCCGGAGGCTCCGGTCGTACCGCCGCCCGCCAAGGCCGGTCCGTCGCCCGCGGGCGAAACTCCCCGTCAGGACGCCGGTGCACCGGCGAAACCGGGTGCCGCGCCGGCGGCTCCGGCAGCGGGCCAGACGCGGCCCCAGCCGCCATCCGTGCCGGGTGGGCCGGATGCCGGACACAGGTTCGGTGCAGAGCGTCCCGCAGCGCCGGGTCCGTCTGCGCCGTCCGGGCAACCATCGGCATATCGGCCGGGGGCAAAGGCGCCTCAGGAGCCGGAGACCGCAAAGCCGGGCGCGGCATCCTCTCCGCCGACAGCAAGGCCCGGCATGCCCAGCCCGCCGCAACCGGCGTCCGCACGACCCGCAGCTCCGGTGCCAGGGGCGGGCGCCGGCACGGCGTCCACGGCCAGGCCTGCGCCGAGTGCGCCGGCCGCCGGCCGGCCTTATGAGAAGCCGGAGGGCGGTTATCAGTCCGCCAGGCCGTCCCAGCCCGCGACGCCGACATTCGGCACCGCTCATCAGCGGCCGCCGGAGGCTCCTGCGCGGCCTGAGCGCTCCTATGCGCCGCCTCGGCCGCCGGGGGCGAGCAGGCACCGCCCGCCGGGGCGCGATTTGGCGAGACAGGCCGGGACTGGGGCGCCGCACAGCGCGGTGCGCCGGAGAGTGGACGGCCGACACGGTTCTCCGAACGGCCTGCCGACAGGCCGGTTCCCTCCTCGGGCTATCCGCCAGAGCCGCGCCTGGGGCGCGAGCCGCGCGACGAGCAGGCGGACTATCGCCCGCGCGACACGAGCTTCCGCTATGGCGAGCCGCAGCCGGGCGCGCGCCCGGCGCCGCCAGCGGGGAGCCGCTTCGGCGGCGACTATGCGCGCCGCGGGAGCTTCGGGGCGGGCCAGGACCAGGGCGGCGGCTATCCGCGCCCCGAGCAGGGTTCCCTTGGCCGTCCCGGGCAGGGGGCTGGCCGTGGCGCGATGGGCGCCGGGGCCTATGAGGACTATGCCGCCGGCCACAACCGCGACAGGGGCGCTCCGCAACGTCCGCCGGCACCGCCACCGCCACCGGAAGGCCGTTACGGCTACGGTGCGGACCGGGGCGAGCCGCGCGACTACCCGTCAGCACAGGATTGGGCTCCGCAGCGTGGCCCGGACAGGCGCTACGGCGCCGGGACGCAAGGCGATCCCTATGAGGCACCCGCACGGGGCGAACCGCGGCAGGCGGATCCCTATCTCGGTGGCCATGCCCGCGAGCTCGCCCATGTGGAGGAGGCTTACGGCCAGGAGGGATACGACCAACGCCGTGCGCCGCCTCCGCACTATCCCGGGGCATATGACGACGCATATGGCGGCTATGAGGGCGAGGTCGCGCCGGAGCGCCGACCCCGGCGCAGGGCACCGCTCATCCTGCTCGGCGCACTGGTTGGCGTCGCCGTGGTCGCCGGCGGCGCGATCTATCTCTACTCGGCGATGACGGGCGACAGCGGCGAGGAGACGCCACCGGTAATCTCCGCGCCGAAGGAACCGTCCAAGCTGGAGCCGGAAGAGTCCGCCAGCCAGCCGGCCGTGCCGCGCCAGAACAAGCTGATCTACGACCGTATTCTCGGCGAGGGCGAGGAACAGCAGGAGCGGATCGTCCCGCGCGCGGAGGAGCCCATGTCGCCCGACGACGGGCAACTGGCGCCGGCCGATCCCGCCCAGTCGCCGGCAGATGACGGCTCGCTGCCGGTTCCCATGCCGCCCCGCCGCCGGGCAGCGATGGCGACCAGTCGTCTCTGCCGACCTTCGAGAGCGGTCAGTCCAACGGCACAAGCGCCTCCAGCGCCACCGTGGCGGAACCGACGGCGGCGAGCGGGGCCTCCTCGACTCCGCCGGCGCCGGGAGAGCTGGATGCCGGCACGTCCGGGAGCGGGACGCAGACGGCATCGGCCGGGGAGCAGGCGCAGGCCTCCGGCAATACCGCGCAGGCAGCGACCGCATCGACCCTGACGAATCCGCCGCCCGTTCCCAAACCCAAGCCGGCGACCGCGAGCCGGTCGGCGAGCGCCGATGGCCAGAGCGGGCCGGTTTCGCTGGCACCGGAGGCAAGTGCGCCCGCCGCGCCGGAGCCCGGGCAGGTCTCGCGGGCAAGCAATATCGCCTCCGCCAACGATCCCTTCGTCGACGAGCCCGGCGTGAACAGGCCGGGCGGGGCGATCAACAGTGCAAGCGAGACCACCAATCTTCAGGGGCAGCAGCAACAGCAGGCCGCTCGCGAACCCCCGCAGGCCGTGGCGCCCCCGACCGCCCCATCGCCCTCGACGACGACCAGCAGCGCCGCCTCCGGCGCTTATGTGATTCAGATGGCCTCCTATCGCAACGAGGCCGATGCGAGTGCCGAATTCTCCCGCCTGCGGCAACGCTATCCCGACCTTCTCGGCAATTACAATCCGCTGATCCAGAAGGCCGATCTGGGCTCGCGCGGTACGTTCTACCGGCTGCGGATCGGGCCGGTCGCCTCGCGCGAGACGGCGTCGCGCCTGTGCACAGCGCTGATCGCGTCGGGCGAGAAGGATTGCCTGGTGCGCAGCCAGTAGCCGGCCTCCGATCTCGGGGGGAGGGACATTCGATGACCATCTCAGCCTTCATCAGCGGTTGCGCCGGCCCCGAGCTGACGGATGACGAGCGCGCCTTCTTCCGCGAGACCGATCCGTGGGGGCTCATTCTCTTTGCGCGCAATTGCGTCACGGCGGGGCAGGTTTCCGCTCTGGTCGCCGATTACCGGGCCTGTGTGGGGCGCGAGGACGCGCCCGTGCTGATCGATCAGGAAGGCGGGCGGGTGCAGCGCATCGGGCCGCCGGACTGGCGCGCCTATCCTCCGGCAGAGGCGATCGGGGCGCTCTACGAGGCCGATCCGCGCAAGGCCGCGGCGACGGCCTACCGGCTGGCGCGGCTCATGGCCGGCGATCTCTCGGCACTCGGCATCACGGTCGATTGCGTGCCGGTTCTCGACGTGCGCGACCCGGACGGCCACGACGTGATCGGCGACCGGGCCTATGGGGACGATCCGGTCCGTGTGGCCGCCCTTGGCCGCGCGGTGTGCGAGGGCATGCTGGACGGCGGCGTCCTGCCCGTCGTCAAGCATATCCCCGGTCACGGGCGCGCCGGCGCGGACAGCCATCTGTCCCTGCCTGTGGTCGATGCTCCCGCGAGCGCGCTGCGCGCGGTGGATTTCGCGCCGTTCCGGGCGCTCAACGACATGCCGCTCGCCATGACGGCCCATGTGGTCTACACCGCGCTCGACCGGGACAGGCCAGCCACATGTTCCTCCGCCATCGTCAAGGCGGTGATCCGCGGCGAGATCGGGTTCGACGGGCTGCTCATGTCCGACGATCTGAGCATGAAGGCGCTGAGCGGAACGCTCGCCGAGCGGACCCGCGACGCGCTCGGCGCGGGCTGCGACATCGTTCTGCACTGCAATGGCGAGCTGTCTGAGATGCAGGAGGTCGCCGCTGCCGCCGGCCCGCTCAAGGGCCGGGCGCTCGACCGCGCGGAGCGCGCGCTTGCCAGGCTTTCCGCGCCGAAAGCTTGGGATAACGCCGAGGCTTTGGCCGATCTGGCGATGCTGAACGGCGAATCAGTCTAAAATCGACCGTTAAATTTCCGTACAGTCGGCGGCGGCTCCCGGGCATTTCGGTGGCCGGACCGATGGCGAGAATGGCGATGGAGCGATGAACCCGGCAGCGCAAAGGCCCGAGGACGCGCCCTGGCCGGATGGCGAGACCCCGCCGCGGCGCGGGGACGACACGCCGGTCGAGGACGGCGACCGGGCGCTGATCGTCGATGTGGACGGTTTCGAGGGGCCGCTCGACCTGCTCCTGTCGCTGGCGCGCGACCAGAAGGTCGATCTGGCGCGCATATCCGTTCTCCAGCTTGCCGAGCAGTATCTCGCCTTCATCTCCGCCATGCGCCGCATGCGCATCGAGCTTGCGGCCGACTATCTGGTGATGGCGGCGTGGCTTGCCTATCTGAAGTCGCGGCTGCTGCTGCCGGATCCGGAACCGGAGGAGGAGCCGGCGGCGGAGGAGCTCGCCGCGCGGCTGGCCTTCAGGCTCCAGCGCCTCCAGGCGATGCGCGATGCCGCCGAGCAGCTCATGGCGCGCCCGCAGCTCGGCCGCGAGGTGTTCGCGCGCGGAATGCCCGAACCGGTCGTCGTGGAGACACGCACCGAGCACGAGGATACGCTGTTCGATCTCATCAAGGCCTATGCGGAGCGCCGCCAGCGCGCCATGGCCCACAAGCAGTACACGGTGCACCGCCGTGTGGTCTGGTCGCTGAAGGAAGCCCGGGAATCGCTTGAGCGGCTGATGGGCAAGCTCGGCGACTGGGGCCGGCTCGACAGCTTCCTCATGGACTATCTCTCCACGCCGGAGACGCGCGCGACGGTGCTTGCCAGCAGCCTCGGCGCGACGCTTGAAATGGCGCGGGAGGGGCTGGTCGAGATACGCCAGGACAAGGCGTTCGCACCGATCTATCTGCGCCGCAGGGCCGATGCGCCGGCGGCGGAGGCCGGGGCGGCGTCGCCGGACAAAGAGAGGCACGAGCGATGAGCAACGGTTTTCGCCCGGCGCACGGGCCGGGACAGGCGGGGGGTCCCGGCGCGGGTGCGCTGCCGGACAATGTGGCGATCCATCCGCGTGCCGACCGGGCGCACCAGCTGCGCGTGGTCGAGGCGTTGCTCTTCGCCGCCTCCGGCCCCTGTCCGAAGACGAGCTCGGGGCCTGCCTGCCCGAGGGGTCCGACGTGGCGAGCCTGCTCGGCGAGCTGCAGGGGGCCTACGAGGCGCGCGGCGTCAATCTGGTGAAGGTCGCGGGCCGGTGGGCGTTCCGTACCGCCGACGACCTCCGCTACCTCCTGCGCCACGAGGCGGTGGAGCAGAAGCGCCTGTCCAAGGCCGCGCTCGAGACGCTCTCCATCATCGCCTATCATCAGCCGGTCACCCGCGCGGAGATCGAGGAGGTGCGCGGCGTGTCGACCTCGAAGGGCACGCTCGACGCGCTTCTGGAGATGGGCTGGATCCGCATGCGCGGCCGCCGGCGGACCCCGGGCCGGCCCGTCACCTATGGCACCACCGACGCGTTCCTGGAGCATTTCGGGCTCGACAGCGTGGCCGATCTGCCGGGCATGCGCGAGCTGAAGGGGGCCGGCCTCCTCGATTCGAGCCTTCCGGACGACTATATGATGCCCGGACAGGGCCGCGAGGAGGACGATCTCTTCTCCGGCCAGGACGAGCCGGAGACGGAGGCGAGCGAGGAGCCGGCGCTGGAGATGCACATGCCGGACGGTATCGACGGGCGCTGAGCGCCGCTGCCGGGGCTCACGGGCATGCGGTGACGGCGCGAAGGACCGCCAGCGGCGATGCGGCGCATCATTTCAGGCGATGCGCCGCGCAGGCATTCTGCTATACACCGGAACGCAATGACGACGACGAGCCTGCCTGACCAGCCGGGACAATGGGGACCGCGCGGCACCGCCGCTGCGACCTTCGCCGCGCGCCTGTCATACGAGCACGTCACCCACAGCTATCAGGATGTCGAGGCGGTCAGCGACGTGTCGCTGGAGCTGGCGCCGGGCGAGATCATGTGCCTGCTCGGGCCGTCGGGCTGCGGCAAGACCACGCTCCTGCGCATCGCGGCGGGGCTGGAGCGGCCGCAGGCGGGCCGCGTGCTGCTCGACGGCGAGCCGGTCACCGACGAGCGCCGGTTCGTGCCGCCGGAGCGGCGCGGCGTCGGCCTGATGTTCCAGGACTACGCGCTGTTTCCCCATCTCACCATTCTGGAGAATGTGGCCTTCGGCCTGAAGGGCATGGCGCGGCAGGCGGCTGCCACGGAGGCGCACAACGCGTTGCGGCGCGTGGGGCTCGACGCGTTCGCCGAGGCCTATCCCCACGCGCTCTCCGGCGGCGAGCAGCAGCGCGTGGCGCTTGCCCGCGCCATCGTGCCGCGCCCGGGCGTCCTCCTGATGGACGAGCCGTTCTCCGGGCTCGACCAGCGCCTGCGCGACAGCGTGCGCGACGAGACGCTGGCGCTGCTGAAGGAGACGCGCTCGAGCGCGCTGCTCGTGACCCACGACCCCGTCGAGGCCATGCGCATGGCCGACCGGATCGCGCTCATGCGCCGCGGCCGCCTCGTCCAGCTCGGTACGCCCGAGGCGCTGTACCGCCAACCGGTGGACGCCGACGCGGCGCGCTTCTTCAGCGATTTCAACGAGCTCGAGGCCCGCGTGCAGCGCGGCGCGGTCATGACGCCGCTCGGGCGGTTTTCCGCGCCTGCCGGGCTCGAGTCCGGTGCGGAGGTTCTCGTGCTCATTCGGCCGCAGGGCATAAGGCTCACCGCGGCGCGCGAGGGCCATGCCGGCTATGTGACGAATGTTCGCTTCCTTGGCGATGCGAGCCTTGTTACCCTGTTGCTGGAAGGCATGGAGGAGCCTGTCACGGCGCGGATGCGCGGTGCGAAGATACCGGCCGCCGGCGAGACGGTCAGCGTGACCGTGGAGCGGGAGCATGTCTTCGTCTTTCCGCAAGCCGAAGCGCCGGCCCGTTCCGTTCCGGCATGACGCGTATCTCAAGGCTTTGTTGCGGCGATGATACGATTCCGCGATAATGCGCGCGAGACGAGGGGGAGGGTCATGGAAAACCCTGCCCCGCTGAGCTGAGAAAGTGGTTGAGGAGTAGAGGCCTATGGCCCCCAGTTGGCTGCAAATTCTGATCGTTGTCGTCCTTCTCGTTCTGTTGTTCGGACGCAACAAGATCTCTGATCTGATGGGCGACGTTGCGCGCGGCATCAAGAGCTTCAAGAAGGGTATCCAGGAGGACGGCGAGGAGACGCCGGACAAAACCGACGACACGGTCAAGACGATCGAGCACGAGGCGTCCGACACCGCCGATGCCTCGAAGGATACGGCCAAGTCGAAGGCCAAGGGCTGAGTTCGGGCCCGTTTTCCTGAGAGACGCGCGCCGCGGCAAGCTCCGGGCGCCGTTCGTATCCGTCGCTAGAGGGACAGCCCGACGGCCATGTTCGACATTGGTGGAACGGAACTTCTGGTCATCGCGATCATTGCCATCATCGTGGTGGGTCCGAAGGACCTGCCGGGGATGCTGCGCAATTTCGGCCGCTTCGTGGGCAAGATGCGGTCCATGGCGCGCGACTTCCAGAACCAGTTCGAACAGGCGGCCCGCGAGTCCGGCCTGGACGAGGTGCGCCGAGGCATCTCCGACGTGAAAAGCTATTCGCCCGCCAATCAGGTGAAGAAGGCGGTCGGCTCGATCGCGGATGAGGGCGACAAGCTGAAGCGCGACATCGAGACGTCCGGCGAGCCGTCGAAGGCGTCGACCGATGCGGCCGGCAAGGCGAAGGCGGGTAACGGAGCCGCCACCGCGTCCGACGGTTCGACCGCCACGGCCAAGACGGAGCAGACCGCAAAGCCCGCCCGTACGGCGAAGGCATCCGGCACCTCCAAGGCCAAGGCCGCGCCGAAGGGCAAGGCGCGCACGAAGGGCGCGGCAGCGTCCGCCGGGAAGACGGGATCCAAGACGAAGACCGCCAAGACGACGGGCACGGGCGCGGCCAAGGCCAAGCCCGCAGCCGGGAAGGGCAAGGCGGCCAAACCCGAGACCGACGTCGCCGCGTCGTCGCGCTCGTGAGGAGCAATCCCGGCATGAGCCAGGAGGATATCGAAGCGACGCAGGCGCCGCTGATCGAGCACCTGATCGAGCTGCGCTCGCGGCTCATCAAGTCGATGATCGGCTTCGGCCTCGCCTTCCTGTTCTGTTTCTATTTCGCCACCGACATCTTCAATATCCTGGTGTGGCCCTACAAATGGGCGGTCGGGGATGCGCACGAACTGCGCCTGATCTACACCGCGCCGCAGGAATATTTCTTCACCCAGCTCAAGATCGGCCTGTTCGGCGGCATATTCCTCGCCTTTCCGGTGATCGCCTCGCAGCTCTACATGTTCGTCGCGCCGGGGCTCTACAAGAACGAGCGCGGCGCGTTCCTGCCCTTCCTGCTGGCGACGCCCATCCTGTTTATCGCCGGGGCGTCGCTCGTCTTCTTCCTGGTCATGCCGCTGGCGCTCAAATTCTTCGCGAGCTTCCAGCAGACCGGCGAGGACGGGCGCGCGATCATCGAGCTCCTGCCGCGGGTGAGCGAGTATCTCGGCCTCACCATGACGCTGATCCTCGCCTTCGGCGCCTGCTTCCAGTTGCCCGTGCTGCTCACGCTTCTAGCCCGCGTCGGCCTCATCAGCTCCGACTGGCTGAAGGAAAAGCGCAAATACGCCATCGTGATCGTCTTCGCGCTGGCGGCCTTCCTGACGCCGCCCGACCCCTTCACCCAGACGGGCCTCGCCCTGCCGACGCTGCTCCTCTACGAGCTGTCCATCCTGTCGGTGCGCATGGTGGAGAAGCGCCGGGCGGAGGAGGAGGCCGCACGCGCCGCCGAGGATGACGAGGACGAGACCGACGGCCCGGACGACGACGGGGATGGCGACGGCAAGGGCGACGACGGCGGCAAGGGCGGAAAGGCGGAATAATCCGCCGGTCCGCCGCGCCTCCGGCGGCCGCGTTTCGCCCCGGTCATTCCCCCGCGAAGGGGCGAAGAGGCCGGTCGCGCCCCGAGGACCTGGAGCAACTTGTCTCAGGTTCGGCGGGAGACAAGCCGCTCTAGGCTCTGGACGCCCGGCGCGGGCGCGACGTATACACGGGGGCGCGAATGGGCGCCCCTCATCTGTTTTCGCGTGAAGGTCCTTGTTTCCATGCACGATATCCGATGGATTCGCGATAATCCCGATGCGTTCGACGCGGGGCTCGCCCGGCGCGGGCTTAAGCCGATGGCGGGCGCGCTGATCGCGCTCGACGAGAAACGCCGGGAGATCACCGCGCGCCTGCAGGCCATGCAGGAGCGGCGCAATTCCGCATCGAAGGAGATCGGCAAGGCCAAGGCCTCGGGCGACGAGGCGCGCGCGAGCGCGCTCATGGCGGAGGTCTCCGCGATCAAGGAGAAGATGCCGGAGGACGAGGCCGCGCAGCGCGAGGTAGAGGACGAGCTCCACGAGACCCTGAGCGGCATCCCGAACCTGCCGCTCGACGACGTGCCCGACGGGCCCGACGAGACGGCCAATGTGGAGCTGCGCCGCGTCGGCGAGCCGCGCAAGCTCGGCTTCGCGCCGAAGCAGCATTTCGAGCTGGGCGAGGGGCTCGGTCTCATGGACTTCGAGACCGCGGCGAAGCTCTCCGGATCCCGCTTCGTCGTGCTGAGGGGCGCGCTCGCGCGTCTGGAGCGCGCGCTCGGCGCCTTCATGCTCGACCTCCATACGAGCGAGCACGGCTACACCGAGACCGCCCCGCCGCTTCTCGTGCGCGACGACGTGATGTTCGGCACCGGCCAACTTCCGAAGTTCGCTGATGATCAATTTGATACGAAACTGTTGCGCGCAAAGGTGGATCCTGCTGCTTTTGCCGGTCCGTTTGGGGATTTTATTTATCAAAACACAAATAATGAACTCGCTAGAGAGAAAATAATAGCGAGAGAGGAATTAGATAAATTTTTGGAAGATGAGAGTAATTTTTCAGAATTTATGTCTAAAACCTTTGCAAATACAATTGTGCACTCGATGTCTTATGGCGGAGAGGGGTTGAGTTTTTCGGATTCATTGAACAAAGTTCTCAATTCGAGCGCTTTTGAACGTCTGTGGCTTATCCCTACCGCCGAGGTGCCGCTGACCAATCTGGCGCGCGAGGACATTCTGGACGAGGCGGCGCTGCCCATGCGCGTGGCGGCCTTCACCCCGTGCTTCCGCGCGGAGGCGGGGGCGGCCGGGCGCGACACGCGCGGCATGATCCGCCAGCACCAGTTCTCCAAGGTGGAGCTCGTCTCCGTCACGACGCCGGAGGCCTCGCTTGAGGAGCTGGAGCGCAAGACGGCCTGTGCGGAGGAGGTGCTGAAGCGCCTCGGCCTGCCGTACCGCGTCGTCACGCTTTGCACGGGCGATCTGGGCTTTTCCTCCCGCAAGACATACGATATCGAGGTCTGGCTGCCGGGGCAGGACACCTATCGCGAGATCTCGTCCTGCTCGGTGTGCAGCGATTTCCAGGCACGGCGCATGAATGCCCGCTACCGCCCCGCGGACGGCAAGGGCACGCGCTTCGTGCACACGCTGAACGGTTCCGGCGTCGCCGTCGGACGCGCGCTCGTCGCGGTTCTGGAGAACTACCAGAACGAGGACGGCTCGGTGACGGTGCCGGAGGTTCTGAAACCCTATATGGGCGGGCTGGAGGTCATAAGGGCCGATGATTGACGATCCGCTCCGCGGTCCGGGGGGCGACCCCGCCCGCATCCTCGTCACCAATGACGACGGCATCCACGCGCCGGGCCTGAAGAGCCTGGAGACGATCGCACGCGCCCTGTCGCCCGATGTCTGGGTGGTGGCGCCGGAGGGCGAGCAGAGCGGTGCGTCGCACTCGCTCACCCTTGCCGATCCGCTCAGGCTGCGCGAGATGGGCGAGCGGCGCTTCGCGGTGCGCGGCACGCCGACGGACTGCGTGGTGATGGCGGTCAAGCGCGTCCTCGACCGGCCGCCGGACCTCGTCCTGTCCGGCGTCAATCGCGGCCAGAACCTCGCCGACGACGTGACTTATTCGGGCACCATCGCGGCGGCCATGGAGGGTGTGGCGCTCGGCATTCCGTCCATGGCGCTCAGCCAGACCTACGGCATCTCCGGCGGGCGCGAGGTGCGCTTCGAGACGGCGGAATGGCACGGCGCCGGCCTCGTGCGCGACCTGTTCGCCGCCCGGCTGGGCCCCGGCGTGCTCATCAACATCAACTTTCCCGACTGCGCGCCAGACGAGGTCGCCGGAACGGAGATCACGCGGCAGGGCAAGCGCGACCAGAACCTGCTTCTGGTGGACGAGCGCGTCGATGCCCGGGGCAACGCCTATTACTGGCTGGGCTTCAGGCGCGAGAGCAGCAATCCGGCGGCGGGAACCGACCTGAGGGCGGTCTACGAGAATCGAATCTCGGTCACGCCGCTGCATATGAACCTGACCCAGCTCGAAGCCATGGAGGCCCTGCGCCGGACCGTGGCCGCCGAGGACACGATCTGACGGACCGCAACGGCCATGTGGAAGTCACCGTCGAAGGCAGTGATGAGCCCGGCCAGGGCCGGAAGAGGCGATGGCGGCGACAAGCGCGGCATCCAGCTCCTGATGCATCTGCGCAATCAGGGCATCCGCGACACGAACGTGCTGGAGGCCATCGAGACGGTGCCGCGCGCGCTGTTCGTGCCGGAGGCCTTCGCGGACCAGACCTATGCCGACCAGGCGCTGCCGATCGCCTGCGGGCAGACCATCAGCCAGCCCTTCATCGTCGCCTTCATGACGCAGAGCCTCCGGCTCACCGACCGGATGAAGGTGCTGGAGATCGGCACCGGCTCGGGCTACCAGACGGCGATCCTCGCGCACCTCGCGCGGCGGGTCTACACCATCGAGCGCTACCGCCAGCTCCTGCGCGAGGCGGAGAAGCGCTTCAAGACGCTGAAGCTCAACAATGTCGTGACCATGCTCGGCGACGGGGCGAAGGGCTGGCCGGCCCAGGCGCCCTTCGACCGTATCATCGTCACCGCGGCGGCGCGCGGCGTGCCCCAGGACCTCGTCGACCAGCTCCAGATCGGCGGCATCATGGTCCTGCCCGTGGAGATCGCGCCCGGCGAGCAGGAGCTTCAGCGCATCGTGCGCACAGATGACGGGATAACCCGCGAGACGCTCCTGCCGGTCCGCTTCGTGCCGCTGGTCGAGGGCGTCGCCAAGGATGGCTAGGCCATTCCAGGGAGGATCGCAGGCAGGCCGGGCAGGGGAACCGTGTCCCCGTTACCGGAACTTCGCGACCAAGACAGGACGACCATGACCACATTGAGCAAGATCATCTTTGCCATTCCACTCATCGGATGGATGCTGCGGAGCGCCTGGTATGGCGACGATTCGGAGAAGGTTTTCTTCTGCATCAACATCGTCGTGTTCTGGGGGCTGGCCATCTATGCCTTCGGCTACCCGGCGCTCATCATTCCGGCGCTGACGGTGACGGGCGTCTATCTGGTCTCCATGATCGCGCTGACGGCCCGCGACATCTGAATCCTGGCGTGTCGTCGGGCAGCATGCAGCGTCGCGCGATAACAGGGAAAATATTCGATTTCAGGCCCTTAAACCCTCTTTAACCCAAACCGCGCATTCTCTTTGCGGAATGTGAGTTTTGGGAGTGTGGGTATGCGTGACGTCGCCTCAAGCACAGTAAGGGCACAACGCTTGGCCCGTCTTGCCGGTGCCGTGGCCCTGGCGGGGCTGGTCGCGGCCTGTTCGAGCTCGGCCGACCGGTTCGGTCCGATCACGGGTTCGACGGGCAATGCGAGCACGGCCAGCAATGACAGTGTCTACAGTTCGCCGGTGCCGCCTGCGAATTCCGGTGGAAACACCTATGCCTCGGCCGGACAGCCGTCGAGCAATGTCCAGTCCGGAGCGTCCTATTCGTCAGGGGGACCCTCGGGCGGCTATCAGGCGAACTCCGGAACGAGCGGGCAATCCTATTCCAATACGGCCTCTGCCGCCGGGCAGGGCAGCCGCACCGTCGTCGTGAGCCAGGGGCAGACGCTCTACAGCATTGCCCGCGAGAACGGCGTGAGCGTGCAGGACGTGGTCGCCGCCAACGGGCTCGCGCCGCCCTATCACCTCAAGGCCGGGCAGCGCATCTCCATTCCGTCGGGCTCCGGCGGCGGGACGCGCTATGCCGCCAATACGAGTGCGGGCCAGCAGGTGCGCGCGGAGGCGACCAACGCGTCGGCGAAGGCCGGCCAGTCGCTCAGCGCCTCCGGCGGTACCCATACGGTGCGCCCCGGCGAGACGCTTTACAGCCTGGGGCGGAGCTACAGCGTGTCGCCCGGCGAGATCGCCTCGCTCAACGGCTTCGGCATGTCCCATCAGCTCAAGGTCGGCGAGAAGGTGCGCATACCGGGTGCGGGCTCGACCAATCTGGCCTCCAAGGACACGGGCAAGGCGGGCACGGCCAACAAGGTCGCCAGCGCCTCCCAGACCGCGACGGACGCGAGCGTGGGCACCTCCGGCAAGGGCGACCGCGTGACGGGCGCGACCTCGACGCAGGGCAATGCCGCGTCGTCGTCCACGAGCTCGGGCAAGAGCGCGTCTCTGCCGTCGCCGGAAGCGCGCACATCCTCCAATTTCCGCTGGCCGGTCAAGGGGCGCGTCATCTCGCAATACGGACCCAAGGCGAACGGCTCGCGCAATGACGGCATCAACATCTCGGTGCCGGCCGGCACGAGCGTGCGCGCCGCGGAGAACGGCGTTGTGGCCTATGCGGGCAACGAGCTCAAGGGCTATGGCAATCTGGTCCTGATCCGCCATTCCGACGGCTGGGTCACGGCCTATGCCCATAATGAGGAGCTTCTGGTCAGCCGCGGCGACATGGTCAAGCGCGGCGACATCATCGCCAAGGCCGGCCAGTCCGGCTCGGTGACGAGCCCGCAGCTCCATTTCGAGATCCGCAAGGGCGCGCAGGCCGTCGACCCGATGCAGCATCTCGGTTCGGCGAATCTGGCGGGCAACTGATCCCCGCAGGGTTCGCGGCGAATTGCGCAAGACGGGGATTGTCCCCGACAGGAGGGCGGTCTGCCAGAGAGAGGCAGGCCGGCCTTTTCGTCTGCACATTCACCCGCCAGCCTGTGTCGGCTTTCCATCGGGTCGCGGGCGGGGCCGGGCCCTTGCTGCAGGGCCTGTAGTGTCGACGATCGTCACACCGGTCGCATAGGATGGCGGGCGGCGCCCCGGGGCCGGGGGCGCCATGCATGTCCGGGCAGGGGGCTTTGCCATGAACGCTTCGAAATACAGCACTGTCTTCATCGTGACCTATGGCCGGTCCGGATCGACCCTGCTCCAGGGTGTGTTGAACAGCATTCCGGGCTATCTAGTGCGCGGCGAGAACAACAATCTTCTCGGCCGGCTGCTCGCGATCCACAAGGGGCTCACCGCCTATCACAGGGACGGACCGACCGGGCCGGAGAACGCCTGGTATGGCAGCGAGTTCTTCACGTCCGACATCATTGCGCCGGCCTTGCGCTCGACCCTGGAAACGGTCCTGTTCGGCGACGTCCCCCGGGACAGGGTGCGCACATTCGGCTTCAAGGAGATCCGCTACGGCCTGGAGAATATCGACGCCAAGCTCGACTTTCTCCGGACGCTCTATCCCGACAGTGCGGTCATCTTCAACACGCGCAATGCGGACGATGTTGCCCGGAGCATGGAGAAGAATTTCGGAAAAAGCAGAAATCCCGACGAAATAAAGGGGCTTACGAGTAAATTCTCAACTATCGCGGAAGCTGACGGCAATGCCTATCTGATCGGCTATGAGGATGTGGTGGCCGTCAATGACAGGCTGCACGGGCTGTTCTCGTTCCTCGGCGAACCGTTCGACGAAGAGGCTGTCCGGGGCGTATTGTCGCGCAAGCACAGCTATCACAGGGGCCACGGCTGACGGGGTCGGGCGCGGCAAGAAGCGGAGGCGTATCGGGATGCTTACGATATGGGGACGGCGGAATTCGACCAATGTCCAGAAGGTCATGTGGACGGTCGGCGAGCTCGGGCTCGATCACGAGCACCGCAATGTCGGCGGATCGTTCGGCGGGACCGACACGGCGGAGTACAGGGCCATGAACCCGATGGGGCTCGTGCCGACGGTGCGCGACGGCGACATCGCGATCTTCGAATCGAACGCCATCGTGCGCTATCTCGCGGCGCGCTACGGGGCCGGGGCGTTGTGGCCGGAGGACCCTGCGGAGCGGGCCCGTGCCGACCAGTGGATGGAATGGGCCCAGACTGTCATCGGGCCGCCGATCACGGCGGTCTTCTGGGGCATTGCGCGCACGCCGAAGGCCAAGCAGGACATGGAGGCGCTGAAGCCCGCCATCGACAAGCTCGGCCGGCTCCTGGCCATCGCCGACGAGCGGCTCGGCGAGGCGGCCTTTCTCGGCGGCGAGCGGCTGACCTTCGGCGATGTGCCGCTCGGCGCGACGGCCTACCGCTATTTCACCCTGCCCATAGAGCGGCCGTCGCTGCCGAATCTGGAGCGCTGGTACGAGGCTCTCACCGGGCACGAGGCCTATCGCACCCATGTCATGATTCCCTTCGGCGCCAGCCTGGAGGAATGGCAGGCGCTGGAGGCGAAGCTCGCCTAGATCGGTTTTTGTCGTCCCGGACCGGGCGGCACCCGACTCGAGACGGACCGCCCGTCCCGCCTTTGCCGGGGCGGGCCTCAGCCGATCCTGACGCCCTGTCGGCCCGCAAGGTCCTGGATGAACTGCCAGGCGACGCGGCCGGAGCGCGAGCCGCGCGTGGCGGCCCATTCGATGGCCTCCGCCTTCAGGGTGTCGGGGTCGGCCTCCAGCCCGAAATGTTCCGCATAGGAGAAGACCATGTCGAGGAACTCGCTCTGCGCGCAGTTGTGGAAGCCGAGCCAGAGGCCGAAGCGATCCGACAGCGAGACCTTCTCCTGCACCGCTTCCGACGGATTGATCGCGGTGGAGCGCTCGTTTTCCATCATGTCGCGCGGCAGGAGGTGGCGGCGGTTGGAGGTCGCGTAGAAGATCATGTTCTCCGGCCGCCCCTCGATGCCGCCCTCGAGCGCGGCCTTGAGCGACTTGTAGGAGGTGTCGTCCTGGTCGAAGGAGAGATCGTCGCAATAGACGATGAAGCGGGACGTCTCGTGGGCGCGTACCAGCCCCATGAGGTCGGGCAGGCTCTCGATGTCCTCGCGGTGGATCTCCACCAGCTTCAGCGTGCCGCCCACCCGGGCGTTGACGGCGCCGTGGGTCGCCTTGACGAGCGAGCTCTTGCCCATGCCGCGCGCGCCCCACAGCAGGGCGTTGTTGGCGGGCAGGCCGGTGGCGAAGCGCTCGGTGTTCTCAAGGAGCGTATCGCGGACCCGCTCGACGCCCTTCAGGAGCGACATGTCGATGCGGTTGACGCGCTCCACCGGCTGCAGCCAGCGGTCGCGGGCGTGCCAGACGAAGGCCTCCGCGGCATCGATGTCGGTCTCGCGGGGCGCGGGCGGGGACAGGCGCTCGAGCGCGCGGGCGATCCGGTCCAGACGGTCGAGCACCGACTCGTCGCTTGAGAGGGTCATGGCGGGATCTTCCGGTGTTCTTGACGGGGCCTCATGTAACGCGACCGTCTCAATAGCCCCACCGCCCCCATCGGCGCAAGCTGGCGGATGCGCGTGGAGAATCTGGGGCAGCGGCAAAGGGTTCGGTTGCAAACGGTTCGTTGATGGCTATATTCCGCGCAGTTTCAACAAGTACGGGCAGGCTTCAGACACCGTCTGCGCTTCCACCGTACGTCGCGGCGCAACCCGGGAGCTTCCTTCATGTTCATCACTCCAGCCTACGCGCAGGCAGCAGGCGGCGGTCAGGGCGATTTCCTGATCTCTCTCCTTCCGCTCGTCCTGATCTTCGTCATCTTCTACTTCCTGCTCATCCGGCCGCAGCAGAAGCGCGTGAAGCAGCATCAGGAGATGGTCAACAATATCCGGCGCGGCGATACGGTCGTCACCGGCGGCGGGCTCGTCGGCAAGGTCACCAAGGTGATCGACGACAAGGAGATCCAGGTCGAGGTGGCCGAGAATGTCCGTATCCGTGCGGTGAAGAGCATGGTGTCGGAGGTCCGCGCCAAGGGCGAGCCGGCCAAGGACGAGACGTCCGAGTAAAGCCTCGCCGGTCCCGTCCGCCCCGGAAGCCTTTTGCGCAGATACGGAACGCTCGATGCTCTATTTCGCGAAATGGAAGGTGGCCCTGATCATCGCCGTGATCGGGCTCGGCCTCTTGATGGCGATGCCGAATGTCCTGCCCCAGAGCGTGCGGTCGTCGCTGCCCGACTGGCTGCCCTCCAAGACGGTCAATCTGGGCCTCGACCTGCGCGGCGGCTCCCATGTGCTGCTGGAGGTCGACCGGGAGAACCTGGTCGACCAGCTCACCAAGCAGCTCCAGGGCGATATCCGCCAGACCCTGCGCGACGAGCGCATCGGCTATGTCGGGCTCAACCGCAGCGGCCAGTCGGTGACGGTGCGCATCCGCGAGGCCGGCGACGTGGACAATGCCGTCGCCAAGATCCGCGATCTCTCCCAGCCGATCTCGACCGGCTTCATGGGCCAGGCCGGCGGGGGCCAGGATCTCGACGTGACGGGGGACGGCCAGCAGATCACCGCACGGCTGACCGATGAGGGGCTCGAGGCGAAGATCTCGCGCGCGGTGCAGCAATCCATCGAGGTCGTGCGCCGGCGTATCGACGCGCTCGGCACGACGGAGCCGAGCATCCTGCGCCAGGGCATCGACCGCATCGTCGTGCAGGTGCCGGGGCTTGAGGATCCGGCCCGGCTGAAGGAGCTTCTGCGCACCACGGCGAAGCTGCAGTTCAGGCTGCTGTGCGAGAGCCAGCCAGACAGCGCCCAACCGTCGCGCACGCCGCCGGGCTGCGAACTCCTCTATTCGCGCGACGAGCCGAGGACGCCCTATTTCGTGCAGACCTCAAGCCGGGCAACGGTCGACGGCGAGGATCTGGTGGATGCCCAGCCGGGCTTCGATCAGCGCACCAACGAGCCCATCGTCTCCTTCCGCTTCGACCAGCGCGGCGCGACACGTTTCGGGCGGCTGACGCAGGCCAATGTCGGGCGGCCCTTCGCCATCGTGCTCGACGACGAGGTGATTTCCGCGCCGGTGATCCGCGAGCCGATTCTGGGCGGCACGGGCCAGATCAGCGGCAATTTCACGGTGCAGGAGGCCAACGACCTCGCCATCGTGCTGCGCTCCGGCGCATTGCCAGCCAAGCTCGTCATCGTGCAGGAGCGCACGGTGGGCCCGAGCCTCGGCGCCGATTCCATCGCGGCGGGCGAGACGGCGGCCGTCATTGCCGTGCTTGCCGTGGCGGTCTTCATGCTGCTCGCCTACGGGTTCTTCGGCATCCTCGCCAATGCGGCGCTGGCGGTGAACCTCGTCCTGCTGCTCGGACTCCTGTCGTTCCTGCAGGCGACGCTCACCCTGCCGGGCATAGCGGGCATCGTGCTGACCATCGGCATGGCGGTCGACGCCAATGTGCTGATCTTCGAGCGCATCCGCGAGGAATCGCGGCTCGGGCGATCGCCGATCAACGCGATCGATGCGGGCTTCAGGCGCGCGCTTGCCACCATCCTCGACGCCAACATCACCACGCTGATCGTGGCGGTCATCCTGTTCGGCCTGGGCTCCGGGCCGATCCGGGGCTTCTCGGTGACGCTCGGCCTCGGCATCATGACGTCGGTCTTCACGGCCTTCGTCTTCACGAGGCTCCTCGTCGCCTGGTGGGTGAGCAGCGCCAGGCCCAAGGAAATCCCCCTCTAGGGGCGTAAGGAAGCACCCAGATGCGGCTGATGCGATTCATTCCGGACGATACCCACATCCCGTTCATGCGCGTTTCGCGCCTGGCTTACATGCTGTCGGGCGCCGGCATCCTCGTCTCCATCGCGCTCTTCCTCGCGGTCGGGCTCAATTACGGCATCGACTTCCGCGGCGGAACGCTGGTGGAGATCCAGACGCAGGGGCCGGCCGATATCGGCGGGATCCGCTCCAAGCTCGGCGGTCTCGGTCTTGGCAGCCTGGAGATCCAGGAGTTCGGCGAGCCCAATGACGTGCTGATCCGGATCGAGGAGCAGCCCGGCGGCGAGGAGGCCCAGCAGGGTGCCATAGAGACGGTCAAGCAGGCGCTGGGCTCGGAGGTGACCTACCGGCGGGTGGAGGTGATCGGCCCGAAGGTCTCCAGCGAACTCGCCTGGCAGGGCACCATCGCCGTGCTCGCCGCGGTCGCCGCGGTGCTGATCTATATCTGGTTCCGCTTCGAATGGCAGTTCGCCGTGGGCTCGGTTCTGGCGCTCGTCCACGACGTCGTGCTGACCATCGGCGTGTTCTGCGCACTCCAGCTCGAATTCAACCTGTCGATCATCGCCGCGCTGCTGACCATTGTCGGCTACTCGCTGAACGACACGGTCGTGGTCTATGACCGGATTCGCGAGAATCTGCGGAAATACAAGCAGAAGCCGATCTCGGAGCTGCTCGACCTGTCCATCAACGAGACGCTGTCGCGCACGACGCTGACCTCCCTCACCACGCTGCTTGCGCTGCTTGCGCTCTATACCTTCGGCGGCGAGGTGATCCGCGGGTTCACCTTCGCGATGATCTGGGGCGTCGTCGTGGGCACCTATTCGTCGATCTTCGTGGCCTCGCCGCTCCTGATGCTGCTCGGCGTGAAGCGGGACTGGAGCCAGGCGGCCGGCCAGGCCAAGCCTCAGGAAGGCGCATCCGGCAACTGACCGGAGGCCGGCTTGCGGGACGGGCCTTGCATGCCCAACTGGATGGGGTGATGACGGATCAAGCGTTCTATCCGGGCCGCGCTCCCATCGATGCCTATGGAAATGGCGGCTTCCGGTTTGCCGACATGTCCCATCGCGGCTCGCTGCTCCTGCTGCCGAGCGGCGTCTATGGCTGGCCCGTCGCCGATGCCGGCGAGATGACGGCGGAGAGCTTTGCCCGCGTCTTCGGCGAGGCGGAGGCGATCTCCGTCCTGCTTCTGGGCTGCGGCGCCGATCTCGTTCCGCCCGGGGCGGCGCTGCGCCAGGCCTTCTCCGAGCACGGCATCGTCGTGGAACCCATGAGCACGGGGGCCGCGGCGCGCACCTATAATGTCCTCCTCGCGGAAGAGCGCGACGTGGCGGCCGCCCTGATCGCGGTCGACGAGCCGTGAGCGACGACACGGCCACGCGGTCCGGCGGAACGGCGCAGGAGGCGCAGCGTTATTGCTTCGATCTCGTGCGCGGGGCCGACAAGGACCGCTTCCTGTCCGCCCTGTTCGCCCCGGACGACCGGCGCGCGGACCTCATGGCGCTCTACGCCTTCAACGTGGAAATCGCTCGTATCCGCGAACAGGTGAGCGAGCCGACGCTCGGCGAGATGCGCCTGGAATGGTGGCGTGGCGAACTGGAGATGCTGTTCTCCGGCGAGGCCGGCGACCACCCCGTCCTGCAGGGGCTCGACGCGCCGGCGCGGGCGGGGCGCCTGTCGCGGCAAGGGCTTGAGAACCTGATCGAGGCGCGCCGGTTCGACCTCTACGACGATCCCATGCCCACCCTCAACGATCTGGAAGGCTATCTCGGCGAGACGTCCTCGTCGCTGATCCAGATGGCCGCGTGGATCCTCGCCGGCGATGAGGCCGGCGCTGCGGCGGAGGCGGCGGGCCTTGCCGGCGTCGCCTACGGCCTTGCCGGGCTCATGCGCGCGCTGCCCGTCCATCGCGCGCGCGGCCAGTGCTTTCTGCCGGCGGATATGCTTGCCGCGCACGGGATCGCGCCGGCCCATGTGCTGTCCGGCCGCTGGAGCGAGGAGCTCGCGGCCGTCCTCGGCGAACTGCGCGATGTCGCAGGCCGGCGTCTCGAAGAAGCGCGCGGGCTGTCGCGGTCCGTGCCGCGCGCCGTCCTGCCGGCCTTCCTTCCCGTTGCGCTGGTGGATCTCTATCTTGCCAGGCTGCGGGCGTCCGCCGGTCCCGGCATGTTGAAGACTGTGCGCGACGTGCCTCAGTTTCGCCGCCAGTGGCGTCTATGGCGATGCGCGATGCGGGAGCGGTTCTGACGAACACGCTCCGGTTGAGGAAGCCCCGGAGCGAGGAGACCCCGTCATGCGCTCATTCAAGGACGCCATCCGAGAGGCACTGACCCGGCGGCGCGACGTCGCCATCCGGTTTCCCGTGGTCTGCGCCCTGGCGCTTGCCCTCGCGATTGTCGCCAATCTCGACATTGCCGATCTCGTCTCCGTCAGCGACAGGGTGCGGGGCCAGCTCTATTTCGGCACCGTCATGGCGATGCTCGCCGCGTTGGCCGTTCATCTCTGGGCGGAAAGCCGTGCCCTGCCGCGCGCCGTCGGCGCCGCGGCGGCCGCGGCCATGGCCGCAATCGTGGGGCTTTGCGTCTGGATCGCGGACAGTGTGGTGGCCCTCAACGCGCTCTTCGTGCTCGCAGGGCTCGTGCTGGCGGTCATGTCGTCGGCCCATCTGCGCCGCGGCGTGACGGCGAGCGGCTACTGGCTGTTCAACTTCCGGCTCGGGCTTGCCGCGCTCATGGGGCTCGCGGCCATCGTGGTCCTGTGCGGCGGGGCCTCCCTGCTGGTCTCGAGCCTGGAACTACTGTTCGACATCGAACTGTCCGGCGATGCGCACGAGCATATCTGGGTGACGGGCTTTGCCCTCGTCGGGCCGCTCTTCCTCCTCGCCTTGATCCCCGACCGGTTCGACGAGCCGTTCGAACTGTCCGCCGCGCCGGGGCTCGTGGAGCGGGCGATCTCGGCACTCGTCAACTACGCGCTCATCCCGCTGATCCTCGTCTATGCCGTCATCCTGCACCTCTATGCGGCGAAGATCGCGGTGACGGGCGCGGTTCCGACGGGGGAGATCGGCTGGCTCGTCCTGGTCTTCGGCGGCATCGGCACGGCGAGCTATCTCGTCGCCTATCCCTGGCGCGAGGCGGGGTCGCTGGCCGTGCGCTGGTTCCTGCGATCCTGGTTCGGGCTGATGGTGGTTCCGGTCGGCCTGCTCGTCATGGCCGTCTGGCTGCGCGTGGCGCAATACGGCGTGACCATGGAGCGCTACGGGCTGATGCTGTTCGCGTTCTGGATGATCGCACTGGCGCTCTATCTCGCCATGGCCCGGGCACGGGCCGATATCAGGATCGTCCCGGCGAGCCTCGCCGTTCTGCTCCTGCTTGCCGGCTTCGGCCCCTGGGGTGCGGTCGCCGTCTCCACGCGAAGCCAGACCGCGGAGCTTGAGCGCTTGCTCCAGACGGAGGACGTGCTGGTCGACGGTCATGTGCGTCCCGATGCCGAAAACGCGCCGATGCCGCAGGAGACCGCCCGGCGCGCGAACTCCATTCTCTCCACCCTGGACGATCTCGATGCGCTGGACCGGCTCGGGCCGTGGTTTGCGGCAACCGAGCCGAACCCCGCGACGGCAGGCCGCGACGGTGCGGTGCGCCTCTATGCCATTCGCACGGCACTCGGTCTCGACCCCAACGGGCCGCGGCCCGTTCCCGACAGCAAGGAGGTCTGGTATCGCAGCAGCAAACCGGTCACGCGCGCGATTGGCGGATACGGCATGTTGTCGGGCCCGCACAGGATTCGCTGGCGCAACTGGGTGCTCAAGGGCGAGGAAAGCATGGCCGATGCGGTCAATCCCTATCCCGCGATCGATCTGTCCGACAGCGTGGTCGAGGTTCGCCCGGCGGAGGGCCTCTCCTTCACCTTCGATCTGGCGCAGTCCCTGCGCCGCCTTTCCACCGGCGACGGCGAGCCGCTGATGATCGAGGACGAGACCGACGCAGGGCGTGCCGCCCTGGTGATCACCGAGCTCGGCGGCCGTGTCAGTGCCGACGATGCCGTCGTCTCCAGCGCGGCCTTCTGGATATTGTGGAGCACGCCGGGCGGCTGAGGTTATTCGGCGGCGTCCTGCCGTAGGCCCCTGAACCAGGACTCGAAATCGGCGAGCGCGCGCCGGCTCATGGCGGCCTTGCGGGCGCGCTGCTTGTCCTTGCCGCGCAGGCGCGTGCCGTCCTCGGGCTTCGGAACCTCGACCGGCGGAAAGAGCCCGAAATTGACGTTCATGGGCTGGAAGGAGCGTGCCCCGCCGCCCGGCTCCGCGCCGGCCAGGTGGCCGCCGGTAATGTGGTTGAGCAGCGCGCCGTGGGCCGTCGTCACAGGCGGCGCCCCGCAAGGCATGCCGAGCCGTTCGGCGGCGGCGAAGCGGCCGGCGAGCAGCCCCATGGCCGCGCTTTCCACATAGCCCTCGACGCCGGTGATCTGGCCGGCGAACCGGAGGCGCGGCTGGGCCTTGAGCCGCAAGCCCCCGTCGAGCAGGCGCGGGCTGTCGAGGAAGGTGTTGCGGTGCAACCCGCCGAGCCTTGCGAACTCCGCCTGCTCGAGCCCCGGAATGGTGCGGAAGATGCGAACCTGCTCGCCATATTTCAGCTTCGTCTGGAAGCCGACCATGTTGTAGAGCGTGCCGAGCGCATTGTCCTGGCGAAGCTGGACGACGGCATAGGGCTTCTCGTCGGGCTTGTGCGCATTGGTGAGCCCCATGGGCTTCATCGGCCCGTGGCGCAGCGTCTCGATGCCGCGCTCGGCCATGACCTCGATGGGTAGGCAGCCGTCGAAATAGGGCGTGTTCTGCTCCCATTCGTGGAAGCTCGTCTTCTCGCCCGCAATGAGCGCCTCGATGAAGGCGTGATACTGCTCGCGGGTCATCGGACAGTTGATGTAGTCGGCACCGGTGCCGCCGGGACCCGGCTTGTCGTAGCGCGACTGGTACCACGCCGTGCCGAAGTCGATCGTGTCCTTGTGGACGATGGGCGCGATGGCATCGAAGAAGGCGAGCGACTGCGCGCCGGTCAGCTCCGCGACGGCCTCGCCGAGCGCCGGCGAGGTGAGGGGGCCGGTGGCGACGATCACGCTGTCCCACTCCGCCGGCGGCAGGCCCGGAACCTCGCCGCGCGCCACGGTGATGAGCGGATGGGCCTCGAGCCGTTCCGACACGGCGGCGGAGAAGCCGTCGCGGTCGACGGCGAGCGCGCCGCCCGCCGGCACCTGATGGGCGTCCGCCGCCGCCATGATCGCCGAGCCGGCCAGGCGCATCTCCTGATGGAGCACGCCGACCGCGTTGCTTTCGGCATCGTCGGACCGGAAGGAGTTGGAGCAGACCAGCTCGGCGAGGCCTTCCGTCTTGTGGGCGTCCGTCATGCGCTGCGGGCGCATCTCGTGGAGGACGGCAGGCACGCCGGCGCGTGCGATCTGCCAGGCGGCTTCGGAGCCGGCAAGGCCGCCGCCGATCACATGGATGGGTGTGTCTGTCTTTGCGCTCATGGGCAGGACCCTAATGCCGGGATGGGCGCTGTTCAATGCGCAAGATCACCCGGGCGCCTGCCCCTTGCGCATCACGATCTCGACCGGCCCGCCCTGCTTCAGATGCACGTCGCGCTGCGGGAAGGGGAACTCGATGCCGTTCTCGTGGAACTTGCGCCAGACCGCGCGCAGCATGTCGCTCGTGACATTGATGACGCCGTTCTCCGGATCGGCAATCCAGAAGCGGGCTTCCAGGTCCACGGCATTGTCGCCGAAGCCGACGAGATGGCAGACCGGCTTGGGATTGTCGATCACGCGGGAGGTCTCCGCGCAGGCCTCGACGACGAGCCGGCGGGCGAGCTCCATGTCGCTCGAATAGGAGATGCCGATGGGCACGCGGCGGCGCACCCGCGTGTCCGAATAGGCCCAGTTGACCACCTGCTCGGTGATGAACTGCTCGTTGGGGATCAGATATTCCGTGCCGTCGCGTGTGACGACGGAGGTATAGCGCGCGCCGAGCGTCGTCACCCGGCCATAGGTGCCGCTGATCTCCAAGACGTCGCCGGGTTCGATGGACCGGTCGAGCAGCAGGATGATGCCGCTGACGAAATTGGACACCACCTTCTGCAGGCCGAAGCCCAGGCCGACGCCGAGCGCGCCGGAGAAGACGGCAAGCGCGGTGAAGTCGATGCCGATGGTGTTGAGCGCGATCAGCGTGGCGAAGAGCAGCAGCGTGAAGCGCGTGATCTGCGTGATGAGGACACGCAGCGAGGGTGTCAGATGGGGCGCGTGCTCGAGCCGGCGCTGGAGGAGCGAGGACAGCGCGAAGGCCGCCCACAGCAGGACTCCGCCAATCACCACCCCCTTGATGGCGAGCAGGAGCGTGAGGCGGGCCTCGCCGATGGAGAAGCCGATGCCGTCCAGGAGGTCGATGGCCGGCCCGAGCCATCCGACGATGCTGAGAGCCGCGAGCGACCAGGCGGCGATGGCGACGGCGCGGGCCCAGAACGTGTCCGGGACGAGGCCGGAGAACAGGCGGATGACGATCCAGGCGCTGACCAGTGTGGTGATGACCCTCAGGAGCGTCGTGTCGTGCGCCAGGGCGGAGAGCGCGGCCATGAGCGCGGACAGCAGCGCGAGCCAGAGGATTGGCATGAGGAGGTTTGCGACCGCCGCGCCGAAGCGTTTGAGGCGGTAGCCGCGCACATTGCGGGTAACGAGGCCGATCAGGCGGCGGCGGAGCGGCTTGGCCGCGACGGAGGCGATCGCGAAGGTCGCCGCCAGCGCGCCGAGCTGGAGGGCGGTCGCCACGGTGAAGACCGAATCGAGCAGGAAGTCGCCCGCATCCTCGACGAGCCGCATCGCCTCGGCGGGGTCGACATCAGTCAGCTTTTCAACCGTATCCGCGACATCGGATTGCGCGGTCGATTGCGTAGCGGCCATGCGCACCCTTTCCTGTCCTGATCCTGGATCATCCGCCGAATCGGCCCGGATTAGCAATCCTTGCCGTCGGCGCGCGCCGTCCCGCCATAGCCCGGGCAGGCGGGCAAGGGGTTCATCGCGCCCGGCGGGATGCCCATATGAAGGGATACGGGACGGCAAAGATCGAAAGGAGGCAGTCCATGGCACGTCCATTCGATCACCACGACTGGACGGGACATACCGAACCGGAAGACGCGCTGGTCCCGATCGCGGCAATCGTTCTCGGTGGCGTGTGCTTCCTGATTATCGGCGTGATCGTGCTTTAGAGTGCATTTCGTGAACTCATGTTCACTCAATGCTCTCCAGGTCCCTGTGTTGTCGTGCTTTCGAACAGGAAAAGTGGTACCCACTTTTCCTGAAAGCACTCTGGCCGACCGGCAGTCAGGCTGCGATGGCAGCGCGGCGAGCCGCTGTTGGCGCCGGCCCGCCATCCGCGACGGGTCCGAAGGGCCTATTCCGCGGCCTCGTGGGTGGCGCCGGCGCGCTCGAGGATCGGCTTCAGGAACGCGCCGGTATGGGACCGCTCGCAGGCCGCGACCGTTTCCGGCGTTCCGGCGACCACGATCTCGCCGCCGCCGTCGCCCCCGCCCGGGCCGAGATCGATCAGCCAGTCGGCCGTCTTGATGACCTCCAGATTATGCTCGATCACGACCAC
Organism: Kaustia mangrovi; assembly: GCF_015482775.1. Classification (GTDB taxonomy): domain Bacteria; phylum Pseudomonadota; class Alphaproteobacteria; order Rhizobiales; family Im1; genus Kaustia; species Kaustia mangrovi. The sequence continues at coordinate 499,538 of NZ_CP058214.1, read as the reverse complement.
GGAGTTGCCCTGGTCCACGAGGTGATGCAACACCTCCAGAAGCTTGGCGACGTCGTGGAAATGGAGGCCCGTCGTCGGCTCGTCGAGAATGTAGAGCGTGCGGCCCGTGGCGCGCTTCGACAGTTCCTTGGAGAGCTTCACGCGCTGGGCCTCGCCGCCCGACAGCGTGGTCGCCTGCTGGCCGATCTTGATGTAGCCGAGCCCGACGCGGTCGAGCGTCACCAGCTTGTCGCGCACCTGCGGCACGGCCTTGAAGAACTCCTTGCCCTCCGTGACCGTCATCTCCAGCACGTCGGCGATGGACTTGTCCTTGAAGCGGATGTCCAGCGTCTCGCGATTGTAGCGCTTGCCGCCGCATTCGTCGCAGGTGACATAGACGTCGGGCAGGAAGTGCATCTCGATCTTGATCACGCCGTCGCCCTGGCAGGCCTCGCAGCGACCGCCCTTGACGTTGAAGGAGAACCGGCCCGGGCCGTAGCCGCGCGCCTTCGCCTCCGGAAGGCCGGCATACCATTCGCGGATCGGCGTGAAGGCGCCGGTATAGGTGGCCGGGTTGGAGCGCGGCGTGCGCCCGATGGGCGACTGGTCGATATCGATGATCTTGTCGAGATGCTCGAGCCCCTCCACGCGGTCGTGCTCGCCGGGCTGCTCGCGCGAGCCCATGAGCCGGCGCGCGGCGGCTTTGTAGAGCGTGTCGATGGTGAGCGTCGACTTGCCGGAGCCGGACACGCCGGTCACGCAGGTGAACAGGCCGAGGGGGAAGGTGGCCTCCACGCTCTTCAGGTTGTTGGCGCGCGCGCCGGTCACGCGAACCGAGCGCTTCGCCTTCGGCTTGCGGCGCTTGCGCGGCACGGGCACCTGCATCATGCCCGTGAGATACTGGCCGGTGAGGCTCGCGGGCGCGCGCATGATCTCCTCCGGCGTGCCCTCCGCGATGATCTCGCCGCCATGGACGCCGGCGCCGGGTCCGATATCGACCACATGGTCGGCGGTGCGGATCGCGTCCTCGTCGTGCTCGACCACGATCACCGTGTTGCCGAGGTCGCGCAGGCGCCTCAGCGTGTCGAGCAGGCGCTCGTTGTCGCGCTGGTGGAGGCCGATGGACGGCTCGTCGAGAACGTAGAGCACGCCGGTGAGGCCCGAGCCGATCTGGCTTGCGAGCCGGATGCGCTGGCTCTCGCCGCCCGACAGCGTGCCGGAGGTGCGCGACAGGGTGAGATAGTCGAGGCCGACATCGACCAGGAAGCGCAGCCGCTCGCGGATCTCCTTCAGGATGCGCGTCGCGATCTCGCGCTGCTTTGCCGTCAGCGTCGCGTCGAGCGCCTGGAACCAGTCATTGGCCGTGCGGATCGACATCTGCGAGACCTCGCCGATATGAAGGCCGGCGAGCTTGACCGCCAGCGCCTGGGGCTTGAGACGGTAGCCGCCGCAGGCCTCGCAAGGGTGGTCGGACTGGTAGCGCGCGAGCTCCTCGCGCACCCATGAGGAGTCCGTCTCGCGCCAGCGCCGCTCGATATTGCGCACCACGCCCTCGAAGGTCTTGGTGGTCTTGTAGCTGCGCAGGCCGTCATCGTAGACGAAGGCGATCTCCTCGGAGCCGGAGCCGAACAGGATGGTCTCGCGCATCGCCTCCGGCAGTTCGTCCCAGGGCGCCGACATGGAGGCGCCGAAATGCCGGCAGATGGCTTCTAGGGTCTGGGTGTAGTAGGGCGAGGTGTTGCCGGTCTTCGCCCAGGGCAGGATCGCGCCCTGGCGCAGGCTGAGCGACTTGTCGGGCACGACGAGGTCGGCCTCGAATTGCAGCTCCGTGCCCAGCCCGTCGCAGCGCGGGCAGGCGCCGAACGGATTGTTGAAGGAGAACAGCCTGGGCTCGATCTCGTCGATGGTGAAGCCGGAGACCGGGCAGGCGAAGCGCTCGGAGAAGATCAGGCGCCGTTTCCGGCCCTTCTCGTCCTCCTCGTCGGCGAGCTCGGCCACCGCGATGCCCTCGGCCAGCTCCAGCGCCGTCTCCAGCGAATCGGCGAGCCGCGTGCCGATATCGGGCCTGACCACGATGCGGTCGACCACCACGTCGATATCGTGTTTGAACTTCTTGTCGAGCGCGGGCACCTCGTCGATCTCGTGGAAGGCGCCGTCGACCTTCACGCGCTGGAAGCCGCGCTTCTGGAGGTCGGCGAACTCCTTGCGGTACTCGCCCTTGCGGCCGCGCACGATGGGCGCGAGGAGATAGAGCCTCGTGCCCTCGTCGAGCGCGAGGATCCGGTCGACCATCTGGCTCACCGTCTGGCTCTCGATGGGCAGGCCGGTCGCGGGCGAGTAGGGGATGCCGACGCGCGCGAAGAGCAGCCGCATATAGTCGTAGATCTCGGTGACCGTGCCGACCGTGGAGCGCGGGTTCCGCGAGGTGGTCTTCTGCTCGATGGAGATCGCCGGCGACAGCCCGTCGATCTGGTCGACATCGGGCTTCTGCATCATCTCCAGGAACTGGCGGGCATAGGCCGACAGCGATTCCACATAGCGCCGCTGGCCTTCTGCATAGATCGTGTCGAAGGCGAGCGAAGACTTGCCGGAGCCGGACAGCCCGGTAAAGACGATCAGCTCGTCGCGCGGCAATTCGAGCGACACGTTCTTCAGATTGTGCTCGCGCGCGCCCTGGATGGAAATGATCTTGCGCGGCTCGCGCTGTGGGCTGTGGTCGGTCGTCATCGGGAAACCCGACTCCCGGCTGGAATGGCTTCAGGGATCGATGGTCTGTCTGCCTGTCCGGGCGGCCCGGAACGACTGAGAACAATACCAGAACGGAATGGCTTGTCGAGGCGTAATGTCGATGCCGCGCGAAGGCTCAGGGGTGAAGGTAGTGTTGCCCCGCCGGAAAGGCAATGTTTCGGGGCCTTGCCGGCGCGGTTCGGCCCTGCTATAAGAACAAACAAGGAACGCGGGCGAGGTCGGGATACCCGCCTTGTGGAAAAGGCCCGCGCCTCCATGGCGGCGGCGGGGGCGAGGGACTACGGTGAGCGTCAGACAGGCAGGCGGCGTCCGGTGTCGGGCGTCCCGCGGGAATGAGGAGTGCACGCGATGGCGGGATCGGTCAACAAGGTCATTCTGGTCGGCAATCTGGGCGCCGACCCGGAGGTCCGGCACACGCAGGACGGCCGCCCCATCGTCAATCTGCGCGTGGCCACGTCGGAGACCTGGCGCGACAAGAACTCGGGCGAGCGGCGCGAGCGCACCGAATGGCATCGTGTGGTGATCTTCAGCGAGGGCCTTTGCCGGATTGCCGAGCAATATCTGAAGAAGGGCTCCAAGATCTATCTGGAAGGCCAGCTCCAGACCCGGAAATGGGAAGACCAGTCCGGCCAGGAGCGCTATACGACCGAGGTCGTTCTTCAGGGCTTCAATTCCACGCTGACCATGCTCGACGGCCGCGGCGGCGGGTCGGACGAGGGCATGGGCGCCTCGCGCGGCGGCGGCGATTTCGGCCAGTCCGGCCCGCTCGACCAGCAGTCCTCGCGCGGCCGCTCCAGCTTCTCCGAGGAGCTCGACGACGAGGTGCCGTTCTAGGGCACCCCGGATTCGATCGGCCTTCGGACCTTCGATCGGGCTCGATTGAAGGTCCGCCGATCTTGCGGTCCCGCAGTCACTCCGGCCGCTATTGTCCCTCCCAGACGGAGGCGACGTGGTGGCGGGCCGCCTGAACCTCGATGAACAGCCGCTTGATCTCCGGGAAGCGCTCCTTGATGGCGCGCTCGATGCGGTAGATCGTGTCCTCCACCGCGCCGGCGGGCAGGTCGTCGCGGAAATCGAGGCTCAGCCCCACCAGGATATCGTCCGGGCCCATATGCATGGTGCGCAGCTCGTTGACGGTGAGCACCGTGGGCCCGGCCTCGCCGACAATGGCGCGGATGCCGTCGATGACGGGCTTGCCGGCCGCCTCGCCGATCAGCAGCGCCTTGGTCTCGTAGGCGAGGAAGATCGCGGTGAGTGCCAGGATGATGCCGATGCCGATGGAGGCGACGCCGTCCATCCACGGCCAGTGGAAATATTCCGCGAGAAGCAGGCCGACAAGTGCCACGACGAGGCCGAACAGCGCCGCGAAATCCTCGAACAATACGGTGAAGACCGCCGGGTTCTTGCTCGCCCGGACCGCCTTCAGCGGCGGCGTGTCGCCGCGCACCTGATTGAATTCCTTCACCGCCACCGAGCAGGCCGCCGCCTCGAACACCATGGCAAGGCCGAGCACGATGTAGTTGACGACCGGATCGGTGACGGGATGCGGTGCGATGATCTTCTGCACGCCCTCATAGAGCGAAATCCCCGAGCCCACCGCGAAGATGAGGATCGCCACCACGAAGGCCCAGAAATAGAGCTCGCGCCCGTAGCCGAAGGGATGGGCGGCATCCGGCTGGCGCGCCGAGCGCCTGAGGCCGTGGAGCAGCAGCACCTGGTTGCCCGTGTCGACGACCGAATGGATCGCCTCCGACAGCATGGCCGACGAGCCCGTATAGGCGGATGCCCCGAACTTGGTGACGGCGATCAGCGCATTGCCGGCCAGTGCCGCATAGATGACCTTCTTCGACCCGTGTGATGCCATGCTCTCGCTCGTGTGATTTGCCGGCCGCCCTCGATCGCTGATAGGCAGGGAGCGATCGAGCCCCGATGGTGACGGCGCCAAGCTTCCCCGAGATCGCGCGAGGCCACAAGACCCGAAAATGCGAAACGCCCCTCAGATCGCCGCCCTCATAGCAGCCCTCGCGAGCGTCGCGGCCGTCGCCACGCCGGCAGCCGCCGGCGAGGCCGACGTCGTTGCGGCAGAAGCCACCCGCAATTCCGATGGCACCTGGCGCTTCGAGGTCACCGTGCGCCACGCCGACGAGGGCTCAGACCACTATGCCGACCGCTGGGACATCGTCGCCCCGGACGGCACAGTCATCGCCTCGCGCACCCTCTACCACCCCCATGTCGACGAACAACCCTTCACCCGCAGCCTCTCCGGCGTGGAGATCCCCGCGGGCGTGGAGCGCGTGACGGTGCGGGCGCACGACAGCGTGCACGGCGAGGGCGGGGAAACGGTCGAGGTGGGAGAGTAGGGTGGACTGCGTTACATAAGCGCAGATATTCTGACGCTGAAACAACCACAAGCTTCTTGGAATCGTGTATGGAAGCCTACCGCCAACGAGGGGAGCCTACCTTCGCGGATGCGACCTGCACATTTGACAGAATTAAGGCAGTGAGAGAGGCTATCAAAATGACCTGTGTCAAACAAAAGTCTGGAGATCAACTCGCCTCTCTTCCTGCTCAGTGTGACTACCGTGATCACGATGTGGATAGCAGAGTGGATGCATATTTTTCAGCGGATGTGGAAACGGACGGCCCTATCCCCGGACCGTTTTCAATGTTGTCTTTTGCTCTTGTGTATGCCGGATCGTTCGATGGGAAACGGTTTGTGAGGCCGAAGGAGTATACCGAAATATTCTATCGGGAAATGAGGCCGATATCGAATGATTTTCAGGAGGAGGCTCTTCGTGTGAACGGACTTGATAGAGTCTATCTCTCCGGGGCAGGTGGGCATCCTGATATCGTCATGAACGAAGCGTCGAACTGGATTAAGCATGTCAGCGGTCATGCTAATCCAGTTCTGGTTGCGTATCCTCTCAGTTTTGATTGGACATGGATTTATTGGTATTTTATAAAATTTTGTGATGATGGGTCGCCATTTGAGTATTCGCGTTGTTTTGATATTAAAACGGCTCTGGCTGTTAAGGCTGGAATACCAATCTCGAAAGCGGGACGATCACGCTTGCCGCCTGCTTTGATTTCAAATCATAAGCATACCCATCATGCGGTCGATGACGCGATAGCACAGGCAGAGATTTTCGCCAACATCTTTGAGTGGGAGGGGGGTAATGAAGGAACTCAGGGCTCGTCGTTCAAAAACCCGTCGTCGGATGACCGGTCTTCGGGGGAAATTAGCTGAAGCAGAGCGTATTCTTGAAGGTAAGGCGTGCGTCTATGCAACTGGTTCATTTGGGCGATGTGAGGCAAATGATTTTAGCGATCTCGACTTGTTTATAGTTGGAAAGACGAGAGTAGATGAAAATGGAAGGGGCGGGGAAAGCTTGCTAAGCAGGCTGGATGAAATTTGTGTTAAGGCAGATCTTATTCAGGCAATTAGAGAATTAAAAATTCCGGATTTCGATGGGGATGGTCGATATTTAATTCATTATTCGGTAGATAATCTCATAAAAACGCTCGGTCGACCACAAGACGATGCCCTCAATACGTTTACGGCGAGATTATTGCTTTTATTGGAAAGTCGCCCTTTGCTAGGTAGTGTATTATATGAAGGTGTAATAGACAGTGTTGTTGCGGCGTATTGGGGCGACTATGAGGACCACAAAGATGATTTTAAACCAGCATATCTATCGAATGATATTTTAAGATTATAGAGAACATTTTGTGTAAACTATGAAGCAAACACAGAAAAGCAGCCGGAGGAAATGAAAATAAAAAGAAAAATAAAACATTATAAACTACAGTATAGTAGGATGCTGACGTGCTATTCAGCTCTTCTTTATCTTTTGGCGAGGCACCGGCAATGTGGCACTGTATCTCCTTCGTGCGCTGTTGCGATGAGTAAAAAGACGCCCACAGAGAGACTTGAGTGGCTGCTCGAACAGGGTGATCTGAGTGTGGCGCATGATTCTGTAAAAATTCTGCTGTCTGAGTATGGGAAATTTTTGGAGAGAACTAATTCGAATGAAGAGGATATGGTGCAAAAATTTTCTGACAAGAGCACAGTTCGAGAGTATGCACGAGATTCCCATAAATTTGGGGAGCATATGTTTGATGCACTAAGAAGAATTGGGGATGAAAATAGTTTCTATAGGATGTTGGTCGTGTGAGCAAGGTACACTGCCAAAATTGATTGTTCTGTCCTCCGCCACCGTTTGCCTCCCATACCCCCGGCTGATAGAATGAGAACGCGTCGAATCAAGGACTTAATCCCAGCGCAAGGTTTTGCTCGGACGCGTGGCCCGGAGGGTTGGCTCCGGAGCGGTCAATGAGGTGTTTTCTCAAACGCTTCGGCGAGTTTCCTCAGAAACGGCTAGAAAGGTTTCAAGAGCGTGACAGATACCGGTCGCGACATCGGTGGCGGACAGCCTGGTGACGGGGACATCAGGGGAGTCGCCATCGAGGAGGAGATGAGGCGGTCCTATCTCGATTACGCCATGAGCGTGATCGTGAGCCGGGCGCTTCCCGATGTGCGCGACGGGCTGAAGCCCGTCCATCGCCGCATCCTGTTCTCCATGCACGAACAGGGCTATGAGTGGAACAAGGCGCACCGCAAGTCGTCGCGCGTCGTCGGCGACGTGATCGGTAAATACCACCCCCACAGCGACCAGGCGGTCTATGACGCGCTGGTGCGCATGGCGCAGGACTTCTCCATGCGCCTGCCGCTGGTCGACGGGCAGGGCAATTTCGGGTCGGTGGACGGCGACCCGCCGGCGGCCATGCGCTACACCGAGGTGCGGCTGGCTAAGCCGGCCCATTCGCTCTTGGAGGATCTCGACAAGGACACCGTCGACTTCCAGGACAATTACGACAATTCCGAGCACGAGCCGGTCGTCCTGCCGGCGCGCTTCCCGAACCTTCTCGTCAACGGGGCGGGCGGCATCGCCGTCGGCATGGCGACGAACATCCCGCCGCACAATCTGGCGGAGGTGATCGACGCCTGCGTCGCGCTGATCGAGCGGCCCGATACCCCGGCCGAGGAGATCATGGAGATCGTGCCGGGGCCGGACTTCCCGACCGGCGGGCTCATTCTCGGCCGCGCGGGCGTCAGGTCGGCCTACCATACGGGCCGCGGCTCGGTGATGATGCGCGCCCGCGTGACGACGGAGGCGGTGCGCAAGGACCGCGAGGCGCTCGTCGTCACGGAGATCCCGTATCAGGTCAACAAGGCGACCATGATCGAGAAGATCGCGGAGATGGTCCGCGACAAGAAGATCGAGGGCATCTCCGATATCCGCGACGAGTCCGACCGCCAGGGCATGCGCGTCGTCATCGAGCTGAAGCGCGACGCCATGGCCGATGTCGTGCTGAACCAGCTCTACCGCTTCTCCGCGCTGCAGACGAGCTTCGGCTGCAACATGGTCGCGCTGACCGGCGGGCGGCCGGAGCTGATGACGCTCATGGACCTCCTGCGCGCCTTCGTGGCGTTCCGCGAGGAGGTGGTCACACGGCGCACCAAATATCTCCTGAACAAGGCGCGCGACCGGGCCCATGTGCTGGTCGGCCTCGCCATCGCGGTCGCCAATATCGACGAGGTGATCCGCCTCATCCGCACCGCGCCGGACCCGGCGACGGCGCGCGCGGAACTGATGGCGCGCGACTGGCCGGCGCGCGACATGATCCCGCTGGTGAGGCTCATCGACGATCCGCGCCACCAGGTTTCGGAGGCCGGCACCTGCCGCCTGTCGGAGGAGCAGGCGCGCGCCATTCTGGACCTGCGCCTGCAGCGCCTGACCGCGCTCGGGCGCGACGAGATCGGCGACGAGCTCACCGGGCTCGGCGAGAAGATCGCCGACTATCTCGACATCCTGCGCTCGCGCGCGCGGCTTCTCTCCATCGTCCGCGAGGAGCTGGAGGAGGTGAAGGCCGAATATGGCGAGCCGCGGCGCACCGAGATCGTCGATCTGGGCTACGAGGTCGACGAGGAGGACCTCATCCAGCGCGAGGAGATGGTCGTCACCGTCTCCCACAAGGGCTACATCAAGCGGGTCCCGCTCTCCACCTATCGCGCCCAGCGGCGCGGCGGCAAGGGTCGCTCGGGCATGCAGACGCGGGACGAGGATTTCGTCTCGCAGCTCTTCGTGGCCTCCACGCACACGCCCGTCCTGTTCTTCTCCTCCACCGGCATGGTCTACCGCATGAAGGCCTGGCGACTGCCCGTCGGCACGCCGCAGGCGAGGGGCAAGGCGCTGGTGAACCTCCTGCCGCTCGATGCGGGCGAGGTCATCACCACCATCCTGCCCATGCCGGAGGACCAGGAGAGCTGGGAGGCGCTGCAGCTCATGTTCGCCACCCGCTCCGGCACGGTCAGGCGCAACAAGCTCGCCGACTTCATCAATATCAACCGCAACGGCAAGATCGCGATGAAGCTCGACGAGGGCGACGCGATCGTGGGCGTGCGCATCTGCACGCCCGCCGACGACATCCTGCTGACCACGGCGAACGGGCGCTGCATCCGGTTCAAGGTGGAGGATGTGCGCGTCTTCGCCGGGCGCAATTCGATCGGCGTGCGCGGGATCCGTCTGGGCGAGGACAAGGAGCTCGGCGAGGACACGGTCATCTCCATGAGCGTGCTGCGCCATGTGGACGTCACGCCGGCGGAGGCGCGGGCCTATCTGAAGCTGCGCCGCGCCATGCGGGGCGAGGAGGCGGAGCTGCCGGCGGAGGCCGAGCCGCAGGCCGACGACGACGACGCCGGCGAGGAGATCTCCCTGTCGCAGGAGCGCTATGCGGCGCTGTCGGCGGAGGAGCAGTTCGTGCTCACCGTCTCCGAGAACGGCTATGGCAAGCGCACCTCCGCCTTCGAGTACCGGGTGACGGGGCGCGGCGGCAAGGGCATCATCGCCATGGTCGCCAACAGGCGGAACGGCCACCTCGTGGCGTCGTTCCCGGTCGAGGATGCCGACCAGATCATGCTGGTCACCAATGGCGGACAGCTCATCCGCTGTCCGGTGCACGATATCCGCGTCGCTGGCCGCGCCACGCAGGGCGTCACCATCTTCAACACCGCGGACGGCGAGCATGTGGTCTCCGTCGCCCATCTCGGCGAGGACGAGCTCGGCGACGAGGAGGAGGGCGACGAACCCGACGCGCCGGAGGGCGAGGGCCCCGATGGCGATGCGCCGGACGACGAGGGCGGTGCGGGGGCTCCGGAGGCCTGAGCCGCGAGTCGGTTCCTTCGCAGCCGTCATGCCCGCTTTCAGGGACCGGCCGGGGGACATGGGGCTGCCGGGAAGGGACCGCTCCCTGTCCCTCTCTTGCATGTGGCGCCCGTCGAGGGATTAATGGGCGTTCCATGAAACGGGAGGACCGGACCCCATGTCGCTCGACGTCTATCTCACTTTTGCGCTCGCCTCGGCGCTGATCATCGTCGTTCCGGGCCCGACGGTCACCGTCATCATCGCCAATTCGGTCGGCCACGGCACGCGGGCGGGGCTGCTCAACGTGCTCGGCACGCAGATCGGGCTCGCGCTCATGCTGGGTGTGATGATCGTCGGCCTCGCCTCGGTCATGGAAATCATGGGCCACTGGTTCGACTGGATCAGGCTCGCGGGCGCGGCCTATCTCGTCTGGCTCGGTCTGAAGATGCTGGCCTCCAGGCCCGCCATTGCCGGCTCCGCCAGGCTGCCCGTGCCGCGCGGCGGGTTCGTGCTCCAGGGGCTGCTGGTCATTCTCAGCAACCCGAAGGCCTTGCTCTTCTATGGGGCGTTCCTGCCGCAATTCATCGATCCGGCCGGCGATTACGCGCTCCAGCTCGTCATTCTGGGCGCGATCTTCATGTCCATCGCCACCGTGCTGGACGGCTCCTATGCGGTGCTGACGGGCAGGGTGCGCAGCCTCCTGTCGCAGACCCGGCTTAGGCTCGTCTCCAGGGCCAGCGGGCTCATGCTCATCGGCGGCGGCCTGTGGCTCGCCTTCACGCGGCGCGGCGCCGCGTGAGCATCGGAGAGGCGTGCGCTAGAGCGTTTTCCTGTCTGATTGTTGCGGCACCGGCCCGCTCCCCCACCCGGCCCCCACGGATCATCATCTCATGGGTGACCGGGTGGGGGAGCGGGCCGGTGCAACCTGATCGGAAAACGCGCTAGAAGACGGTGTGGTCGGCGAGGATCGACAGGCCGAGCACCATCAGGCCGACGCCGCCGGCGATCTCCGCCCAGCTCCCGAACTGCCGGCCGATCAGCCGTCCGGCCAGCATGCCGCCGGTCGCCATGACGAAGGTCGCGGCCCCGATGGCGGCGGCGATGACCAGCATGTTGACGTCCAGTATGGCGAGCGACACGCCGACCGCCAGCGCGTCGATGCTCGTGCCGACCGCGGTCGCGACCAGGACCAGCGCGGAGCCGTGCCGCCGGGCGGCGGTCCAGGGCGAGGCGGGCCGCACCGCGTGATAGATCATGCGCCCGCCGACGAGACCCAGAAGTCCGAAGGCGATCCAGTGATCGACGGTGCCCACATAGGGGCTCGCCACGACGCCCGCGCACCAGCCAGCAAGCGCGATGGCCGTTTCGACGAGGCCGAAGACGAGGCCGGTCCTCATGGCGTCGGAAACGCGCGGCCTGTGAAGCCCCGCGCCGCGCCCGAGCGAGGCGAGGAAGGCGTCGATCGACATGCCGAAGGCGATCATCGTTATGGCAATCGGGGACATGGGAAGGCCTCTGCTCGCGTCTTGCGTTCAACCGGGTCGATGGCCGCATTGCGGAGTGCGCGATGCGGTCATCACGGTCTCGCAAAGCCGGTTCGGATCCGGCCGATCGCACCACGCAATATGTCGCGAGCATGTTGATGCGATCCCGTATGGACCTGTCCCTGAAAGCGGGAACCGGTCCGGGAGAACGGTCGCTACTCCCCGTGTGGCTTCCAGATAGGGGATGGCGTCTTAAAAGTCAATAAAATCAATTGGATATGAATATGAGAGGCATTCTCATTCGCAAGTGCGAAGAGACTGCCGGGGGAACGGTTCCGAGACCGGTGCCGCCTCGCCGTCGGGGGTCGGAGGCGGCACCGGCCGGAGCCTGTGGGGGCTTACCCGTTGCGGAAGGTATAGCTGTAGCCGTTGATCGCCGGGACGCCGCCGAGATGGGCGTAGAGCACCCTGGAGCCGGCGGGGAAGAAGCCCTTCGAGACGAGATCGATCAGGCCCTGCATGGATTTCCCCTCATAGACCGGGTCCGTCATCATGCCTTCGAGCCGGGCGCTCAGGCGGATGGCCTCCACCGTTTCCTTCGACGGCACGCCATAGCAGGGATAGGCATAGTCCTCGATCAGCACGATGTCGCCGTCGCCGATCTCGCGGCCGCCGACGAGGGCGGAGGTGTTGCGGGCGATATCGAGTACCTGCGCGCGCGTCTGGTCCGGGGTGGCGGAGGCGTCGATGCCGATGACGCGCTCGGCACGCCCGTCGGCGGCGAAGCCCGCCACCATGCCGGCATGGGTGGAGCCCGTGACCGTGCAGACCACGATATAGTCGAAGGTCAGGCCGAGCGTCTCCTCCTGCGCGCGCACCTCTTCTGCGAAGCCGACATAGCCGAGGCCGCCATATTTGTGGACCGAGGCGCCGGCGGGAATCGGATAGGGCTTGCCGCCCCTGGCCTTCACGTCCTCCAGTGCGTTTTCCCAGCTCTCCCGGATGCCGATGTCGAAGCCCTCGTCGACGAGCTCGACCTCCGCCCCCATGACGCGGGAGAGTAGGATATTGCCGACGCGATCGTAGACGGCATCGTCATGAGGCACCCAGCTCTCCTGGACCAGCCGGCACTTCATGCCGATCTTTGCCGCCGTGGCGGCCACCATGCGCGTGTGGTTCGACTGGACGCCGCCGATGGACACCAGCGTGTCGGCCCCGCTCGCAATGGCGTCCGGCACGATATATTCGAGCTTGCGCAGCTTGTTGCCGCCGAAGGCGAGGCCGGAGTTGCAGTCCTCGCGCTTGGCGAAGATCTCCACGCCGCCGCCGAGATGGGCCGACAGGCGGTCCAGCTTCTCGATCGGCGTCGGACCGAAGGTGAGGGGATAGCGTTCGAAGTTCTCCAGCATGGCAGTCGGGCCTCCGCAATGGATTGGTCTGCCCGTGAGCCTAGCAAAAGCGGCATGATCGGTGCTTTCGAAATGGGGCGACAAACTGATTTCATCTGGATATGAATGGCGTTAAATATTCTTCTGTCTCTCATTTTTAGGCATCATTATGAAAGAATCGATCAAGGACGATGGGCTCGACCGGATCGATCTCAGGATCCTGAGGCTGCTGCAGGCGGATGGGCGACTCGGCAATGCGGAGATCGCCAAGCGGGTGAATATGAGCCCGGCGACCTGCCACCGCCGAATCCAGCGGCTTTTTGCGGAGGGCTATATCGATGCGGTGCGCGCTCAGATCGCGCCGGAGCGGGTGGAGCGCGGCGCGCTCGTTTTCGTCGGCGTGGTGCTCGACCGCTCCACGCCGGAGAGCTTCGCGGCCTTCGAGGAGGCGATCAGGGCTGTGCCCGTCGTGCTCGACTGTCATGTGGTGGCCGGCGATTTCGACTATTTCCTGAAGATTCGCGTGCGCGACATGGCCGATTTCAACCGGCTTCACGGCGACACGCTGATCGCGCTGCCGGGCGTACGCCAGACCCGGACCTTCTTCGTCATGAAGGAGGTCGTCGACAACGCGCCCCTGACCTTCTGATCTGTGGGGCAGAGGCTCGAGCGGGTGAAGCTATATTGACAATCGAAGCTATTTCGCATCGCATGGAGGCCGCATTCAGCCTGGCAGGATGCGAGGGGATCACGGGACGTTCGCTGGAAGGCTTCAGACCGCCGTCAGGCGGCAAGCCGGCTGCGTCCGGACTTGAGGCTAAACTCGAGGGGAAAGCGTCAAATGATGAAGACTGCACTGAAAACGGGGATTGCCGCCATAGCGATTCTGGCGACCGCCGCCAGCGCGGCCATGGCCGAGAAATGCACCAACGAGACCTGGAAGAAGGTCATGGAGAGGGGCACGCTGGTGGTCGGCGTAAAGGCGGACTACAAGCCCTGGGGCTTCCGCGACCCGTCGGGCGAGATCATTGGCATGGAAGCCGACATGGCCAAGGACGTGGCCGACACGATGGGCGTGGACCTCGAGCTCGTGCCGGTGGAGTCCTCCAACCGCATGCAGTTCCTCGAGCAGGGCAAGATCGACCTGATGATCGCGACCATGTCGGACCGTCCCGACCGCCGCAAGATCGTCGGCATCGTGCTGCCGAACTACTATACCTCGGGTACCAACATCATGGCGCCCAAGGCATTGAACATCGAAAGCTGGGAGGATCTGCGCGGCAAGCCGGTCTGCGGCAAGCAGGGCGCGTTCTACAACAAGATCGTCGCGGAGCGCTATGGCGCGGAGATCGTTGCCTTCCAGGGCAATTCGGAGGCCAAACAGGCCCTGCGCGACAAGAAGTGCATTGCCTGGGTCTATGACGATTCCTCCATCATGTCGGACCTCTCCTCCGGCGAGTATCCCGACTACGAGATGCCGCTCCAGTCCGAGGACGAGAACCCGTGGGGCCTGGCGGTTCCGATGGCGGAGAAGGATTGCGTCTTCGGCCGCTTCATGTCCGGCATGGAATACAACTGGCTGGCCTCCGGCCGCCTGATCGAGCTGGAGAAGAAGTGGGGCATCCAGCCGACCCGGTTCCTGAAAGAGCAGAAGGAACGGTTCAAGGACTGGCTTGCCGGCAAGGACGGCTGAGGCCGGGTCCTCGACTTCAGGTGTCGGCCGGGAGTCCCGATGAGGGGCTCCCGGCTTGCGGCTTTCCGGGGACAGACGAGGGCCGATGCTGGACGCATTCCAGAATTACTTCCGCGAGCTGGCGGAAACGCATCCGAAATGGAACTTCATCTTCTTCTATGACCCGGTGCAGGCCGAGCGGGTGCTGTCCGGGCTGTGGATGACGATCCAGCTCTCGGTGGTCTGCGTGATCCTGTCGGTGGTGATCGGTGTGCTCGGCGCCTGGGCGCAGGGCTCGCCGTTCAGGCCACTGCGCCTTGCCGTGCAGGGCTACATCCAGTTCTTCCGCAACACGCCACCACTCGTCCAGCTCCTGTTCTTCTATTTCGCGCTCGGCCAGTTCACGCCGACCTATTCGCCCGATGGCTGGCTGGAGGTGCCGATCATCTCCAATGTCGGCTGGGCGATCCTGTCGCTGTCCTTCTTCGCGGGCGCATTCAATGTGGAGATCTTCCGGGCGGGCATCGACGCCGTGCCGGATGCGACGAAGGAGGTGTCGGAGGCGCTTGGCATGAACCGGGGGCAGACCTACCGCTATGTGGTCCTGCCGCTGGCCTTCCGCGTCTCGTTGCCGGCGCTCAACAACAATCTCGTCAATCTGGTGAAGACGACGACGCAGGCCATGGTCATCGCCGTGCCGGAGCTGCTCTACCAGCTCGTCAACATCTACAACGACTACTCGACCGCGCAGAATGCCAGCATGGTGCTCATGTTCGTGGTCTATGTCGTGCTGGTGGGCATCCTCGTCATGGGCATGCACAAATGGGAGCATGCCATGCGCATCCCCGGTTACGGGAGGCACTGAGATGGCGCGCGCAAGACCCATTCCGGGCGTCGATGCCCCGGCCGCGACGGATCTGCCCGTGCTGAAGCCCGTGCGCTTCGATCCGCCGGGCGATGCGGCGGGTCTGTCCTTCTCGCGCTTCGTTGCGGGGCTTCCCTGGTGGAGCCTGCCGGCCTTGATGGCCGCCATCGTGCTGTGGCCGGTTGCCGCCCATGCGCAGTCCGTCTACACGATGGGGGATGCAACCGCCGCGCTCCTGCGCTGGATGCCGTATCTGCTGGTCGACGGCTTCCTCTTCAACATCCTGATCTCGGTCTTCACAATGCTTGCCGGCACGGCGGCCGGCGCGCTGCTCGGGCTGATGCAGGTCTCCCCGGCATCCATGATCCGCAAGCCCGCCTGGCTCGTCACCCAGGCGCTGCGCAATTCGCCATGGCTCGTCCTGCTCTTCATCGTGATGCTGGCCTTCCCCTTCGAGATCTCCATCGGCTCTCTCACGATCCCCGTGCCGGACTGGATGAAGGCCGTCTTCGGGCTGTCCATGCCGATTGCGGGCAATATTTCCGAGGTCGTCCGCGGCGCCATCCAGTCGGTGCCGTCCGGCCAGTGGGAGGCGTCGGAGTCGCTGGCCTTCACGCGGCGCCAGACCATGTGGCGCATCATCCTGCCGCAATGCTTCAGGCGCATGATCCCGCCCTGGATGAACTGGTATGCGATCCTCACCATGGCGACACCGCTCGTCTCCATCCTCGGCGTGGAGGAGATCGTGACCCTGTCGCGCCAGGCCATGGCGGCAGAGAACAGCCGGCCGGAGCTTCTGGTGCCGTTCTACGGCTTCTGTCTCGTCGTCTTCTTCATCTACTGTTATCCGATCGCGCGCTGGACCATGGCGCTGGAGCGGCGGATGGCGGTCAAGCTGTGAACAGGGGAATGCCGCCATGGCGCAGCAATGGACACCCGACCAGCCCATCGTCTCGCTCAAGGACGTCTACAAGTCCTTCGGCGACCTGGAGGTTCTGAAGGGCGTTTCCTTCGACGTCATGAAGGGCGAGGTCATCTGCATCATCGGCCCGTCGGGCTCGGGGAAGTCGACGCTCATCCGCTGCATCAACGCGCTGAACGACATCCAGTCGGGCTCCATCACGGTGGAGGGCCAGGAGGTGCATGTGCCCGATCTCGACAAGCTCGCGCTGCGCAAGAAGGTCGGGATGGTGTTCCAGCAATACAATCTCTTCCCCCACAAGACGGCGCTCCAGAATGTCATGATGGCGCCGCTCGTGGTGCTGAAGCAGCCGAAGGACGAGGTGGAGGCGCGGGCCCGTGCGCTGCTCAAGAAGGTGCGGCTGGAGGGCAAGGAGGACAGCTATCCCGGCGAGCTCTCCGGCGGCCAGCAGCAGCGCGTGGCCATCGCGCGGTCGCTGGCCATGAACCCTGACGTTATGCTGTTCGACGAGGTGACCGCGGCTCTCGATCCGGAGACGGTGAAGGAGGTGCTCGTCACCATCAAGGAGCTCGCCGCGGAAGGCATGACCTGCATTCTGGTGACCCACGAGATGGGCTTTGCCCGCGAGGTGGCCGACCATGTCTATTTCACCGACCGCGGCGTTATCGTCGAGCACGGGCCGCCCAGCAGCTTCTTTACCGAGGCGACGGACCCGCGCACCAGGGAGTTCCTGAGCCAGATCCTGTAGCCGGGCCGGATTTGCTTACCGTCCAGGCGCGCGGGAGGCGCCATTTCCCTTCGCGCCAAAATGCTTTAGTAGGGGCGGGGCGACAAAGCCGATCCGGCATCCCGGTCGGGCCTTGGCAGGAGAAGACATGCGGACGGGCTTTTATCCGGGCAGTTTCGATCCGGTGACGAACGGTCATATCGACGTGATCGCGCGGGCGGCGAGGCTCGTCGACCGGCTCGTGCTCGGCGTCGGCGTGCATCACGGCAAGACGGCGCTTCTGCCGGCGTCCGACCGCGTGGCACTCCTGGAGGAGGTGTGCGTCCCGCTCGGCCAGACGGCGGGGTGCGACATCGAGGTGGCGACTTTCGACACGCTCGCCGTGGAGGCGGCGCGCAGCCAGGGTGCGCATGTCATGGTGCGCGGCCTGCGCGATGCCTCCGATTTCGACTACGAGGTCCAGATGGCGCAGATGAACGCGGCCATGGCCGGCGACGTGGAGACGATTTTCCTTGCCGCGAGCCCTGATACGCGCATGATCGCCTCGTCTCTCGTCAAGCAGATCGCGCGCATGGGCGGGGACATTTCGCCCTTCGTGCCCGATATCGTTCGCCGTCGGATCGATGCCGCGCTCGATCGCGCGTAGCGACCGACACCAACACAGCCAAGAGATTCGAATGATGGGAAAGCTCGTGAGCCTTTTGTCAGGACTGCTTCTTCTCGCCATGGTGCCGGCCGTCGGCGCCGCGCCCCCAAGCTCGACCCGGAGAACACGCTCTATATGGATCTGAAGGACGGACGCGTCGTCATCCGGCTGCGCCCGGATCTCGCGCCCAAGCATGTGGAGCGCATCAAGACACTCACCCGCGAGGGCTTCTATGACGGGCTGAAGTTCCACCGCGTGATCGACGGCTTCATGGCGCAGACCGGCGATCCGACCGGCACCGGCGGCGGCGGTTCGGACTATCCCGACCTGCCGGCGGAATTCTCCAGCGAGCCGTTCACGCGCGGCACTGTCGGCATGGCCCGCACGCCCGATCCGAACAGCGCCAACAGCCAGTTCTTCATCTGCTTCGACGATGCGGAATTCCTGAATGGCCAGTACACCGTGTTCGGCGAGGTCGTGGACGGCATGGACTATGTCGACCAGATCAAGAAGGGGGCGGGCCAGAGCGGTTCGGTCAGCGATCCCGACACCATCGTGAAGATGCAGGTCGCCGCCGACGCCAAGGGCGAGTGAGGCCATAGTCCCTTCCGGGGGCGATATGCCGCCATGCGAGTCGACGCCTTCGATTTCGAGCTGCCGAACGAGTGCATCGCGCTGAGGCCCGTGAGCCCGCGCGATGCCGCTCGCCTGCTCGTCGTCGGGGGCGGGGACGAGCCCGAGCGGCTGGAGGATCGCCATGTGCGCGACCTGCCGGCGCTCCTGGAGCCGGGCGACGTTCTCGTCTTCAACGACACGCGGGTGATCCCGGCGCGCCTGTCCGGCCGCCGGATCGGGCGCGGCGAGACCGAGCCCGCCATCGAGGTCACGCTCCACCAGCGGGTCGACGAGGCCCGCTGGCGGGCCTTCGCAAAGCCCGGCCGCAAGCTTCGGCCCGGCGACCGCATCCGCTTCGGCGAGGATGGCAAGGTGTGTTTCGCCGGCATGCTGGACGCGACGGTGGCGGAGAAGGGGGAGGGCGGCGAGATTGCCCTGTCCTTCGACTTCCATGGCGCGGTTCTCGACGAGGCCGTGGCCGAGCTCGGCGTCATGCCCCTGCCGCCCTATATCGCCGCCAGGCGCGCGGTGGACGAGCGCGACCTCGCCGACTATCAGACCGTCTATGCCCGGCGCGAGGGCGCGGTGGCGGCTCCGACCGCCGGGCTCCATTTCACCGACGCGCTGTTCGCGCGGCTTGAGGAGAGGGGCGTGCGCCGGGCCTTCGTCACCCTCCATGTGGGGGCCGGCACCTTCCTGCCGGTCAAGGCGGAGGATACGCGCGACCACGCCATGCATGCCGAGACCGGCGAGGTGAGCGCGGAGACGGCGGCACTGCTCAACGAGGCGCGCTGCGCCGGCGGCCGGATCGTTGCGGTGGGTACGACCTCGCTGAGACTCCTGGAATCGGCTGCGGGCGAAGACGGCACGATCTCGCCGTTTTCCGGCCAAACCGACATCTTCATCACGCCGGGCTACCGTTCCGCGCCATCGATCTCCTCATGACCAATTTCCACCTGCCGCGCTCGACGCTGTTCATGCTGGTCTCCGCCTTCTCCGGCCTTGAGCTCATGAAGCGGGCCTATGCCCATGCGATCGCAGGCGGCTATCGCTTCTATTCCTATGGCGACGCCTGCCTGCTCCACCGGCAAGGCGACGCGCGCGCCCAGACCGACAAATGACCGTTTCGAAACCGTTCTCCTTTTCCGTTCTCCAGACCGACGGCCGCGCGCGCCACGGATTGGTCCGCACGGCCCGCGGCGATATCCGCACACCGGCCTTCATGCCGGTCGGCACGGCGGCCACCGTCAAGGCGCTCTATGCGGATCAGGTCCGCGAGGCGGGGGCCGATATCATTCTCGGCAACACCTACCACCTGATGCTGAGGCCGGGCGCGGAGCGCGTGGCAGCCCTTGGCGGGCTCCACGAGTTCATGCGCTGGCCGCGGCCGATCCTCACCGATTCGGGCGGCTTCCAGGTCATGTCGCTGGCCAAGCTGCGCAAGCTCTCCGAGGAGGGCGTCGCCTTCCAGTCGCATATCGACGGCTCGCGCCACATGCTGACGCCGGAGCGCTCCATCGCGGTGCAGGGCCTGCTCGGCTCCGACATCCAGATGGTCTTCGACGAATGCACGCCGTGGCCTTGCGAGGAGGATGCGGCGGAGGTCTCCATGGACCTGTCGCTGCGCTGGGCGGAGCGGTCGAAGGCGGCCTTCGCTGCCCAGGCGGGGCTCGGCCGTGCGCTCTTCGGCATCGTGCAGGGCAGCGTCTATCCGCGGTTGCGCGAGGTGTCCGCGAGGGGCCTCGTCGATATGGGCTTCGAGGGCTATGCGGTCGGCGGGCTCGCTGTCGGGGAGGGCCAGGAGCGGATGCTCGCCACGCTCGACGCGACGGTGCCGATGCTTCCGCAAGACCGGCCGCGATACCTGATGGGCGTGGGCACTCCGGAGGACATCGTGCTGTCGGTCCTGCGCGGCATCGACATGTTCGATTGCGTGATGCCGACGCGCTCGGGCCGGCACGGGCAGGCCTTCACGCGCTTCGGCCGGATCAATCTGCGCAATGCCCGCCATGCGGAGGATCCGCGTCCGCTCGATCCCGAAAGCGCCTGTCCCGCGGCCAGCCAGTATTCGCGCGCCTATCTGCACCATCTCTTCCGCTGCGGCGAGTATCTGGGGCCGATGCTGCTGAGCTGGGCGAATGTCTGGTACTATCAGGACCTCATGGCCGGCTTGCGCGCGGCCATTGCGGAGGGCCGGCTGGAGGCGCATTGCGCGGCGCTGCGCGAGGCCTGGGCGCGGGGCGACCGGGTCGACTGACACACCTCGACAAAGAAAAAAGAGCCGCGGATTGTCGAGGGAGGGCGCGACGATCCACGGCTCTTCAGGAGTCCCCGGTGCGGGAATTCATGCAATGTGCTGGACTGCGCCCTCCGGAACGTTGGAGGCGACGAGCCGCAGCGACATGGCCTTCTCGCGCCAGCGCGTCAGGAAGGCGTCGAGTGTGCCGGATGCGAGAGGGACGGTGATGAAGAAGCCCTGGGCCTGGTCGCAGCCGAGTTCGCGCAGGCAATCCAGCGCGCCGGGCGTCTCGACACCCTCGGCGCAGGTCTTCAATCCGAGATTCTGGGCGAGATCGATGATGGAGCGCACGATGATGCGCGCCTCGCGGTCGCTGTCGAGATGCGCCACGAAGGACTTGTCGACCTTCAGCTCGCTGAGCGGCATGCGGTAGAGCTCGACGAGCGAGGAATAGCCGGTGCCGAAATCGTCCAGCGACAGGCCGAAGCCCTTCAGCCTGAGGCGCGTGAGCACGTCCAGCGCATGCGGGTCGTCGCCGAGCGCGCTGGTTTCCGTGATCTCCAGGATGATGCGGTCGAGCGGAACGTTGGCCTCGCGCGCGAAGCTCTCGAAGCGGTCGGGCATGTCCAGATCGCGCAGCGTGGTCGCCGACAGGTTGATCGCCATGGTGAGCGTGTCGTCGAGCCGGTGCCAGGACTTGAGCTCGCCGAGCGCGCTTGTGAAGACGTGATCCGTCAGGCGGTCCATGTATCCGCCCCGCTCGACCGCCGGGAGAAAGCGCTCGGGCGTGAGCAGGCCGCGCTCGGGATGGCTCCAGCGCACCAGCGCCTCCGCGCCGCGCACGGGAAGGCCGGCAGCAGCCGAGAGGTCGATCTTGGGTTGATAGCGGACCCGGAGTTCCCCGGCCTCAAGCGCTCGTTCGATCTCGCGAGGGGTTATGGGGCCGGCCGTCCTGACCGTGCTTTCGAACAACCTTGTGACTCCCTCGCTGTTGAGCGGCTTGCAGAGCGTGCCGAAGACAGGGAGGCGGCGGCTCCTGGCGAGGGACATCGCAGACGTCAGGATGCGGCCGTCGAGATGACTGGTCATGATGATCGGCGCGGGCGAGGGCTGCTCCGACAGCCAGCGCAGGAGCTCTATCCCGTCCATGTCGGGCAGCTCCAGGTTCAGGCAGACCATGGTCGGCCTGAAACTGCGATAGGCGCCGGCGAAGTCGGCGCCCCGGCCGATCGGCAGAACGTCGTAGCCGAACCCCTCGCCGGTATCGGCAAGGACCGAGCGTGCAGCATCGTCGTGGTCGACGATCAGCAGTCTGGACTGGTCGGTCTCGCTCATGACGGTCGTGGGGGCCTTTCAGCGCCAAATCGGTTGCGGCGTGCACAAGTGCACTGTGAACCGGTAATCCCATTGAAAGGTAGTGTATAGGCGCGTCTTGGGACAGGTGAGCGGCCGAAGGCGGGAAAAGCCGAAAATTGTCAATATTTACAATTGTTTGGACGGCGTGATGCGTAATTGCATCGGCCCGCTGCGTTTTTGCAAAATGATGGTTTGGGCAATATGAGGTCGATTTTTGCGGGTCAGGGCGACATAGTATGCCGCTCTTGCGGCGCGTCTCCGCCGCACCATCCCGACCATTGCGGCGGCCCCGTTCGGGTCTAGCTTCCCTTGCGAACCCGACGCACCCTGCGCGTCCCGGCCTTCGCCCGGCTGACCCTCAGGGAGCGCACTATGTATCCAAAACGGTTCGCAATCAAGAGGACAGGCAATGGCAGACAGTTACGATGCGGTCATTATCGGTGCCGGTGTGATCGGCGCTGCGGTGGGGTTGGAGCTTGCGCGCAAGGGCTGGCGGACGCTGAATGTCGACGCCCTGCCGGCGGCGGGATACGGCTCGACGTCGGGGTCCTGCGCGATCATACGCACCCACTATTCGACTGTGGACGGCGCCGCCATTGCCTATGAGGGGTTCTTCTACTGGAAGGACTGGGCGAACTATCTGGGCGCGGACGACGAGCGCGGTCTGGCGGAGTTCCGCGCGACCGGCTGCATGGTCATGAAGACCGAGGCGAACGGCCATCTGGCGAAGATCAAGGCCAATATGGACAAGCTCGCCATCCCCTACGAGGAATGGGACACGGCGACCGTCAAGGAGAAGCTGCCCTTCCTCGACCTGCGCTCCTATGCGCCGGCCTGTCGCCCGGAGGACGAGCGCTTCGGCACGCCGACGGGACCGGAGCTCGACGGCGCGGTCTTCTTCCCGGCTGCGGGTTACATCACCGACCCTCAGCTTTCGGCCCACAATCTCCAGAGGGCGACGGAGGCGGCCGGCGGCGCCTTCCGGTTCAATGCGCGCGTCGCGGAGATTCTCAAGGACGGCTCGGGCGCGATCTCCGGCGTCGTGCTGGAAAACGGCGAGCGGATCGCGACGCCGGTCGTCGTCAATGTGGCGGGCCCGCATTCCTACAAGGTGAACGAGATGGCGGGCGCGACCGGCGACATGAACATCTCCACGCGCGCCCTCAAGCAGGAGGTCGTTCATGTGCCCATGCCGGCGGAGGGCTGGGACGAGACGGGCTTCGTCACCTCCGACAGCGACATCTCCTGCTATACGCGGCCAGAGAAGGGCAATTTCCTGCTCGTCGGCTCGGAGGATCCCGAGTGCGATACGCGCGAATGGGTCGATCCGGACGACTACGACACGAATTTCTCCGAGCAATGGCGCGTCCAGGCCATGCGCGCCGCGCAGCGTTTCTCCGATCTCGGCATTCCGAGCACCATGCGCGGCGTGGTCGATCTCTACGACGTGGCCGACGACTGGATTCCGATCTACGACAAGTCGTGCGTGCCGGGCTACTACATGGCCATCGGCACCAGCGGGAACCAGTTCAAGAACGCGCCCGTGGCCGGCGCCATGATGGCGGACCTGATCGAACGCTGCCAGGCGGGCCACGACCACGACGCAGATCCGCTGCAGTTCGCGCTGAAGCATACCGGCCGCACGATCGATGTCGGCTTCTACTCCCGCCGCCGCGAGATCAACGAGGAAAGCAGCTTCTCCGTCCTCGGATAGCGGGGGATGGAGATTGGAGCAAGCTGCGTCCGGTTGGACGCAGATGAGTTGCTCCAACACTTTGGAATCGATCAGCGGGCGTTCAATCGAGTCCGGTTTAACGCCCGCTGATCTAGCGGCCACGCCGTGCGAGCGCGAAGCCCGCAAGGACGAGCGCGAGCGCGGCGACCACGCTCGGCGAAAGCGGCTCGCCGAGAACGGCGGCGCCGAGCAGCACGCCCACGACCGGCATCACATAGCTTGCCAGTGCGGCGAAGCTCTGCCCGACGGAGAGCACGATGTGGAAGCGCAGAAGGTTGCTCGCGCCGGTGCACAGGAGCCCGAGATAGACCAGCGCCAGCCAGCCGGTGGGGCTGATCGCCTGCCACGACACGCCCCGCGAAAGGCGACGACGGGGATCAGGACGGCGATGGCGACGGACATGTTGATCGCCGTCATGGAAACCGCGCCCGCCGAGCGCACATGGCGGATCATGGCCGATGCGACGATGTAGGAGGCGACCGCCGCGAGCACGGCGAGCCGCGCGAGCATGCTGTCGCCGTCCGCCGCGGCGGGGTCCGCGCTGCCGTCGATGACGAGCAGCAGCGCGCCGAAGCCCGCGGCCATGCCCGCCAGCTTCGGCAGCGACAGCCGGTCGTCATGGGTGGTGAAATGCGCCACCACCAGCGTCATGAGCGGCCCGGCTCCCATGATCAGGGCCGTGGTGGACGCGGGGATGTGCTGCTGCGCCCAGGAGATCAGCAGGAAGGGCGATACCGTGTTGAAGAGGCTCATCGCGATGATGAGCGCCCAGTCCGTACGGTTGTCGGGTAGCGGCAGGCGCCTGATCCAGATCACGAGCGCGACGGGCAGGAACGCGGTCACCGCGCGGATCAGCGCGAGCTGGTCGGGTTCCGTCTCCTCCACCGCGATCTTGATGGCCAGGAAGGCCGATCCCCACAGCGTTCCCAGAAGGATGACCTTGCCGACATCGAACAGACCGGGCTGGCGGATGCCGCGCGGCGGAGCACGAAAGCGGGACTGCGTCGGTGCGATGGACATGGAAATGTTCGGGACGAACGGGATGTGACGCGTCATGATATACCCGCCAGAGATCAGGGCAAGACATGTCGGGCGGCAAACCGGCAGACAGCGCCAGGCGCGGGGAGGGCGGCCATGAGCCAGCAGGACAAGGCGGATCGGTTCAGGATGATGCACGAGCGCGACGGCGTGTTCGTGCTGCCCAATGCGTGGGACGCGGCGAGCGCTCGCATCCTGGAGGAGGTCGGCTATCCGGCCGTCGGCACGACGAGCGCGGGCATTGCCTTCTCGCTCGGCTATCCCGATGGCGAACAGGTGCCGCCGAGCGAGATGGTCGCCGTCATCGGCAGGATCGCGCGGACCGTGCGGATCCCTGTGACGGCGGATATCGAGCGCGGCTATGGCGACAGTCCCGAGGCGGTGGCGCTCATGGCCGAGGCGGTGCTCGATGCCGGGGCCATCGGCGTCAATATCGAGGATGCGTCCGACGCCGGCGGGGGAGCGCTCATCGAGACCGCGGCAATGTGCGAGAAGATCGCCGCCGCCCGCGCAGCCGGAGAGGGCCGGGGCGTCCATCTGGTCATCAATGCGCGAACCGACGGGTTCTACGACCGCACGAGAGGGTCGGGCGACATCTTCGACGACGCGGTCGCACGCACCAACGCCTATCTCTCCGCCGGTGCCGACTGCGCCTTCGTGCCTGCAGTGACCGACCGGGAGACCATCGCGCGGCTGGTCACGGCCATAGACGGGCCCCTCAATGTGGTGGTGCCCGGGCCGGGCATGCCGGGGCTCAGGGCGCTGGAGGCGGCGGGCGTGCGGCGCGTGTCGCTCGGCGGCTGCCTCATGCGTTCCATGGCGGGCCTCCTGCGCTTCTCCGCACGGCAGGTGCTGAACGAGGGCTCCTTCGAGTTCGCCGACGTCGCCATCCCGCACGACGAGATGGATGCGCTGTTCGCGCGCGAGGGGGACATAAGCCGGACGGTGTGAAGCGCGATGAATGCGAAGTATGACATCATCGGAAACAGTTATGCGGAGCTTCGCAAGCCGGACCGGCGGATAGCCGGGATGATCGAGAGCGCACTCGGGCCAGCGCAAACCGTTTTGAATGTTGGCGCAGGCACCGGCTCCTACGAGCCGACCGATCGCTCCCTGATCGCCGTCGAGCCTTCGCGCGAGATGATCGGAAAGCGCAGTCCGGCGGCGGCCGAGGCCATTCAGACCAGCGCCGATGACCTGCCATTCGATGACAAGAGTTTCGACGCCTCCATGGCGATCCTGACCATTCATCATTGGCCCGACAAGGAGGCCGGCTTGCGCGAGATGCGCCGCGTGACACGCGGTCGGATCGTCCTGCTCACGTTCGATCCGTCGCATCGGCCGTGGCTGACGGACTATCTTCCCGAACTGGCGGCATTGGACGAGGCGCAGATGCCGACGATGCCCGACTACGAACGATGGTTGGGCTCAGTGGAGATCGCACCGGTTCCGGTGCCGCACGATTGCAGCGACGGATTCCTCTATGCCTACTGGCGCCGGCCAGCAGCCTATCTCGATCCGTATATCCGATCCGGCAGCTCGTCCTTTTGGGCCATCGGCAACGTTGAAGCAGGGTTGCAAGATCTGAAGCGGGATCTCGAAACCGGAGAGTGGGAACGCCGTTACGCCGAATTGCTCGCCCTTGACGAATATGATGCAGGATACCGGCTCGTCGTGGCGGACTGATCCGCAAGCGACCGCTTTCCGCTCATCGCGGGCATTCAGACTGATACACGATGTCCTACCCCGCCTTCAGGGTCCGCACGGCCTCGTCGCGCTCGAAGAGGTAGAGCAGGGTGCGCAGGGCCTCGCCGCGGGCGTTGGAGAGCTCCGGGTCGCGCGAGAGAATGAGCCCGGCATCGTCGCGGGCCGCGGCGAGGAGATCGCCGTGGAGCTCCAGGCTCGCCACCTTGAAGGTGGGCATGCCGCTCTGGCGGGTGCCGAGAAGTTCGCCCGCCCCGCGCAGGCGCAGATCCTCCTCCGCGATCACGAAACCGTCCTCGGTGTCGCGCATGATCTTCAGCCGCGCCGCGGCCGTCTCGCCGAGCGGTCCCTGATAGAGCAGCACGCAGCTCGAGCGCTCCGTGCCCCGGCCGACGCGGCCGCGAAGCTGGTGGAGCTGGGAGAGCCCGAAACGCTCGGCATTCTCGATCACCATGATCGTGGCCTCGGGCACGTTGACCCCGACCTCGATGACGGTCGTGGCGACCAGTATGGCGATGTCGCCGCTCTGGAAGCGGGCCATCACCTCGTCCTTCTCCGGCCCCTTCATGCGGCCATGGACGAGCCCGACGCGGCCGGGAAAGAGCTCCGACAGGGCCGCGTAGCGCGCCTCCACGGCCATGAGCTCGCTCTTGTCGCTTTCCTCCACCAGCGGGCAGACCCAATAGGCGCGCGCGCCGCCGTCTATGGCGCGCCTCAACCCCTCCATGACGGCGCCGACGCGCTCGAAGGGCAGGGCGCGGGTCTCCACCGGCTGGCGCCCGGCGGGTTTCTCGGTCAGCCGGGAGACATCCATGTCGCCATAGAGCGTGAGGCTCAGCGTGCGCGGAATGGGGGTGGCCGTCATCACCAGCATGTCGGCGCCGGCAGCCGCCTTGTTCTGGAGCGCGAGGCGCTGATGGACGCCGAAACGGTGCTGCTCGTCGATCACCACGAGCCCCAGATCGGCGAAGGCGACGTCGTCCTGGAACAGGGCATGGGTGCCGATGGCGATCTGCGTCTCGCCGCTGGCGAGCCTGTCGAGGACGCCCGCGCGCGCCTTGCCGCCCTCGCGGCCGGTGAGCACCTCCACCGTCATGCCGGCGGCCTCGCAGATCGGGCGCAGCGTGTCGAGATGCTGGCGGGCGAGGATCTCGGTCGGCGCCATGAAGGCGCCCTGCGTGCCGGCCTCCACCGCGGCGGCAAGGGCGATCAGTGCGACGGCCGTCTTGCCCGAGCCGACATCGCCCTGGAGCAGGCGGAGCATGCGCTCGCCCGCCGCCATGTCGCGCAGGATGTCGGCGATCGCCCCCTCCTGCGCGCCGGTCAGGCTGTAGGGCAGGGCGGCGGCGACCTTCGCGCGCAGATGGCCGTCGCCGGAAACGGAGCGTCCCGCCGCCTTCTTCAGGCGCCGGCGCACGAGGGCCAGAGCGAGCTGATTGGCGAGGAGCTCGTCATAGGCAAGGCGCGCCCGGGCCGGGGCGGAGGGCAGGAGATCCGCCTCGCCGCCGGGCTCGTGGACGGCAGCGAGCGCGGCGTTGAAGCCGGGCCACCCCTGGCGCTCCAGCCAGTGCGCGTCCTGCCATTCCGTCAGCTCCGGAACGACCTCCAGCGCTCCGTGGATCGCCTTGCGCAGGACCTTCGGGGACAGGCCGGCGGTCATGGGGTAGACGGGCTCGACGAGCGGCAGCTCCGCGAACTCGTCGGGCGCGACCACATAGTCGGGATGGACGATCTGCGGCGTGCCGGAGAACCAGTCGACGTCCCCGCTCACATAGCGCTTCTCGCCCACGGGCAGGATGCGCAGGAGATAGTCCACATGGGGGTGGAAAAAGACGAGGGTGAGAACGCCCGTCTCGTCGGTGCATTCCACCCGGTAGGGTGCGCGGCGCGACGGCGGCGGCACATGGCGGGCGACCGTGACCTCCACGGTGACGACCCCCTCCTCGGGAAGCGCGGAGATGGCCGGACGCCGGCTGCGGTCGATGACGCCCGACGGCAGGTGCCAGAGGAGGTCGACCACGCGCGCGCCGTCTGCGCCATGGCCGTTGGTCCTCACGAGCTTGGCCAGCGTGCGTTCGAGCTTGCCGCCCACGCCGCGAAGCGACGATGCGGAGGCGAAGAGCGGGTTGAGGAGGCCGGGGCGCATGGGGCTCAGGCCGGAAGGACAGGTGCGGGCAGGCCCTGCCACCAGGGGTCCGCATCGAGGCGCCGCCTCAGCGGCGTCTTGATCTCGCCGGGAGCCAGGTCGATATAGCGTTTGGCTTCCGCGAGGCTCGCGCCAGAGATCGTTTTCAGATAGTCGTGGCCGGCCTCGAGCGAGAAGGGCTGTCCGGTCCGTTCGGCGAAATTGCCGTCGAGATCGGCCCAGACGGCTCCGTCCAGTCGCTGGCGCTCCACCCAGGCGGCGACCGTGTTGAGGATGCGCGGAACCCTCGCGCGGTGGCCGCCGGTGCGGGCGTC
Organism: Kaustia mangrovi; assembly: GCF_015482775.1. Lineage (GTDB taxonomy): Bacteria > Pseudomonadota > Alphaproteobacteria > Rhizobiales > Im1 > Kaustia > Kaustia mangrovi. The sequence goes on along the minus strand of NZ_CP058214.1, from coordinate 470,755 downwards.
GACGAAGCCGATGCGCTCGGCCGGGGCGCGTTCGCGCGCGGCGAGGTCCGAGATCGCCTCCTCGATGTCGCGGCGCGCGCTCGCAATGTAGCTGGAGGGCATCGGCGCGCCGTGTTCGGGATCGAGCACGAGCACCAGAGAATCGAGGCGCTTGGGCGAGATTCGGCTGAACTCCACGGGCAGGTCCGGCCCGGCCGCGCGCCGCCAGCCGCCGCTCGTATGGGGCGCAAGGCTCTCCAGATCCCAGATCAGGGAGCCGTAGCCTATGATCGCAATCTGCATCGAGCCTGCCTCGTATCGGTTGAACTGAACCGGCGACAACGCCTATGAAGCACATGCAAGGACATGCCACGCGGGCCGGCGCGCCACACGGGCGAGAGGCATCAATAACCCATTCGGAACGGATCGGGCGAGACCCATGAGCACGAAAGAGACCATCGAGACGCGCAAGCGCCGGATTGCCTGGCGCGCGGCCCATCGCGGCATGAAGGAGATGGATCTTCTGCTCGGCGGGTTCGTTCGCGAGCGGATCGGCGACATGGACGCGGCAGCGCTCGACGAGCTGGAAGCGCTGGTCGCACTTCCCGACGGCACGCTCTACAACTGGATCGCCGGGCGCGAGGCCGTGCCGGCGGAATACGACACGCCGCTTCTCGCCGCCCTCATGGCGGTTCGCTACCGGCCCGGAGACTATGCCCGGCGCCAGGGTTAGCCGGCGCCATACGACAGAAGAACCAGGACGAATGACCCCGAAGGATACGACAGCGCTTGCCGGACTGTTCGCCGCGGCTGGCGAAACCACCGTCTCAGGCGTGCCGGAAGGCTATGACGCACTCGTTCTCGCCGATCTGGCAAGGCTTGCCCATGGCCGCGCCGGCGCGGACGGGCGCGAGAGCGGCCGGCCGGTGCTCCATCTCGCGCGCGACGACCAGCGCATGAGCGCGATTGTCGAGGCGCTGCGGTTCTTCGCGCCCGACGTGACGGTGGAGACCTTCCCCGCCTGGGACTGCCTGCCCTATGACCGTGTCTCGCCGCGCCCGGAGATCGCGGCGGAACGCGTGGCCACGCTGTCGCGGCTGGCCGAAGGCGCCCCCTCCGGCCCGACCGTCGTGGTCGCCACCGTGAACGCCGCCGTCCAGCGCGTGCCGGAGGCCGACACCATAGGGCGCGCCTCTCTGTCGACGGCGCCCGGCAATCTGGTCGATCCCGAACGCATCCAGAGTTTCCTCGCCGAGAACGGCTTCAGCCGGACCGGCACGGTGCTGGAGCCTGGCGAATATGCGGTGCGCGGCGGCATCGTCGACATCTATCCGCCGGGGTTTGCCGAGCCGGTGCGGCTCGATTTCTTCGGCGACACGCTCGAATCGGTCAGGAGCTTCGATCCGCAATCCCAGCGCACGACCGGCCAGCTCAAGCGGTTCGACCTGCATCCGGCGAGCGAGGTCCTGCTCAACGACGAGACCGTCGCGCGCTTTCGCACCGCCTATACCTCGACCTTCGGCGGGGTGACCGGCAATGACGAGCTCTACGAGGCGGTGAGTGCGGGGCGCCGCTATCAGGGCATGGAGCACTGGCTGCCGCTGTTCCACGAGACGCTCTCCACGCTCTTCGACTATGCCGACTGGGCGCTCGTCAGCCTCGACCATCTCGCCGGCGATGCCATGACCGCGCGCCGCGAGCAGGTGAGCGACTATTACGAGGCCCGCCGGCAGGCGCAGGATCAGGACAGCTTCGGCGCGGCGCTCTACAAGCCCCTGCCGCCGGAGCGTCTCTATATCGAGGCCGACGAATGGGCGGAGCGGCTCCGCCGTCTTCCCACTGCGGATTTCACGCCCTTCGACGTGCCGGAGACGGCGGGCCGCCGCATCGTGCCGCTCGGCGGGCGCCAGGGCCGCAACTTCGCGCCGGAGCGTGCCCAGAAGGAGCGCAACGTCTTCGAGGCGCTGAAGCGGCACATGGAGGCGCTGAGGAGCGACGGCAAGCGCGTGGTGGTGGCCTGCTGGAGCGATGGCGCGCGCGAGCGGCTCGTCAATATCCTCCACGATCACGACATCTCGCCGGTGGTGGAGGCGGTAGGCTGGCCGGAGGCGGCCTCGCGCGACCGCCAGATCGTCAATGTGGTGACGCTCGGCCTGGAAACGGGCTTCGAGACGCCGGAGCTTGCCGTGATCGGCGAGCAGGACATTCTCGGCGACCGGCTCATCCGGCGCGCGCGCAAGACGCGCCGCGCGAGCGACTTCATCCAGGAGCTGTCGAGCCTTTCTCCCGGCGACCTCGTGGTCCATGTCGATCACGGCATCGGCCAGTTCGAGGGATTGCGCACCATCGAGGTGCAGGGCGCGCCGCACGACTGCCTCTACATCACCTATGCGGGCAATGATCGGCTGTTCCTGCCGGTGGAGAATATCGAGCTCCTGTCGCGCTACGGCTCCGACGAGGCGGGCGCCCAGCTCGACAAGCTCGGCGGGCAGGGCTGGCAGGCGCGCAAGGCCCGCCTCAAGGAACGCATCAAGGAGATGGCGGATCAGCTCATCAAGACGGCTGCCGCCCGCGCCATGAAGTCCGGCGATGTCATGACCCCGCCGGACGGACTCTATGAGGAGTTCTGCGCGCGCTTTCCCTATGAGGAGACGGAGGACCAGCACGACGCCATCCAGGCCGTCATCGAGGATCTCCAGAGCGGCCGGCCCATGGACCGGCTCGTGTGCGGCGATGTCGGCTTCGGCAAGACGGAGGTGGCGTTGCGCGCCGCCTTCATCGCGGCGATGAGTGGCCGGCAGGTCGCCGTCGTGGTGCCGACCACGCTGCTCGCCCGCCAGCACTACGCGACCTTCGCGGAGCGCTTCCGCGGCCTGCCGATGCGCATCGAACAGATCTCCCGCCTCGTCTCGCGCAAGGACATCAACGAGGTGAAGAAGGGGCTGGCCTCCGGCGATGTCGATATCGTCATCGGTACGCACGCCCTTCTCGGTACCAAGAACGAATTCCGCGATCTGGGGCTCCTGATCGTGGACGAGGAGCAGCATTTCGGCGTCAAGCACAAGGAGCGGCTGAAGGAGCTGCGCGCCAATGTGCATGTGCTGACGCTGACCGCCACGCCGATCCCGCGCACCCTCCAGCTCGCCCTGACGGGCGTGCGCGACCTGTCGCTCATCACCACCGCGCCGCTCGACCGGCTGGCGGTGCGCACTTTCGTCACCCCCTTCGATCCCGTCACCGTGCGCGAGACGCTTCTGCGCGAGCACTATCGCGGCGGCCAGAGTTTCTACGTGTGCCCGCGCATCTCCGATCTGGGGCGGATCTCGGAATTCCTCGCCGAGCAGGTGCCGGAGGTGAAGGTCGCCGTGGCGCATGGCCAGATGGCGTCGGGCGAGCTGGAAGACGTCATGTCGGCCTTCTACGACCGGCAATATGACGTGCTGCTGTCCACGACCATCGTGGAATCGGGCCTCGACATCCCCACCGCCAACACGCTGATCGTGCATCGCTCCGACATGTTCGGCCTCGCCCAGCTCTACCAGATCCGCGGCCGCATCGGCCGGTCGAAACAGCGTGCCTATGCGCTTCTCACCGTGCCCGCCGAACGGGTGCTGACGCCGGGGGCGGAACGGCGGCTGAAGGTCCTGCAATCGCTCGATTCGCTGGGCGCGGGCTTCTCGCTCGCCAGCCACGATCTCGATATACGCGGCGCCGGTAACCTGCTCGGCGACGAGCAGTCGGGCCATATCAAGGAGGTCGGCTACGAGCTCTACCAGCAGATGCTGGAGGAGGCCGTGGCGAGCCTGCGCGCCGGCGAGGAGGAGGCGGACACCGAGCGCTGGTCGCCGCAGATCAATATCGGCACGGCCGTGCTCATCCCGGAACATTATGTGGAGGATCTGGAGCTTCGCCTGGGGCTCTACCGCCGGCTCGCCGATCTGGGGTCCGATCAGGAGATCCAGGGCTTCGCGGCGGAGCTGCGCGACCGCTTCGGCCCGCTGCCGGAGGAGGTGGAGCAGCTTCTCCAGGTCGTCTCGATCAAGCTCCTGTGCCGCGCGGCCAATATCGCCACGGTCGATGCCGGGCCGAAGGGCGTTGTGGTCGGCTTCCGCAATGGCGACTTCGCCAATCCGGCGGGGCTGGTCGGCTATCTGAACGAGCAGGGCGCGCTCGCCAAGCTGCGTCCCGACCACAAGCTCGTGCTCAAGCGTGGCTGGGAGACGGAGGAGGAGCGCATGAAAGGCGTGCGCTCGATCCTGAAAAAGCTGGTGAAGATCGCCGGAGAGGCCGCTGTCGCTGCTTGAGCGGATCGCTGCGGCGGCGCTAGAGTCCTTACGCCATGACCGTTCACCTCATCAAGCTGTGCGTGGGCGTCGACTCCATCGACGATCTCGCGCGCTATCAGGAGCGCCGGCTGAAGCGCGGCGAGGAGCTGTTCCACACGACGCGCATGGTGCCGAAGCGTGCCGACGAGGTCGTGGCGGGCGGCTCGCTCTACTGGGTGATCAGGGGGCAGATCCAGCTACGCCAGCGCGTGGTGGAGATCAGGCCGTTCACGGATGCCGAGGGGATCGGCCGCTGCCGGCTCGTCTTCGATCCCGAGCTCGTGCCCGTCCGCCCGACGCCGCGGCGGGCCTTCCAGGGGTGGCGCTATCTCAAGCCCGAGGACGCCCCGGCGGACCTGCCGAAGGGCGGCGACATGGACGGCTTGCCGAGCGAGATGCGCGCCGAGCTGATGGAACTCGGGCTGATCTGATGTCGGTGGCCATCCGTTCCTACAGGCCGGCGGATGCTGCCGCGCTCGCCGATCTCTATGCCCGCTCCGTCAGGGGGCTGGGGGCCGGCTTCTATTCGCCCGAGCAGGTGGAGGCGTGGGCCCGGACCGCCGATGCGGGACGGCTGCACGAGCGCCTGTCGGACGGCCGAACGGCCCTCGTCGCGGCCGATGGCGGGGATTGTCCGCTGGCCTTCGCCGACCTGGAGGCGGACGGTCATATCGATCTCTTCTATTGCGCGCCGGAGGCCGCCGGCCAAGGCATCGCCTCCAGCCTCTTCGATCGCCTCGAGGCCATCGCGCGCGAGGCCGGCATGGCGCGTCTTCATGTCGAGGCGAGCGAGGCCGCGTGCGGCTTCTTCGAGCGCAAGGGGTTCTGTGTGACCGCGCGGCGCGATCTGGCCATCGCCGGTGTCGCGATCCACAATTACGCGATGGAGAAGGCCCTTTCGGGCGCCTCGTGACGAGGCCCGAAGGGCTCAGACCGCCACATTGTCGATGAGCCGCGTCTTGCCGAGGAAGGCGGCGCCCAGGACCCGCAGGGGACGGTCCGGTTTGGCGCCGACGGGCTGGAGGGTCTCCGCGTCGCGCACCTCGAGATAATCGACCTCGAACCCGCCCCGGGCGAGGACCCGCATGCCGGTCTCGCAGGCCGCTCCGATGGCCACGCCCTCGCGGATCATGTCGGCGACGGAGGAGAGTGTCGCATGGAAATGGGGGCGATGGCGCGCTCCTCCTCGCCCAGATAGGCATTGCGGGAGGACAGGGCGAGGCCGTCGCCGTCGCGCTCCGTGGTCCCGGCGAGGATCGTGCAGGGGATGTCGAGGTCGCGCGCCAGACGCCGGATCACGAGAAGCTGCTGGTAGTCCTTCTCGCCGAACACCGCGCAGTCGCATTGCGCCTGGATCAGGAGCTTGGAGACGACGGTCGCCACGCCGGCGAAGAAATGGGGGCGGGCGCGGTCCTCAAGTCCAGCCTCGGCCGGGCCGGCGACGGTGATGCTGGTGGCGAAGCCGGCCGGATAGATTTCCGAGACGTCCGGCGCATAGAGCAGATGGGCGCCGCGCGCCGCGAGCTTCGCACGGTCGCCGTCCTCGTCGCGGGGATAGGTGTCGAGATCCTCGTTGGCCGCGAATTGCGTGGGGTTCACGAACAGCGAGACGACCGCGCGGTCGGCATGGCTGCGTGCAATGTCGATCAGCGAGAGATGGCCCTCGTGGAGCGCGCCCATGGTCGGCACGAGGCCCACGCGAAGCCCTTCGCCATGCCATCGGGAAACCTGTTCGCGAAGTTGGGCGACCGTGCGCGCAACGGCAAGCTCCGCCATGACCGGGTACCCCTTTGCTGGACCGCCTCCGAGATGGGTCTTGTTTGAGCAGGCCGCATGTGATTTGTCCATAGCCGTTAGGGGTGCGGCGCCCTGGCCGATTGGCCTTGGGGCCCTGCGCGCTGATATAATCGAGAACAAGACGATGGGACCGGCGCGACGGACCGGCCGCCGGTGTTCGAGGAGAACGGAGATCATGGCGCAGCCTGCCGAGACACTGAACCTTCCTGTTCCTGCATTGCCGCCGCGCGACGCCATCGCGCAACGCCTCATGGCGGACGAGGAAGCGGTGGTGCGCGAGCTCATCGACAGGGCGCGGCTGGACCATGCCTCCAAGCAGGAGGTCGAGGCGCTCGCCCGCCGTCTCGTGCATGCGGTCCGGGCCGGCCGCCGCGAAACCGGCGGGATCGACGCCTTCATGCAGGAATATTCGCTCTCCAGCGAGGAGGGCGTGGTGCTGATGTGCCTGGCCGAAGCGCTCCTGCGCGTGCCCGACGCCGCGACCGCCGACAAGCTGATCGCCGACAAGATCGGCGGCGGCCAGTGGGAGGAGCATTTCGGCCACTCCGAGTCGCTGTTCGTCAACGCCTCCACCTGGGGGCTGATGCTCACCGGGCGGGTCATCAAGCTCGGCGACGAGCCGAAGCGCGACCTGTTCGGCTATTTCAACCGGCTCGTCGCGCGCTCCGGCGAACCCTTCATCCGCCAGGCGCTGCGCCATGCCATGAAGATCATGGGCCGGCAGTTCGTGCTCGGCCGTTCCATCGAGGAGGCGCTTGACATCGCGCGCGAGAGCGAGGCTGTCGGCTACCGCTTCTCCTACGACATGCTGGGCGAGGCCGCGATGACGGACGAGGACGCCCGGGCCTATCTCGACTCCTACATGCACGCGCTCAAGACGACGGCCGACAAGGCGGGGCCCATGAAGCCCGGCGAGACGGTCTTCGAGCGTCCGAACATCTCCGTCAAGCTCTCCGCGCTCCATCCCCGCTACGAGCCGAAGAAGATCGACCGCATGGAGACGGAGCTCTATCAGCGCGTCCTCGCAGTGTGCGAGATGGCGCGCGGGCGCGATCTCGGCATCACCATCGATGCCGAGGAGGTCTTCCGGCTCGATCTCTCGCTCGACCTGTTCGGCCGGCTCGCGCAGGAACCGGCCCTTGCCGGCTGGGACGGGCTGGGCCTTGCCGTCCAGGCCTATGGCAAGCGCGCCTATCCGGTGCTCGAATGGCTGGCCGAGCTCGCCCAGGTCACGCATCGCCGTCTGCCGGTCCGGCTCGTCAAGGGCGCCTATTGGGACAGCGAGATCAAGCTTGCCCAGGAGGGCGGCTTCGACGCCTATCCGGTGTTCACGCGCAAGGTCTCGACAGACATCTCCTATCTCGCCTGCGCGCGCTTCATGCTGAGCCGGCTCGACGTCTTCTATCCGCAATTCGCCACCCACAACGCCCACACGCTGGCCGCCGTCATGGTGATGGCCGGCGACCGGCGCGGCTTCGAGTTCCAGCGTCTGCACGGCATGGGACAGGCGCTCTATGACGAGGTGGTCGGCGGCAACAAGCTCGACATGCCCTGCCGGATCTACGCGCCCGTCGGCACGCATGAGGACCTGCTCGCCTATCTGGTCCGCCGGCTTCTGGAGAATGGCGCGAACACGTCCTTCGTGCACCGGCTGGCCAATGACGAGGCGCCGATCCGCGACATCATCGCCGATCCGGTGGAGGAGGCGGAGCGGCTGAAGGTTCTGCCGCATCCGGGCATTCCGCTGCCAAAGGACATCTTCTCCCCGCGGCGCAATTCCCACGGGCTGCCGCTGTGGGACGACACGACGCGCGGCGCCTTTCTGAAGGATGTGCATGGCGCGCTCGAGCGTGGCGTTTCCGCCGCCGCGATGGTCGCCGGCAAGCCCGTGGCGGGCGAGGCGCGCACCGTCGTGTCGCCGCACGACAATCGTGTCGAGGTCGGCACGGTCGTGGAGGCCGGCGAGGAGGCGGTCGAGCAGGCGCTCGCCAGGGCGCATGCGGCCCGCCACGACTGGGACATGATCGGCGGGGCGGAGCGTGCGGCGATCCTGGAGCGGGCCGCCGACCTTTACGAGACGGAGACGGCGCGGCTTGTCGCCATCATCGTGCGCGAGGCCGGCAAGTCGCTGGAGAACGCGATCGCCGACCTGCGCGAGGCGGTCGACTTCCTGCGCTATTACGCAGCCCGCGCCCGCGCGGAGTTCGCAGGCCCCGTGATCATGCCGGGGCCGACGGGCGAGCGCAACGAGATGCGCCTTCACGGGCGCGGCGTCTTCGTGTGCATCTCGCCCTGGAACTTCCCGCTGGCGATCTTCACCGGGCAGATGTCGGCGGCGCTCGCGGCCGGCAACACGGTCATCGCCAAGCCCGCCGAGCAGACGCCGCTGATCGCGGTGGAGGCGGTGAAGCTGCTCTACAAGGCCGGCGTGCCGGAGGATGTGCTGCATGTTCTGCCGGGCGACGGCGCCACCGTCGGCGGCCGGCTGATCGCCGATCCGCGCTGCGCGGGCGTGGCCTTCACCGGCTCCAACGAGACCGCCGGCATCATCAACAGGACGCTGGCGGAGCGCGAGGGCGCGATCATTCCGTTCATTGCGGAGACGGGCGGCATCAACGCCATGATCGTCGACTCCACCGCGCTGCCGGAGCAGGTGGTGCGCGACCTCGTCTTCTCCGCCTTCGACAGCGCCGGCCAGCGCTGCTCCGCCGCGCGGGTGGCCTTCGTGCAGAAGGATGTCGCCCACCGGGTGCTGCCCATGCTCAAGGGCGCGATGGAGGAGCTCAAGGTCGGCGATCCGCTCGACTATGCCACCGATGTCGGCCCGGTGATCGACCGCGAGGCCTTGAAGATGCTCAATGAGCACAAGTCGCGCATGGCGCGCGAGGGGCGCATATTGGCCGATCTGGAGCTCGGTGCGGATACCCGCTATGGCACCTTCGTGTCGCCGGCGGCCTACGAGATCGAGTCGCTGTCCATGCTGAAGCGCGAGGTCTTCGGTCCCGTGCTCCATGTGGTGCAGTATTCCGCCGACCGGCTGGAGGAGGTGTGCGAGGTGATCAACGCCACGGGCTTCGGCCTGACGCTCGGCCTGCACACCCGCATCGAGCGAACCGTTGAGGAGGTGCGCCGCGTCATGCGGGTCGGCAACATGTATGTGAACCGTAACCAGATCGGCGCGGTGGTCGGTGCCCAGCCCTTCGGCGGCGAGGGGCTGTCCGGCACCGGTCCCAAGGCCGGCGGTCCGCACTATCTCTACCGTTTCGCCACCGAACGCGTGACGAGCGTCGACACGACCGCCTCGGGCGGCAATGCCTCGCTCTTCACCATGGCGGCGCAGGAGGACTGACGGAAAGGCCCTCGGGCCCCTTGAGGCAAGAGATGACGTCCGACAAGAAGGCACCGGTCAGACGCGGAGAGACGCGGCAGCCCGCATCGAGCGCGGCGGATGTCGGCGCGTTTCTGGCCGAGGTGCGGTCAAGGCCCGCGCCGGCGGCGCAGGCCGGGGCTGCGCGCGGCCGGCTGATCTTTGCCATGGATGCGACGATGAGCCGGCAGCCGACCTGGGACCATGCGCTCCAGATCCAGGCGGAGATGTTCGCGGAAACGGCGCGGATCGGCGGGCTCGACGTCCAGCTCGTCTATTTCCGGGGCCTCGCCGAATGCCGGGCGAGCAAGTGGGTGGGCGACCCGTCCGCCCTTGCCCGCCTGATGACCGGGGTCGACTGTCGCGGCGGGCACACCCAGATCCGCAAGGTCCTCGCCCATGTGCTGAAGGAGGCCCGCCGCCACAAGGTGAATGCGGTCGTCTATGTGGGAGACTGCGTGGAGGAGAATGTCGACGATCTGTGCGCGCGGGCCGGCGAGATCGGTCTCCTGGGCGTTCCCGTCTTCATGTTCCAGGAGGGTCACGAGCCGGTCGCGGAGGCTGCCTTCCGCGAGATCGCGCGGCTGACGCGCGGCGCCTGGTGCCGGTTCGACCGGAGCTCCGCGCGCGAGCTGCGCGAGCTCTTGTCCGCCGTCGCCGTCTATGCCGCCGGCGGGCGCAAGGCGCTTGCCGATCACAGCAGGGCGGGCGGCGGGGCCGCGACGGCGCTGCTGGAACAGCTCGACTGAGCGCGGGAGCCCCGGGCGTCTCCCATGTCCTATCTCGTCCTGGCCGTTCTCGCCCTCGTCGTCCTCTATGGTCTCGGCCGGCTGTTCCTGCGGGCCGATCCGGCAAAGCTCGCCTTCAGCCTGCGCATTGTCGCGGGCGTTCTGGTGCTCGCCATCGGCGCTTTCGTGACAATCCGGGTCAATCCCGCGATCGGGCTGCCGATGATCGCGCTGGGACTGGGGCTTCTCGGCAAGAGTTCGTGGCTGACGCATCTGGGGCTGCCCGGCGGCGGCATGGGCAGGCCGGGGCGGACCCGGTCCGGCGGCCAGCGCTCGCGCGTCACCACGCAGATCCTGGCCATGGAGCTCGATCACGATACGGGGGCGATGGACGGCGAGGTGCTGTCAGGCCCGCTTTCGGGGCGCATGCTCTCTTCCCTGACGCTTGGCGAGCTTGCCGATCTCCACACGCAATGCACCGGGCTCACCGACCAGAGCGTTACGCTTCTGGAGGCCTATCTCGACCGGACGTGGCCGGACTGGCGCGACGAGCCCGGCATGCGCGATGGGGCAGGGACGGGGGAGAGGCGATCATCCTCCTCCGGCGGACCGATGTCCGAGCGCGAGGCGCTGGAGATCCTGGGGCTCGAGCCGGGTGCCGACGACAAGGCGATCCAGGCGGCCCATCGCCGGCTGATGAAGCAGTATCATCCCGACCGCGGGGGATCGGCCTATCTCGCCGCGAAGATCAACGAGGCGAAATCCGTCCTGATGGGGAAGGGCAGTCGGTAGCGTGCCCCCGTACGTCTCGCCGATTGATTGTGCCCGTGCAGACGGGCATCCGGAGAGGCCCTCGAGACGTCAATTCACGGCTGGCGGGGCCACGGCGAAGCAGGCGAAGGAGCGCCTGGCGAGCGACTTGCAGGTGGTCTGTGCCGTCTTCTTGTCGAAGCCGGACAGGCGTGCCCTGTAGAACATCGCGGCGCCGCGCTCGAAGGGAATGATGAAGGCGGGCTTGTCGTCGAGCGAGGTGAGCCCTGTCGCGAGCACCTTGCGGAGATATTCCTCCGCGCCCGATTCAGAATCGAACGCGCCGACCTGGATATGCCAGGTCTCGCCGCGGGCCATGCCGTCCGCGCTCGCGAGGATGGCGGGCGTGTCGCCGGCATCGCCTTCCTCCGCCGCGGCCATGGCGACCAGCTTGATGCGGCTCTCGTCGGGGATGGCGCCGCCTGTCTCTGCGGAGGTCTCCTCGCGGTCGCCTGCGGCGAGAACGCTCATCACATCGGCCTTGACCGGCTCGCCCGCCGTGTCGGCGGCGACAATGACTGGCTTCGGGGTCGGAAGCGGCGGGTTGAGCACGCGCGCGACGGCCCGGCGTGCGGCCTTGACCTTCGTGGGATCGTAACCCGGCGGCGTTCCCGCCACGCTCGCGATGTTGAGGGTCTTGCGGCTCGGCACGCGGGGAAAGACCTTGTCGAGCATCGACATCATGTAGTTGTTGCGCGACCGGCCCGTGCGCCCGCCGGTCACCACGCCGATCAGATGCTTGCCGTCGCGCTTGACCGACGCCAGGAGATTGAAGCCCGAGGCGCGGATATAGCCGGTCTTGATGCCGTCCGTTCCCTTGTAGCGGCCGACGAGCTTGTTGTGGTTTCGGTAGTTGCGCCCCTTGTAGGAGAAGCTCGTCAGGCTGAAATAGCGGTAGAGCTCGGGGAAGTCCTTCTGGATGCGCAGGCCCAGGGTCGCCATGTCCCGCGCCGTGGTGACCTGGCCGCTATTGGGCAGGCCGGAGGCATTGCGGAAGGTCGTGCGCGTCATGCCGAGCGACCGGGCCGTCTTGGTCATGCGCACCGCGAAGGCGCTTTCGGTCCCCGCAATGGCCTCGCCGACGGCCGCGGCCACGTCGTTGGCCGATTTCGTGACGAGGGCCCGGATCGCATTGTCGACCGTGATCGTCTGGCCGGGCTTGAAGCCCAGCTTCGACGGCGGCATGGACGCGGCATGCCGGCTGATCCGGATCCGGGAACTCTTGGAGAAGCGGCCCGCCTCCATCTCCTGGAACAGGACATAGAGCGTCATCACCTTGGTGAGCGAGGCGGGATAGCGCCGGCTGTCGGCATAGCGCGAGAACAGCACCTTGCCGCTATGGGCGTCTATGGTGATGGCGGAGAACTTGGAATTGGCCGCCGCGCTGTCGGGCGCAAGCGCCAGGCCGACCGTCAGAACCAATGCGCCGAAGAAGGCGACCGCCGCGCGCCATGGCGGCAGCCGGAAGACAGACTGTGTTCGCCAAGCAGGTCTATCATATCCTGCACTGGTGCTCATGACGCATCCCCAACCACGACCGAATTGTCCATTTACGTTTCGCACGCGCCTAACACGGCCTGCTCACGCCCCTCAATACCCTGCCAGGGTATTGTCGTCAGAGGCATGACGGCGAAACGGGACGATCAAGGGAATTCGTCGATAAACGGAGGTCATCCCCCCTGTCTCGATCCCCTAGCGTCTCAAACACGCCAACATCACCGACACTCCCTTACCAAACGGTAAAGTCAAATCGCCCCGAAGGCAATCCGCAGCCGCTTTTTGTGCGGCGCACAAAAATTTGTTGACAGAAATTGTGCGGCGCATATATTGGGTCGTGACAGGTTGGAATGGGCGCTAAGCAGGCATTGGTCCATTCACCGGAAACCTTTTGGGATGGAGAGACACATGATCAAGTCGTTCGAGGATTTCCAGATCGTCGGCAAAGACAATTTCGATGCCTCGGTCGCCAGCGTCACGGCGATGACGAAGGGCTTCCAGACCATGGCCGCCGAGATGGCGGACTATTCGCGCAAGGCGCTCGAGGAGAGCACCAAGGCGGTGGAGACCGTCATGGCGGCGAAGTCCGTGGACAAGGCCGTGGAGGCGCAGCAGACCTTCGCCAAGCAGGCCTATGAGGGCTACCTCGGCGAGATGAACAAGCTCGGCGAGATCTACCTCAATGCGGCCAAGGAAGCCTACAAGCCGTTCGAGGCCCAGCTTGCCCAGTTCAACGGCAAGGTGGCCGGGAAGTAACTTTTCCTACCAGCAAGCCACTGCTGAACTCTCTGGCCCGGCGTGCCCCCGCACGTCGGGCTTTTTGTTCGTCATGCGGGCGGAGAATTCAAATTGACGCCTCGCAATCATGACCAGCTCTCCTATATAATTGGGCCGGTTGGAGGTTTGACGCTGCCGGATGAGGCGAGGACGGCGCGCGGCCGTGGGGAAGACCGGGGATCGCGCTTTCACGGTGCAAACGGTGATCATGTTTCTTATGTCCAATGACAACGACCGTAACCGGGAAGACGACCAGACAGGAGTCGTCACGCGCACCAAGACGCGCACGAAGAAGCCGAGCCTGTACAAGGTTCTGCTCTTGAACGACGATTACACGCCGATGGAGTTCGTCGTTCACGTGATCGAGCGCTTCTTCAACAAGGGGCGCGAGGAAGCGACCAGGATCATGCTTCACGTCCACCAGCGCGGGGTTGGCGTGTGCGGCGTGTACACTTACGAGGTGGCCGAGACCAAAGTGACGCAGGTCATGGAGTTTGCCCGTCAGCACCAGCACCCGCTACAGTGCACGATGGAAAAGGAGTGATAAGGACCAGTGCCAAGCTTCTCCCGCAGTCTTGAACAAGCCCTTCACCGGGCCCTGGCACTCGCCAACGAGCGGCATCACGAATATGCCACGCTCGAACACCTCCTGCTCGCCCTTGTGGACGACAAGGACGCGGCGGCAGTCATGCGCGCCTGCAACGTCGACCTGGATTTGCTGCGCCGCAACCTGGAACAGTATGTCGACAACGAGCTTGCGAATCTGGTTGTCGACCACGGAATCGAGTCCAAGCCGACCGCCGGCTTCCAGCGGGTCATCCAGCGCGCGGTCATCCATGTCCAGTCGTCGGGCCGGGAGGAGGTGACGGGGGCGAATGTCCTCGTCGCCCTGTTCGCCGAGCGCGAGAGTCATGCCGCCTTCTTCCTGCAGGAGCAGGACATGACGCGCTACGATGCGGTGAACTATATCAGCCACGGCATCGCCAAGCGCCCCGGCCATTCCGAGCCCCGCCCCGTGCGCGGCGCCGATCAGGAGACCGCGGAGGAGCAGGAGGCGAGCGCAAAGAGCGGCAACGACGCGCTCGACGCCTATTGCGTCAATCTGAACGCGAAGGCCAAGGAAGGCCGTATCGATCCGCTGATCGGCCGCGATCACGAGGTCCGGCGGACCATTCAGGTGCTCTGCCGGCGCCAGAAGAACAATCCGCTCTTCGTCGGAGATCCCGGCGTCGGCAAGACGGCCATCGCGGAAGGGCTCGCGCGGCGTATCGTCAATGGCGAGGTGCCGGACGTCCTGCAGGACTGCACGATCTTCCAGCTCGACATGGGCGCGCTGCTGGCCGGCACGCGCTATCGCGGCGATTTCGAGGAGCGCATCAAGGCGGTCATCAAGGAGATCGAGAACTATCCCGGCGCGATCATGTTCATCGACGAGATCCATACGGTGATCGGCGCGGGCGCGACCTCGGGCGGAGCGATGGACGCCTCGAACCTGCTCAAGCCGGCGCTCGCCAGCGGCTCGCTGCGCTGCATGGGCTCCACGACCTACAAGGAATACCGCCAGCATTTCGAGAAGGATCGCGCGCTCGTGCGCCGGTTCCAGAAGATCGACGTCAACGAGCCGACGGTCGAGGACTCCGTGAAGATCCTCAAGGGGCTGAAGCCCTATTTCGAGGAATTCCACGGCGTGCGCTACACCCAGGATGCGCTGCGTTCGGCGGTGCAGCTGTCGGCGCGCTACATTCACGACCGCAAGCTGCCGGACAAGGCCATCGACGTGATCGACGAGACCGGCGCCTCCCAGATGCTCGTGCCGGAGTCGAAGCGCCGGCGGACCATCGGCGTGAAGGAGGTCGAGGAGACGGTCGCGCGCATGGCGCGGATCCCGCCGAAGACGATCTCCAAGAACGACGCGGAGGTCCTGCGCGACCTGTCGGTCGATCTCAAGCGGACCGTGTTCGGCCAGGACAAGGCGATCGAAGCGCTGGCCTCGGCCATCAAGCTGGCGCGGGCGGGCTTGCGCGAGCCGGAGAAGCCGATCGGCTGCTACCTGTTCTCCGGGCCCACCGGCGTCGGCAAGACAGAGGTTGCCCGCCAACTCTCCTCCATCATGGGGGTGAAGCTCCTGCGCTTCGACATGTCGGAATATATGGAGCGCCACGCCGTTTCCCGGCTGATCGGCGCGCCGCCCGGCTATGTCGGCTTTGACCAGGGCGGGCTCCTGACCGACGGCGTCGACCAGCATCCCCATTGCGTCCTGCTGCTGGACGAGATCGAGAAGGCCCATCCAGACCTCTTCAACATCCTCCTGCAGGTGATGGACCACGGCAAGCTCACCGACCACAACGGCAAGACGGTGGACTTCCATAACGTGGTGCTGATCATGACCACCAATGCGGGCGCGCAGGATCTCGCCAAGGCCCCCATCGGCTTCACGCAGGATAAGCGCGAGGGCGACGACACGGAGGCGATCAACCGGATGTTCTCGCCGGAGTTCCGCAACCGTCTCGACGCGGTCATCCCCTTCGGCAACCTGCCGCGCGAGGTGGTGCGCCTCGTCGTGGAGAAGTTCGTGCTCCAGCTCGAGGCCCAGCTCGCCGACCGGCAGGTCAATATCGAACTGTCGCCGGAGGCCGCCGACTGGCTCGCCCGCGAGGGCTACGACGAGCGCATGGGCGCCCGCCCGCTGGCCCGCGTCATCCAGCAGCACATCAAGCAGCCGCTGGCCGACGAGGTGCTGTTCGGCAAGCTGTCGAGCGGCGGTACGGTGCGTGTCGTGGTGACGAAGGACAAGCAGGGCGCCGAGGGGCTCGGCTTCGAATACCTCACCCGAGAGGAGGAGCGTGCCGCGCCGAAGAAGGCGGAGAAGCGCTCCGGCGGCGGCAAGAAGGGCGGTGGCGGACGCAGTGGCGGCCGCAAGTCGCCCAAGGGTGGCGGCAAGGATGCGAACAAGGGCGGCTCCGATGGCGGAAGCGTCCCGAGCGTTCCCTTGCTGACCGAGTGATCCTGCCGACAGAACAATATGTTGAAGGGGCATCTTCACATGAAGGTGCCCCTTTTTCACGGGGCGCCTTGCCGCGGCTTGCATGGCAGCCATGCGGCGGTGCGCTTGCCCGATCCCGCGCAAGACTGTAACGCGGGACGAGCAATGGCCATGCCGTGACCGGGACCCATGTCCGACCAGACCACCGTTGAGACAGCCGCGCAATATGACTGGAGCGCCCTTGCCGGCGGAATGAGGGGCGCGTTCGGCGTTGCCGGCCTCGTCATGGCCTCGTCCTTTCTGGGGTTCGGCGCCTTGGTGCGCAGCCTGGACGTCACGCTCGCCTCGGGGCTCCTCAGCACCGTCACGGTCTGGGCGCTGCCGGGGCAGGTGGTGCTCCTGTCGATGATGGCGCACGGGGCGGCGCTGATCGCAACGGCGCTTGCGGTGACGCTGACGGCGATCAGGCTTCTGCCCATGGTGGTTCTGGTGCTCGCCCGCGTGCGGCTGGAACACGCGCCGCGCTGGCCGGAATTCCTGCTTGCCCATTTCACCGCCATCACGATATGGGTGATCGCCAACCAGTCGGTGGAGACCCTGCCGCGCGAGCGGCGGCTACCGTGGCTCCTGGGGCTTGGCGGCACGCTGATGGCCGGCATGCTGGTCATGGCGAGCGTGGGCTATGCGCTGGCCGACCTCCTGCCGGCCCTGCTTGCCGCGGGGCTCGTGTTCCTCACGCCCGCCTTCTTCTTCATCTCGCTGTTCGGCGGCGCCCGCTACCGGTTCGACTATGCCGCCGCGATCCTCGGGGCGGCGCTCGGACCGTTCGCGATGGAGATCTTCCCCGATTTCGACCTGCTGGTTTCCGGCGTCGTCGGCGGCACGGTCGCCTATCTCGTCTTCCCGCCGCGCCGGAGGCGGGGCATATGAGCCTCGACGCCATGCCGGTCTGGCTCGTGATTCTCGTGGCCGGTGCGGCCGTCACCTATGTGTGGCGCATGATCGGGGCCATGGTGGTCAGCCGGCTCGATCCGGAGGGCGGGCTGCTCCTGTGGGTGCGCGCGGTGGCGACCGCGCTCGTGGCGGCTCTCGTCGTCCGGCTCGTCCTGATGCCGTCGGAGATCCTGGCGGCTGCCTCGCTTGCGAGCCGCCTCGCGGCGCTCGCCATCGGCCTCGCCCTGTTCTTCCTCTTCAGGCGCAATACGGCGGTCGGGGTCGGCGCGGCCGTCGTCTCTCTGATCGCGATCGAGCTCGTGGCTCGCGCCGTCGCCGGGCCCTGACGGGGGTCAGCCTTCCAGCGCGGCGCGCAGCGTCTCCGCGTGGCCGGCGAGCACCTCCTGGTCCGCCATCTCGCCGGTATGGGGCTTGAGCTCCACACCGTCCCAGCGCGGCAGGATATGGACATGGGTGTGGAAGATCACCTGCCCGCCGGCCTGCTCGTTGAACTGCTGGACCGTCACCCCGTCGGCGCCGAAGGCGGGGATGACCGCACGGGCGATCTTCTGCGTGGTGGCCATGACGGCGGCGAGATCGGCGTCCGCGATGTCGAGGATATTGCGCGACGGCGCCTTGGGGATCACCAGCGTGTGCCCGTCGGTGCGCGGCATGATGTCGAGAAAGGCGAGGGTGGCGTCGTCCTCGTAGACCTTGTTGCACGGCAGTTCGCCGCGCAGGATCCGGGCGAAGATGTTGGACTCGTCATAGGCGGTCGTCATGGCGCTTGGAATCCCCGTATCGGTTGTCTCGGGCATGAGGGCTGGCCCCGCAATGTCCTTCCAGACGGGCGCGGCGGCGTCAAGTCCGGCAAAGGCGCCGGCAAGGCCTCAATCCGAATCCGGACGGGCCATGCGGAAGGGGGTGTGGGCGCTCATGATGCGGATCTCCTCGTTCACATAGCGCCGCTCCTGATGGAGATACTGCGCGACCGCGCCCGCCAGGCGCTCGTCGGCGAGATAGTGCGCGCTGTAGGTGGGGGTCGGCAGATAACCGCGCGCGAGCTTGTGCTCGCCCTGTGCGCCGGCCTCGACGCGCGCGAGCCCGCGGTCGATGGCGAAGGCGATGGCCTGATAGTAGCAGACCTCGAAATGCAGGAAGGGATGGTGCTCGAGCGCGCCCCAATAGCGGCCGAACAGCGTGTCCGACCCAATCACGTTGAGGGCGCCGGCAATGTAGCGCCCGCCGCGGCGCGCCATGACGAGGAGCAGCCGCTCGGGCATCGCCTGCGCGATCATGGAGAAGAAGGCGCGCGTCAGATAGGGCGTGCCCCATTTGCGCGCGCCGGTATCCATGTAGAAGGCGAAGAAGGCGTCCCAATGCGCCTCGGTCAGGTCGCTGCCGGTGACCCATTCGATCTCGATTCCTTCCGCGACGGCCTCGCGGCGCTCGCGGCGCACCGCCTTGCGCTTGCGCGACTGCAGGTTTGCCAGGAAGTCGTCGAAGGTGGTGTAGCCGGCATTCTCCCAGTGGAACTGCTGGTCCGTGCGCTGGAGGAAGCCCATCTCGCCGAGCGCCGACCATTCCGCCTCGGTGAGGAAGGTGAAATGGACCGAGGAGGCGCCGAGCCGGCGGCAGAGCTCCACGGATCCGGCTGCGAGCGTGCGCATGCGCGCCCGTCTGCTGGGCCCGTCCGGCACGAGAAGGCGCGGCCCCGCCGCGGGCGTGAAGGGAACGGAAATCTGCAGCTTCGGATAATAGTGCCCGCCCGCGCGCTCATAGGCGTCGGCCCAGCCGTGGTCGAAGACATACTCGCCGTAGCTGTGGGATTTGAGGTAGCAGGGCATGCAGGCGAGCACGGTGCCCGCATTGTCCTTCATGACGAGATGCTGGGGCAGCCAGCCCGTCTCCGCCGTCGCCGATCCGGACCGCTCGAGCGCGGACAGGAAGGCATGGGTCACGAACGGGTTAGCCGGACGCCCGGGCGGATTTGCGCAGGCGTCCCATTGAGGCCCGTCGATCCCGTCCATTGCGGCTTCCACATGGATGACGGCCTCGTCGGTCTCGTGTTCGGTCATGTCGATGATGGTACTCGATTGGACGCCAGAAAGGAGGCCGGATTTCTACACCAAGCTGTGCGCTTGCCCGCCCGGAATCAAGGCCCGGTTCCGCAAAACGGCATGAAATTATGGTTGCAATCATGTTTTTCACTCGTCTTATAGTTGCCTTTCCTTTCCAAATGGGCAAGACTGTGATCGAGACGGGATTGCTGGACGCTTGAGAGGCCAAGGGGGGCTGGACATGAGCGAAGGGCACGACATGCCGGGTGCGGAGATCATTCCCCTGAATGCGGGCCGGGACGACGACTTTCACGCGCGTCGCACAGCGCTCGTCAGGATGCTGGAGCATGCGGCGCGGGAGGCGGCGGCGCTCGACGACGAGATCGCGTGTTTCCTGGTTTCCTCCGCGGTGGATATCCTGGAGACGCGTCAGGGGCCCGGGAGGCGCTGAGGGGGCGGGCGAAGGGATTGCGGCACGGGATTGAAATCCCTCGCAGATTGCACGCGCCCCGAGGGGCTGAGCTACTGCCCGAGCCACCTGTAGACCCGGCCGCGACCCTTCTTGCGGCCGGTATCCTCCACACCCGGAAACAGTCCGGCGCGGACAGCCTCGAGAAAGGCGCGCCCGATCCGGACCTTGTCGCCGATGAACAGCCGGTCCCAGCCGGGTCCGTAGACTTCCGGAAAATGAAACTCTCCGGGCCGGAACGCCGAGATCCTGTCCCGCAGCCGGGAGATCTCGTCGCGATCCATCCTGATCTCGTGTGTACCCGAAGCCGGGGGTGTTCTGTCTCGGACCATAGGGATTTGCGCCAACCTCCTGAACCCGCACGGATTGTCGATCCTAGCCGGATCCCGGCGCGCGACAGTTTGATCTGGCGCAATGGAGGGCGGCTCAAATGGCGGATGGCGGGCGGATCGTCTCGAAGATGATCTGGTCGGCATAGCGCCGCGCGCGCGCGGCGTCGCCGGGCGTGCGGACGGTCCAGGAGAGGATGGGGCGGCCCAGGGCGCGGAAGGCGCGCGACGGTGCGGACGGCAGGCCGTGGACATCGTAGGCGAGGAACTGGGGGCGGGCCTCGTCGAAGCCCGTCATGTGACGCAGGCCGAGCCGGCGCGCGAGAGAGAGGTGGGCATCCTCGCCGGCGCCGCAATCGCGGCAGGCGACGAGCCCGCGCACGGTGGCGGGCGAGAGCAGGCGGAGATTGGCGATCATGTCGGGATCGAAGGACATGACCGCGACGGGGCCGTCATAGGCGGCGAGCAGCGCGGCCACACGGCGCTCCAGACGTCCGGAACCGTCCCAGAGGCTCTTCAGCTCCAGGAAGAGCGGGGCGCGGCCCGAGACGAGGCCGAAGAGCTCGCCAAGCGTCATGATCCGGTCGCGCGTGCCCCTGAGCGGGATGCGGGCGAGATCGCGGGAAGGCCGGGCGAGGAGGGGGCCGGTCTCCCCGGTCAGCCGGTCGAGCGTCGCATCGTGGAAGACGACCGCCTCGCCGTCGCCGGCAAGCTGGAGGTCGACCTCGATACCGTAGCCGCCTTTAAGCGCGGCGGTGACCGCGCTCGCCGTGTTCTCCAGCACGCCGCGGGAGCGGTCGTGCAGACCGCGATGGGTCACCGGGCGTTCGGTCAGCCAGGACAGCGCCCGCCCGTCCGGTGTCCAGCGCATGGGGGAAGCGTCACGCGATCTCGAAGACCGCGTCGACCTCGACGGCCACGTTGAGCGGCAGGCCGCCGGCGCCGACGGCAAACCGGGCATGGCGGCCCTTGTCGGCGAACACCTCGACCATGAGGTCGGAGCAGCCATTGATGACCTTGGGGTGGTCGGTGAAGTCCGGCACGGCGTTCACGAAGCCGCCGAGCTTCACGCAGCGCACCACCCGGTCGAGATCGCCGCCGCAGGCCGCCTTGAGCTGGGCGATGACGTTGAGCCCGCACAGGCGGGCGGCCTTCGCGGCCTCCTCGGTGGTGAAGTCCGCGCCGACCTTGCCCTGATACTCCACACCGTCCGGTCCGAGCGTCACCTGGCCGGAGATGAAGACCAGATTGCCGCTCACGACATAAGGCACGTAGTTGGCCACGGGGGCGGCGGGTTCAGGCAGCGTGATGCCGAGCTCGTTCAGGCGGTCGTCGATCTGGCCCATGGCGGTCGTCCTCCGGTGTGTGTGTGTGTGGTTTGGGGGGCTTTGCGGAGCCCCCGTGATGCGCGATTGCCCGGTCAGCGTCAACCGACCGGCGGTTATATGCGGTTGAGCAGGTCGCCGGGATTGTCGCCGGCGAAGTAGGCGTCCAGATTGTCGAGCGCGCGCATGCCCATGGCCACGCGGGTCTCGATGGTGGCGGACCCCAGATGCGGCAGCAGGAAGGCGTTGTCGAGACTGCGGTAGCGCGGGTCGATATCGGGCTCGTTGCGGAACACGTCGAGGCCGGCGGCGGCGAGCTTGCCGCCCTGAAGCGCGGCGATCAGCGCGTCGTCGTCGACGATGTCGCCGCGCGCGGTGTTCACCAGGACGGCATTGTCGGGCATGAGCGCGATGCGCTGTGCGTCCACGATGCCCCGCGTCTCCGGCGTCGAGGCGCAGTGGATCGACAGGAAATCGCAATGGGGCAGCATGTCCTCGAAGGTCTCGTGGAACACTGCGCCCTGTTCCTCGCCGGACGGCAGCCGGCTGCGATTGTGGTAATGGATCTCCATGTCGAAGCCGCGCGCGCGCCGGGCCATGGCTTGGCCGATGCGGCCCATGCCGAGAATGCCGAGGCGCTTGCCCGACACCTCGTAGCCCAGCGGGTAGACCGCCGACCAGGCGCCCCAGCGGTCCTCGCGCACGATCCGCTCGCCCCAATAGGCGCCGCGCGCGGCGCCCAGCAGGAGCAGCATGGCGATATCGGCGGTCGCCGCGCTCAGCACGTCGGGCGTGTTGGTGACGGAAATGCCGCGCTGCGTCGCCGCGTCCACATCGATATGATCGTAGCCGACCGAGAAGGTCGCGATGATCTTCACCGTATCCGGCAGGCGCGCGACAAGGGCGGCATTGCACTTGTCGGTCGGGGTCACGAGAAGCCCGTCGCAGCCCTGGGCGCCGGCGATGATGTCGTCGTCGGCGAGCAGCTCGTCGGTCTCGTTGAGGGTGGCGTCGTAGTCCTTCTCGATCCGGGCCTCCACCTCGTCGGGCAGCTTGCGCGTGACGAGGATCCGGGGCTTTGCGGGCGGGATGGTGGCCATTGCACTCTTGCCTCAATTCTGGGAGAAGCTACGTCGCTTGTAGGTGGGATAAGCCCGAGAAAGGGTAGCGCAGAGAGATGATGCATTCCAGACGCACCGATGCAAGCCCGTTCGCGGCGCATATCCTCACAATAGCGGCAGCCGTCGCTCTTGTAGGCGCGGGCACGCCGCAGGCCGTCGCGCAAGGGGGGCTGCCGGCGATCGCGCCGCATCGCGCGGTCTACGATCTCGAGCTGGAAAGCTCGCAAGACCGGCTCGGCCTCGCCGACGCGTCGGGCCGGCTCGCGCTCGAATTCGCCGCGGCCGATTGCGAGGGCTGGACGGTCAATATGCGCATCGTCAACCGGTTGCGGACCCGCAACGGCACATCGCGCACCATCGACTCCCGTTCCAGCTCCTGGGAATCGGCGGATGGCGCGTCCATGGCCTTCACCCTGCGCCGCTATGTGGAGAACACCGTCGACGAGGAGACCAAGGGGTTCGCCGAACGCGGCGGCGACGGCAAGCCCGGCCATGTGGCCATGGAGAAACCGGCCGAGGACGCGTTCGATATTCCCGCCGGGGCCGTCTTCCCGGTCGAGCATACCAAGCGCATCCTCAAGGCGGCGCTCGACGGCGAGCGGCGCGAGGTGAGCCTTGTCTATGACGGCTCGGAGGAGAAGACCGTCTACAAGGCGATCACCTTCATCGGCGAGCGCCGCGCGCCGGGCGAGACCCGGCTTCCCGCGGGCCTTGGCGAGGAGCTGAAGTCCATGGCCTCGTGGCCTGTGAGCATCAGCTATTTCGACGAGACGAAGACTGCCGACGGCGAGGAGACGCCGTCGCACCAGGTGAGCTTCACCATGTTCGAGAACGCGGTGGCCAGCAATCTCACCCTCGATTACGGGGATTTCTCCCTGTCCGGCACATTGAGCACGCTGGAGTTCCCCGACGCACCGGAGTGCCCGGCCCAATAGGCGCGCTTGCTTGCGCTCAGGCGAAGCGCTTCGCTCCGGCGACGCACCCGATGACGGCGAGGGTGACGGCGAGCATGGCGGGGCTGACCGCCTCGCCGAGAAGGAGTGCGGCCAGCGCGAAGCCGAAGAACGGCTGAAGAAGCTGTAGCTGGCCGACGGTTGCGACGCCGCCGAGCGCGAGCCCGCGATACCAGAAGACGAAGCCGATCAGCATGCTGAAGACCGAGACATAGGCCAGCCCCGCCCATGCGGGACCGGCGACCCCGTCCCACGAGCCGGGCATGGTGTAGAGGGCGAGCGGCAGCATGACCGGCAGCGACAGGACGAGCGCCCAGGAAATGACCTGCCAGCCGCCGAGCCTTCGCGACAGCGTCGCACCCTCCGCATAGCCGAGCCCGCAGGCGACGATGGCGGCCAGCATGGCGAGGTCGCCGGCGGCCGGCCGGTCGATCCCCTGCGCGAGGGCGTAGCCGGCCACGCAGAGGCTTCCCATGCCGGAGAACAGCCAGAAGAGCGGGCGGGGACGCTCGCCGCCGCGCAGGACCGCGAAGCTTGCCGTCGCGAGCGGCAGAAGGCCGATGAACACCAGCGAGTGCGCCGATGTGACATGGCGAAGCGCGAGCGCCGTCAGGAGCGGAAAGCCGACCACCACGCCGAGCGCGACGATGGCGAGCGAGCCGAGATCGTCCCGGCCGGGGCGCTTGCCGCCGAGAAGCATCAGCATCGCCGCACCCAGCAATGCGGCGATCGAGGCGCGGGCGACCGTCAGAAAGACCGGGTCGAAACCGGCGACGGCGGCGCGCGTGGCGGGCAGGGAGGCGCTGAAGACCAGCATGCCCAGAAAGCCGTTGATCCAGCCGGCCAGTGTCTTGTCCATCGCGGGGTCGCTCCTGTTGATGTGAGCGATATGCCTTGCCAGGGGCCGGCATTCCAGAGACACTCCATGACAATTACCTCAAACTGTATTGCTATGAAGGCCCGTACAGATGGCAATGGAGCGGAGTGAAAGCGGCGAGGGTGCCACGCTGGTGGAACGGGTCATGGAGACGGTTCGCGAGAGTATCGCGTCGGGCCGTCTGGCGCCTGGCACGCGGCTCGCCTCCATCCGTGCGCAGGCGGCGCGCATGGGTGTGTCGAAGTCGACGGTCGTGGAGGCCTATGACCGGTTGGCGGCGGAGGGGGCGATCACCTCGCGGCGCGGATCGGGGTTCTTCGTTGCCGGGCGCCTTCCGCCGCTGTCGCTTGCCGAGATCGGACCACGGCTCGACCGCGAGATCGATCCGTTCTGGGTGTCCCGGCAGTCACTGGAGGCGGGTGGGCGGATGCTCATGCCGGGCTGTGGATGGCTGCCGCGGGACTGGATGCCGGAGGAGGGGGTGCGGCGCGCGCTTCGCGGTCTGGCGCGGTCGCCGGACGCCAATCTCGCCGATTACGGGACGCCGCGCGGACCCGGTGCCTTGCGCCGGCTGCTGGCGCAACGCATGGCCGGACGCGGCCTCGACGTGCCGCCCGAGCGCATCGTGCTCACGGGCTCGGGCACCGAGGCCATCGACCTTGTCTGCCGTTTCCTGCTGGAGCCCGGCGACACCGTGCTGGTCGACGATCCCTGCTATTTCAACTTCCACGCCATGCTGAAGGCGCACCGCGTGGCAGTGGTCGGCGTGCCCTATCTCGCGACCGGCCCCGATCTGGAACGGTTCGAGGCGTGCCTCAGGACACAGAAGCCCCGCCTCTACATCACCAATTCGGCGCTTCACAACCCGACGGGGGCGACACTCGCGCCGGTCGTCGCGCACCGCGTGCTCAAGCTCGCCGAAGCCCACGATCTCACCATCGTGGAGGACGACATCTTCGCCGATTTCGAGCACGAGCCGGCCCCGCGCCTCGCCGCCTTCGACGGGCTGGAGCGGGTGATCCATATCGGCAGTTTCTCAAAGACCCTGTCGGCGGCGGTGCGCTGCGGTTTCATCGCCGCGCGGGCGGACTGGATCGAGGGGCTTCTGGACATGAAGATCGCAACCACCTTCGGCGGCGATCCGTTCTCCGCGGAGCTCGTCCTGCGCCTCCTGACGGACGGCACCTATCGCAAGCATGTGGAGGAGCTGCGCGGGCGGCTGGCGCGCGCCATGGGAGAGACCGCCCGTATGCTGGCGCCGCTCGGCATCGTTCCCGCGGTCGAGCCGCGCGGGGGCATGTTCCTGTGGTGCCGGCTGCCGGAGGGGCTGGACGCCGCCGACATTGCCCGCAAGGCGCTTGCGGACAATGTCGTGCTCGCACCGGGCGACGTGTTCAGCCTGTCGCGCTCCTCGAGCGGCTTCCTGCGGTTCAATGTGGCGCAGTCCGCAAATCCGCGGATCCGGGACGTCCTGCGCCGCGCCATGGACGCGGCGGGCTGATGCCGGTCAACCGATCAGTTGCACCGGGCGTCGATGATCACCTTCTGGATCTCGTCGGCGGCGGCCTTGCGCAGCCCGTCGAGGTCGGTGAGCTTGGCGCAGGGCTTCAGCCCCTGCTCATGCTCCTGAAGGACCTCGCCGGCCTTGTTGTCCCATTTCTTCTTGATGGAGGTCATCTGGGCGTCGTCGCCGGGACAGGCATATTCGATGGCCTTCAGGAAGGTCTCGCGAAGATCCGCTGTCTTCTCGTTCAGCGACAGGCACGCATTGAGTTCGGCCCATTCCGGCAGCGCGAACTTCATGTTGGAGAACTGGGTTTCGCTCATGAAGGCATTGGCCGGGGCGAGCATCCCCATCATGGCGAGGCCTGCAATGGCACCGGTCGTCACATATTTCATCGGGAACCCCCCAATTCGTGCAGATGGCATGGAGCGCAATTGTCTGACAGCATCCGCGTGTGGCGGCAAGCAGAACATGCATCGCACCCCCGTGCAAGCGCGCGCATCGGGCCGGTCCTACTCGTCATGGCCGGCCTTCGGCCTCGGCGTGAAGACGAGGCCCTTGTCGACGGCGTCGCGGCCGAAGCGGGCGCGCAGCTTGTCCATGGCGTGCTCGGCGCGGGCGAGCCGCATGGTCGTGGGATCGAGCGGGCTTTCGGGGTCCGCGCCGTCGGCGTCGGCGAGATGGTCGATGCCGACGCCGATAAGGCGGAAGGCGGTGCCGTCGGTCTCGCGGGCAAGCAGCGGGCGGGCGGCCCGGTAGATGCGCTCGGCAAGCTGGGTCGGCTCCGACAGGAGAGTATGGCGCGTCCGGATCCTGAAGGAGGCGGTCTTGAGCTTGAGCGCGACGCCCGTGCCGGCATAGCCGGAGGCCTTGGCGCGGCGCGAGACCTTCTCGCAGAGCCGCCAGAGAATCTTCTCCAGCGTGGTGGGGTCGGCGAGATCGTCCTCGAAGGTGGTTTCCGACGAGATGCTCTTCGGGGCGCCATGGGGCGTGACGCGCCTGTGGTCCTCGCCGCGGGCGAGGTGATAGAGGCGGGCGCCCATGCTGCCATAGCGGCGCATGAGATCGGACTTCTCCTTGCGCTGGAGATGGCCAATCGTATGGATGCCGTCGCGGGCGAGCTTCGCGCACAGGGTCCGCCCGGCGCCCCAGATGATGCTCACCGGCTGGTCGGCAAGGAAGTCGTGGATGTCGGCACGCCCGATCACGGAGAAGCCGCGCGGCTTGTCGAGGTCGGAGGCGACCTTGGCAAGGAACTTGTTGGGGGCAAGGCCCACGGAGACGGTGATGCCGATCTCCTTCTCGATGCGCCTTGCGAGCGCGGCAAGCGTCAGGGCCGGGCTGCGCCCGTGAAGCCGCTCCGTGCCGGTGAGGTCGAGAAAGGCCTCGTCGATGGAGAGCGGTTCCACAAGCGGCGTGAGCTCTTCCATGAGCGCGCGGACCTCGCGGCCGACCGCGGCGTATTTCTCCATGTCCGGGCGCAGGACGACCGCATCCGGGCAGAGCTTCAGCGCCTTGAACATGGGCATGGCGGAGTGCACGCCATTGATGCGGGCGATATAGCAGGCCGTCGAGACGACGCCGCGCCGCCCGCCGCCGATGATCAGGGGCTTGTCCCTGAGGTCCGGATTGTCGCGCTTCTCGATTGCGGCATAGAAGGCGTCGCAATCGAGATGGGCGACGCTCAGCGTGTCGAGCTCCGGGTGGCGCAGGATGCGCGGACTGCCGCAGGCACGGCACCGCCTGTCCTTCGGCGCGGCCGGCGCCAGGCAGTCGCGGCAGAAGCCCGGATCGCGTCTGGTCTCGGAGTGTCCTGCGGTCATGGCGGCAGAGGGGCTTGGTTGTTCCGCCATCACTGTAGCGCGGACCGGCCCCGTTCGTCCCACAGGCGTGCCGCGCCGCGCACGCCGCTGTCCGCGCCATGGGCGGGCGGCAACAGCACAGCCTCGCAATAGTCGGAGAAGACGTGGCGCGGCAGGAGCGGCGGCACCAGCTCGTAGAGCGCGGCGATGTTCGACAGCCCGCCGCCGAGCACGATCGCATCCGGGTCGAGCGTGTTGACGATGGTGGCGAGACCGCGCGCGAGCCGGTCGGCATGGCGTGCGAGCGTCGCTGATTCCGCCGCTCCGCCGGCCATGGCCCGCGCCGCGATCTCGTGCGCCTCCAGCGTCTCGCCGGTTGTCCGGGCGTGGTCGGCGGCAAGGCCCGGTCCGGACAGCCAGACCTCCAGGCAGCCCTGCCTGCCGCACCAGCAGGCGGGGCCGGGTATCTCGTCGCTGTGCGGCCAGGGCAGGGGATTGTGGCCCCATTCCCCGGCGATGTCGTGATGGCCCATATGGAGGCGACCGCCGATCACGAGCCCGCCGCCGCAGCCTGTGCCGAGGATGACGCCGAAGAGAGTGTCGGCACCGCGGCCGGCGCCGTCATGAGCCTCCGACAAGGCAAGGCAGTTGGCGTCGTTGGCGACGCGCACGGGCCGGGCGAGGGCGGTTTCCAGATCGCGGCCGAGCGGGCGGCCATTGAGCCAGGTCGAGTTGGCATTGCGGAGCAGCCCCGTGCGTGGCGAGAGCGACCCCGGAATGCCGACGCCGACCGAGCCCGAACGGCCCGTTTCCGTTTCGATGGCGCCGACGAGTTCGGACAGGGTGCGCAGGGTGGCGGCATAGTCGTCGCGCGGCGCGGCGATCCGCCGGGAGGCTGCGACCGTATCGTCCGCGTCGAGCGCGATCACGGCGATCTTGGTGCCGCCGAGGTCGATACCGATGCGCAGCGGGGCCGGCATCGCGGCTCTCAGTCCATCCGGACGAGCAACTCGCCGAGCCGGTCCGTCGTCTCCGCCCAATTGTCCGTCGCCAGGAAAATATCCCCGAAATCATTGATATGGCGCGCGAAGCGCTCATCCTGCATGAAGTGAACGATATGGGTGTGCGGTACCGTTTCGCGCACCGATTCGATATTGCTCGGACTGTCATCGAGGAAAATCACAGGCGCGCTGCGGGTCCCCACCAGCAGGTCGACGGCCGGGCCCTTGGGGCCGGAATTGACCACCACGGGGTAGGCCATTCCGTGGCGTTCGAGATTCTGCCGGCGGTCGTCGTAATAGGTCTCCGGCAGATTGGTCAGCATGACGATGTCGGCATGGGCGCTCAGTGCGCCAAGCCCGTCGGCCGCCCCCTCGATGGCTTCGAAATTGGCCGTCTCGGCGGCAAAGAACGCATGGAGGAGGTCGCCGAGCTCGTCCGTCGAGACCGGTTCGTTCGTCTCGCGGCGGCGGACATTGCCATTGAGTGCGAAGCTCGCCGGGTCGAGCCAGCATTGCCGCCCGGCAAGGAAGGCCTCCAGTGCGCGCAGGAAATGCACCACGACCTCGTCCACATCGCAGATGATGAGCGGGCGGGTCCCGTCGAGCGAGAGCCTCTCGATCTGCATGCGCGTGATATCGCTCACCATATCGCTCAGCCCTCCGCCAACGGCAGGCCGCCGGGCAGCATCCGGCGCGCCGCCTCCGGTGTGGCAGGCGAGATGTTCTCCGTCTCCGCGAACAGGAAGATCAGGGATTCGTCCTGCAGCAGGTGGTCGAGCACGGAGCCGAGGAATGTCGGGTCGCCGGCTCGCGCCTTCAGGTCCTCCGGCCCGGTGCCGGTCGCGGCGAGGAAACGGCCCAGCCGTTCCGGGTCGGAGGCGAGGAACTGAAGGGCCCGGAGCGCGAGGATTTCCGCGCTTTCTGCGGTCATTGCGGTTGTTTTACGCATGGAGTCCGATCCCGTCGGGACGCCCGTGACAAGGCGGGCACGTCCTCTCGTTTAAGCTGTTGGTTACCCGGTGGCCGCTATAGCTGCCCGGTCACCATGAGCGAATCGATTTGGGGCACAGGCTTCATGGTGGCCAAATGTCGAGGGGACCTTAAGAATGACGCCAAACCTCGTCAACGCAGTCCCGCAGGGCCACGACCCAGAGCGCAACGCGACCATGGCCAAGACCGTACTCATCGTCGAAGACAACGAGCTGAACATGAAGCTGTTTCATGATCTGCTCGAGGCCCATGGCTACAACACGCTCCAGACCCGAGACGGGTTGTCGGCACTCGAGATCGCGCGCGAGAACATGCCGGATCTGATCCTGATGGATATCCAGCTCCCGGAGGTGTCGGGGCTGGAGGTCACGAAGTGGCTGAAGGAGGACGACGACCTCCGGCAGATCCCGGTGATCGCGGTGACGGCCTTCGCCATGAAGGGCGACGAGGAGCGTATTCGCGAAGGCGGCTGCGAAGCCTATATCTCCAAGCCGATCTCGGTTGCGAGCTTCCTGCAGACCATCGACAGCTTTTTCAGGGACCGGGCATGAGCGCCAGGATTCTCGTCGTCGATGACGTCCCGGCCAATGTGAAAATCCTCGAGGCAAAGCTCACGGCGGAGTATTTCGACGTCATGACCGCCATGAGCGGGCCGGAGGCGCTGGCGCTCGCGGAGCGCCACGCGCCCGATATCGTTCTGGTCGACCTCGTGATGCCGGGTATGGACGGTGTGGAGGTATGCCGGCGCATCAAGGGCAATTTCCGTCTCCAGCATGTGCCCGTCGTCATGGTGACCGCGCATGACGAGCCGGAGGAAAGGCTCCGGGGCCTTGAATCGGGGGCCGATGACTTCCTCGTCAAGCCCGTCGACGACACCGCGCTGTTCTGCCGGCTGCGCAATCTCGTCCGGCTGAAATCCGCCATCGACGAGTTGCGCGCGCGGGCGTCGACCGGGGAGCGGATGGGCCTCGTGGACGAAGTGGGCCCCGACCTGCCGCTCGACCGGCCGGCACGCGTCATGCTGGTCGACGATACGGGCCTCCTGGAGGCGGATATGGATCGGGGGCTGAAGGGCCACGAGGTCATGGCGATGCACGACCCCCGCCGTGCACTCGACGAGGCGGGCGAGCGCGCGGTCGAGCTCGTCATCGTCAATCTCGACGGGGAGACGTTCGACGGCCTGAGATTGTGCTCGCAACTGCGGTCCGCGGAGCGCACCCGCCACATCCCCATTCTCCTGGTGGTCGGCGAAACCGAGACCGACCGCTTGCTGCGCGGGCTCGACATGGGCGTGAACGACTATCTGGTCCGACCCGTCGAGCCAAATGAGCTCCTGGCACGCGCCAATACGCAGATCCGGCGCTGGCGCTATACGGAACGGCTGCGCCGCAGCGTGCAGCGGTCCATGGAGATGGCCATTGTCGACGAGCTGACAGGCTTCTACAACCGGCGCTATATGGAGACCCATCTCGGCACGCTCGTGGACGGGGCCGCCCATCGCAGCCGCCCCATGGCGGTCCTCGCCATAGACGTCGATTTCTTCAAGTCCGTGAACGACACCTACGGCCATGCCGTCGGGGACGCGGTGCTGAAGGAGATCGCCGGGCGCATCCGGGCGAATGTCCGCCATCTCGATCTGCCCTGCCGCGTCGGCGGGGAGGAGTTCATCGTCGTCCTGCCGGAAACGGACGCCCAGCGGGCATATCGTATCGCGGAGCGTGTGCGCACGGCGATATCGTCGTCGCCATTCCCAGCCTCGCCCGAGGGGCCGGGCGTCGATATCTCGCTGTCCATAGGGGTTGCGGCGTTCGATGGCCCGGACGATACGGCGGACCGCCTTCTCCGGCGAGCCGATCAGGCGCTCTACAGGGCCAAGCGAAGCGGGCGCAACAAGGTCGTCGGCGCCATCGCCGCCGGCCCCCGCCCGGTGGGGGCAGGGCCGGCAGGCGAATTTCAGTAGAGCTGGATGAAGGTGTGCTTGAGCTGCGTGTACTTCTCGAAGGCATGCAGCGACTTGTCGCGGCCGATGCCCGACTGCTTGTAGCCGCCGAAGGGCACGGTGATGTCGCCGCCATCGGTGGCGTTGATGTTGACCGTGCCCGCCTTGAGCGCGCGGGCCACCTTGTGGGCCTTGTTGATGTCGCGCGTCCACAGGCTCGCCTGCAGGCCGTAGATCGTTTCGTTGGCGATCTTCACCGCCTCCTCCTCGTCCCGGAAGGGGATGGTGGAGAGGACGGGGCCGAAAATCTCCTCCTGGGCGATCCGCATGCCGTTGTCGACCGAGGAGAAGATGGTCGGCTCGATGTAGTAGCCGCCGGTCTCCTCCCGGGCGCGCTTGCCGCCCGCGGCGATCTTCGCGCCCTCGCCGGAGCCGACCTGGATGTAGTTCATCACGCGGTCGAGCTGTGCGCTGTCGACGACGGGCCCCATGGCGGTTTTGGGGTCGAGCGGGTCGCCGGGCATCCAGTCGCGGGCATATTCGGCGACTTTCTGGATGAACTGGTCCTGCACGTCCTCCTGGACGAGAAGGCGGGTCGCGGCGGTGCAGACCTGACCGGAATTGTAGAACACGCCCTCGGCCGCCGCCTTTGCCGCGAAGTCGAGATCGGCCACGTCGGCGAACACGATGTTCGGCGACTTGCCCCCGCATTCGAGGCTGACATGCTTCATGTTCGACTCGCCCGCGTAAGAGAGGAACAGCTTGCCGATCTCGGTGGAACCGGTGAACGCGACCATGTCGACATCCATATGGCGTCCGAGCGCCTGGCCGGCGGTCTCGCCGAAGCCCGGCAGCACCTGGAAGATCCCGTCGGGAATGCCGGCCTCCGCGGCGAGCTCTGCCACGCGGATCGCCGTCAGGGGCGACTGCTCGGCCGGTTTCACGATGACCGCGTTGCCGGCGGCGAGCGCCGGGCCGAACTTCCAGCCGGCCATGGATAGCGGGAAGTTCCACGGCACGACGGCGGCGACGACGCCGAGCGGCTCGCGGGTGATGAGCGAGATCGAATCGGGACGGCGCGGCGCCATCTCGTCATACATCTTGTCGATGGCCTCGGCGTAGAACGCCACCGTGTTCACCACGCCGGGAATGTCGGAGCCGCGCGATTCGGCGATCGGCTTGCCCATGTCGAGCGTTTCCAGCAGGGCGAGCTCGTCCTTGTGGTCGTCGATCAGCGTGGCGAATTTCAGGAGAATCTTCTTGCGCTTGCGCGGCGCGATATCCGACCACACGCCCGCATCGAACGCCCGGCGCGCGGCCGCGACGGCGCGGTCCACATCCTCCTTGTCGCAGGCGGCGACCCTGGTGAGCACCTTGCCGTCGATCGGGCTGATGCAGTCGAAGGTGGCGCCGGAGGCGGCACCGACAAAGCTGCCGTCGATAAAGGCCTGGTTGCGATAGGAGATCTGGGAGACCTGCTTGCGATAGTCTTCGGCAGCGGACACTGGAATAGCCTCCATGATGCGTCTTGTGGACGGTATGGTCTCGGGAGCCTGGGCGCATATCGACGTCCCGCGGGGACGGGGTGCGCCATTGGCATGAGACAATAGCAAAAAGGCACCGCGCGGTGCGATGCCTTTTCTCCACCAGGGATGCTGTTCCGTCGGCGCGCTACTTGATCTTGGCTTCCTTGAACTCGACGTGCTTGCGCGCCACGGGATCGTACTTCTTGAGCGTGAGCTTCTCGGTCATCGTGCGGGTGTTCTTCTTCGTCACGTAGAAGAAGCCGGTATCCGCCGTGCTCACGAGCCGGATCTTGACCGTCGTCGGCTTTGCCATGGCGTATAGAACTCCTCGGAAACCGCCCGGGCCCGTGCCCGAACGCTGTCAGGGCGTGGGTATCGCGCAAGGGCTTGCCCGTGTCAAGGGAGACGGGCGCGTCTAAAGCGTGTCCACGACCCATTTGCGGGCGCGGACATACTGGAAGGTGACCGGGGCGTCGGGCGTCATGCCGCGCGGGCGGTCCAGCGCCTGCTCGAGCAGGGAAAGGATCTTGCGCGTGATCGCGGGCAGCTCCAGCCTCTCCGTGTCGGCGATGCTCAGCCAGTGCCGGTCGAGCAACTCGTCGGAGTCGGTCTCGACGGGGCATTCGAGATTGGCGACATGGCGGGCATCCACCACGAAGAAACGCGTATCGAAGCGCTTCGGGCCGCCGGGCGGCGTGATGGCGCGCGCGAGATAGCGCAGCGGTGCCAGGTCGGGGCGGTGGCCGGTCTCCAGATAGGGCGCCCAGCCGGCGGACCTGCTGTGGCCGGGCCTGTCCGTCGGGCGTCCGATCACGAACCCCGTCTCCTCGAAGGTCTCGCGGATCGCCGCCATGGCGAGGCCGCGCGCCCTGAGGGGGCTCGCGGGACCGCGCATGCGCGCCATGAGCTTGCGCTCGACCTCCGGGTGAAGCGGTTCGGCCGGCGCCACGCGGCAGTCGGCCGGGTCGACACGCCCGCCGGGAAAGACGAACAGGTTGGGCATGAAGCGATGGCCGGCATGGCGTTTGCCCATCAGGATACGCGGCTCGGCGGCGTCGTTGCGCACGATGATGAGGGTCGCGGCATCGCGGGGGCGCACCGCGGCGGCATGGCGCTCCGGCGCGCTGTCTGTGGCTGGCATGGCAGACCGGTGGTGGTTGATCTCTCGGACTGCCGCATCAGGCCGCAAGGCCGGACGCGATGTCAAGTGGCGGGCTCTGACGGTTCCGGCGAAACGCCGGCGTTCACCGGCACCGGTCTGGCGACGCGGGCGGCATATTCGAAGCCATGCATGAAGAGCGCCCATTGCAGCCCGACGACCGATCCCTTCACCACCGGCAGCATGGACACCGTCATGGCGAGGGCAAGCGGCAGCCAGACGGCCATCTGCAGCCCCATGGGCGGCTGCCAGATCTGCTCCACCGCAAGTGCGATGGGCACGAGGATGTGACCGACGATGAAGATGGTGAAATAGGGCGGGGCGTCGTCCGCGCGATGATGATGCAGTTCCTCGCCGCACTCCCCGCACACCGGCGCCACCTTCAGATAGCGCGCGAAGACGGACCCCTCGCCACAGGCCGGGCACCGCAGGCGGGCGCCGCGCATCATGGCCTGTGTCAGGTTGCGTCCGTCAGGCTTGGAATCGCTGTCATATTCGATCATGCCGCATAATGTGCGCAAAAGACGTGCATTCGCCAAGAGCCCCGCGCGCCGCGCGGCACGATGACGCAAGAGCCGGGCGCAAACCCCGGGGTCTCAGGCCTTCGCCTTGCTCTTTCGCCCCCGCGCCGTGCCGCGTCCGCGCGGCTTGGCGGCCTTGTCGCGTTTCCGGGACTTTGCGGTCTTCGCCGGCCTTGCGGATTTCGCGGGCTTGGCGGATTTGTGGCCGTCGGAGAGCATCTCCATGCGGATTCCGCCGGCAATCGGCGTCACTTCCACGAGGCGCACCTCGACGCGGTCGCCGAGCCGGTAGGTCTCGCCGGTGTGCCGGCCGACGAGGGCGTGGCCCGCCTCGTCATAGACGAAGAAGTCCTGGATGAGGCTGCCCATGGGCACGAAGCCGTCGGCGCCCGTATCGTCCAGCGTGATGAAGAGACCCGCCCGGGTCACCCCGGCGATCCGCCCCTTGAAGACGGAGCCGACCTTGTCGGCGAGATGCCGGGCGACGAGCCGGTCG
Source organism: Kaustia mangrovi (assembly GCF_015482775.1). GTDB lineage: Bacteria > Pseudomonadota > Alphaproteobacteria > Rhizobiales > Im1 > Kaustia > Kaustia mangrovi. The sequence goes on along the minus strand of NZ_CP058214.1, from coordinate 435,487 downwards.
ACCGTGTCGCGCTCGGCGGCCATGGCACGGCGCTCCGCATCGGAGATCGTCTCCGCGGTCTCCTCCAGACGGGCGATATCCTCCTCGCTCAGTCCGTCCTTGCCGAAGCCGTGCGCGGTGATCAGCGCGCGATGCACGATGAGGTCGGCATAGCGCCGGATGGGCGAGGTGAAATGGGCGTAGCGGCGCAGATTGAGCCCGAAATGGCCCCCGTTCTCCGGCGTGTAGATCGCCTGGGCCTGGGTGCGCAGAACGACCTCGTTGACCAGATGCTCGTATTCGCGCCCGCGCACCGCCTCCAGGATCTTGTTGAAATGCTGCGGCTTCAGCGTCTGCCCCTTGGCGAGCGACAGGCCGATGGTGCGCAGGAACTCAGACAACGCGGCTGCCTTCTCGTCGGAGGGTGCGTCGTGGACGCGATAGATCAGCGGTACGCGCGCCTTCTCCAGCGTTTCCGCGGCGGCCACATTGGCCTGGATCATCATCTCCTCGATGAGCTTGTGGGCATCGAGGCGTTCCGGCGTCACCACGCGCTCGATCAGCCCGTGGGCATCGAGGACGAGCTTGCGCTCGGGAATGTCGAGCTCGAGCGGGCCGCGCCGCTTGCGGGCCGCCGACAGGGCGCGGTAGGCCGCCCAGAGCGGTTTCAGGACGGGGTCCAGAAGCGGGCCGGTCTTGTCGTCCGTCCGCCCGTCGATGGCGGCCTGGGCCTGCTCGTAGGAGAGCCCGGCGGCAGACCGCATGACAATCCGCTCGAAGCGGTGGTCGAGCTTGGTGCCCGCCTTGTCGAACCGCATGATGCAGGCGAGGGCAGGGCGGTCCTCGCCCTCCCTCAGCGAGCACAGATCGGCAGACAGCTTCTCCGGCAGCATGGGCACGACGCGGTCGGGGAAATAGACCGAGTTGCCGCGCCGGCGGGCCTCCCTGTCGAGCACGCTGCCCGGGTGGACATAGGCCGCGACATCGGCAATGGCGACGACGACGCGGAAGCCACCCTCATTGTCGCCGGCGTCGTCGGGTTCCGCCCAGACCGCATCGTCATGGTCGCGCGCGTCGGGCGGGTCGATGGTGACGAGCGGCGTGTCGCGCATGTCGGTGCGGCCGGCAAGGTCGAGCGGGGCGAGACGGTCTGCCGCCTCCGTGACCTCGTCGGGGAAATGGTCGGGAATGCCGCGCTGATGGATGGCGACGAGGCTGATATTGCGCTGGTCGTCCACGCGCCCCAGCCGCTCGCGGATCCGGGCACGCACGAGGCCGCGGCCGCGATCCTTCACGATCTCCGCGGAGACGAGCTCGCCGGATTTGGCGCCGGCCTCGTCGCCGGGCAGGACCGCAAGCTCCTTCGCGCCCTTCTTGTCGACGGGCACGATGCGCATGCCCTGTCCCTTGGTCTGGTGGAACAGGCCGAGCACGCGGCGCGCCGCATCTGCGAGCTTGCGGATGACGCGCGCCTCATAGGCGCTCGGGCGGCCGTCGGGGCCGGTGGCCGTGGCGGTGAGGCGCGCAAGGATGCGGTCGCCCTCGCCGGGCGGGCGCGACTCCTCGCGCTTGCCGCGCGTCTTCGGCGTTTCCACCACGATGGCCGGAGGGGGGCCGTGCTCGTCGGCGTCCCAGTTGGACGGCACGGCGATCAGCTCGCCGTCGCTGTCGGTGCCGGATACCTCCAGCACGGTGACCGGCGGCAGGACCGTCGGATCGCGGAGCTGCTTGCTCTCGCGCGCCAGGAGGCCGCGCTCGGTCATGTCCTTCAGGAGCCGCTTCAGCTCGACGCGCTGGGCGCCCTTGATCTGGAAGGCGCGCGCGATCTCGCGCTTGCCCACCCGGCCCGGTTCATTCTGTATAAAATCGAGAATATCGGTTTCGCTCGGAAGTTCTCCGGCGGTTCGTTTGTCTTTTGTTTTTCGCTGTTGCGTCAAATCGTTGGTCTTTGTCGTCAGGCTTTCGCCGATTTTTTCTGCCTGCCCTTCGTCTTGCCACCACGGCCGCCGCTGCCGCTCTGCTTCTTCTTGTCCAGCAGGTCGACGGCTTCGGCCAGTGTGATCTCGTCGGGCGAGGTCCCCTTGGGCAGCGTCGCGTTGATGCGCCCGTGCTTTACATATGGGCCGTATCGTCCGTTCATCAACTGTATGGGGCCGCCTTCGCCCGGATGATCGCCGAGCTCGCGGATGACGGCGGCGCTGCCGCCCTTGGTCTTCGCCGCCTTCTCGGCCAGCAGCGTGACGGCGCGGTTGAGCCCGACGGTGAATACCTCGTCCACGGAGTCCAGATTGGCATAGGTCCGCTCGTGATTGACGAACGGGCCATAGCGGCCGATGCCGGCGGCGATCGGCTTGCCGGTCTCGGGATGGAGCCCCACCTCGCGCGGCAGGCTGAGGAGCTTCAGCGCATAGTCGAGATCGACGGTCTCCGGCGAGACGCCCTTGGGCACGCTCGCGCGCTTCGGCTTCTCGCCGTTGTCCTCGCCGCCGAGCTGCACATAGGGGCCGAACCGCCCGTCGCGCAGGGACACCGGCAGGCCCGTCTCCGGATCGTTGCCGAGCAGCTTGCCGTCGGGAGAGACGGCCGACTGGTCCTCATTGTCGCCCGGGCCCGCGATCTGGCGCGTATAGCGGCAGTCGGGATAGTTCGAACAGCCGATGAAGGCGCCGTAGCGCCCGGTCTTGAGGCTCAGCCGCCCGGTCTCGCAGTTCGGGCACTGGCGCGGATCCTTGCCGTCTTCCGTCGCGGGGAAGATATGCGGCCCGAGCAGCTCGTTGAGCGCCTCGAGGACCTCCGACACCCGGAGGTCGCTGATGCCGTCCACCGTGGCGATGAAGTCGTTCCAGAAATCGCGTAGCACCGCCTTCCAGTCCGCATCGCCGGCGGAGATCCGGTCGAGCTGTTCCTCCAGATTGGCGGTGAAGTCGAACTCCACATAGCGCTTGAAGAAGCTCTCCAGAAACGCCGTCACGAGCCGGCCCTTGTCTTCCGGCACGAGGCGCTTCTTGTCGAGCTGCACATAGCCGCGGTCGCGCAGCACCGTGAGGATCGCCGTATAGGTCGACGGCCGGCCGATGCCGAGCTCCTCCATCTTCTTGATGAGAGAGGCTTCGGTGTAGCGCGGCGGCGGCTCGGTGAAGTGCTGGCTGACATCGAGCTTCGTGAGGTCGACCGCCTCGCCCTCCTTCACGGCGGGCAGGCGCTTCGACTCGTCGGAGTCGTCGTCGTCGTCGCGGCCTTCCTGATAGAGCGCGAGGAAGCCGTCGAAGCGCAGGACGGACCCGACCGCCCTCAGGCCGTAGCGCACGCCGTCATTGCCGGTGGCCGACATCTCGATGGTCGTGCGCTCGGTCTCCGCGCTCGCCATCTGGCTGGCCACGGTGCGCTTCCAGACGAGTTCGTAGAGGCGTGCGAGGTCGCGATCGATCCGGTCGGCGATCTCGTCGGGATGGCGGGTGAGATCGGTCGGCCGGATCGCCTCGTGGGCCTCCTGCGCGTTGCGGGCCTTGGTGGTATAGCGGCGCGGGGCGTCGGGCACGTAGCGGTCGCCGAAGCGCGAGCCGATGACGCTGCGGCACGAGGCGATGGCTTCCTCCGCCATCTGCACGCCGTCGGTCCGCATATAGGTGATCAGGCCGACCGTGTCGCCGTCGAGATCGACGCCCTCATAGAGCCTCTGGGCGAGCTGCATGGTGCGGGCCGACGACAGGCCGAGCTTGCGCGAGGCCTCCTGCTGCAGCGTGGAGGTGATGAAGGGCGGTTGCGGATTGCGCCGGACCGGCTTGCTCTGGACGGAGTCGACGCGGAACGGCGCGGATGTGATCGCCGCCTCGATGCGTCGCGCGTCGGTCTCGTTGCCGATGGCGAGCTTGTCGACCTTCTTGCCGTCGATGGCGGACAGCCGGGCGGTGAAGGTGTCGCCGGCGCCATTGCGCATCTGCGCCTCGAGCGTCCAGTACTCCTGGGGCCTGAAGGCCTCGATCTCCATCTCGCGGTCGCAGACGAGCCTGAGAGCGACGGACTGCACGCGGCCCGCAGAGCGCGCGCCGGGCAGCTTGCGCCAGAGCACCGGCGACAGGGTGAAGCCCACCAGATAGTCGAGGGCGCGGCGCGCGAGATAGGCCTCCACGAGGTCGTCGTCGATCACGCGCGGATTGTCGAGCGCGTCGAGAATCGCCGAGCGTGTCACCGCGTTGAAGGCGACCCGCTCGATGGCCTTGTCCTTGAGCGCGCCCTTGCGCTTGAGGATCTCCAGGACGTGCCAGGAAATCGCTTCGCCCTCGCGGTCGGGGTCGGTGGCGAGGATCAGCTTGTCCGCCGACTTGAGCGCCTTGGCGATATCGTCGATGCGTTTCTTGGACTTCGCGTCGGTTTCCCACGACATGGCGAAATCCTCGTCCGGACGCACGGAGCCGTCCTTCGCGGGCAGATCGCGGACATGGCCGTAGGAGGCGAGGACGGTATAGTCCTGGCCGAGATATTTGTTGATCGTCTTGGCCTTGGCCGGCGACTCGACGACGACGACATTCATGGGGTGCTCTTTGCGATCCTGGGTTTGCAACGGATGCCGTTCCCGGCTCCCCGTCTTATAAGGTCCGCGCTGGCGGACAGTTCAACTCGTCCGGCGGCTCTTAGCCGGAGCGACACGCGACTGCAAGCCCCGGCTGTTCCCGTTTTCCTTCCCCCAGGGCGTTTGACGGCGCCGGTATGTCGTTTTCGGCACCGGCAATCTGCGACGATTTCGCGAATGATGCAGACCCTATCAGGGGAGGCCGGAAAAGGTAAATATCGAAAATTGTAACGAGTTGGTTTACCACTGGAGATTTTAGACCTACCATTCCCTGTTACCGGGGGAATTGTGGCAAATCTGGCGCAGAGTCTGTGTGCCGGAGCCCCCTGGTTTTGCAAGTACGGCCATGTGCTCAAAGACGCGGGGCAAACCAAAATGACACCAGCAGGGACCTATAAGGCCCAGCCCAAAACACAATGCAATGTTGCGGCGGATACGGGGGCTCCGGGCGCTGGGGAGGTGCCGGACCGGGAGGGGATGGACGAGGACGAGATCGAGACCATTGAGTACATTGCCGAGATGTCGTTGTGTCTCAGGGACATGTCGGTGAAGCTGGGTATGCCGTTTCTGGCCTATCTTCTGGAAATGGTGTTCCAGGAGGCGCACTGCGCGAGCATGCGCAAGAGATTCGGGCCGCCGGGGCAGTCGCCCGCCCATCAGTGACCCCGGGTCACGACAACGAAACGCGGCGGGCGTCTATCCGGTGGAGGCGCCCGGCCAGCTCCAGTTCGAGCAGGATTGCGTGGATCGGCCCGACCGCGGCGCCGCTTTCGCGGATGAGATCGTCGATCTCCACGGGCGAGGGGCCGAGGAGCGAGGCGATCCGGCTGCGCAGGTCGGGGTCGGGCCGGTCGCAATCGCGATCCTCGTGCCCTGAATAGGCGTTGCCGTCGACGAGCTCGCTCAGCATGTCGATCTCGGTGGGCGGCGGCAGGGTTCCGATCATGGGCCGGACGGCATCGTCGATATCGCCCGCCGAGGTCACCAGCATGGCGCCGCGGCGGATGAGATGGTTGGTGCCCTCGGCGCGCGGGTCGAGCGGCGATCCGGGAACCGCGAAGACCTCGCGGTTCTGTTCCAGCGCCATGCGTGCGGTGATCAGCGATCCCGACCGCTTGGCCGCCTCCACCACCACTGTGCCGTAGCCGAGGCCCGATATGATCCGGTTGCGCCGGGGAAAGTGGCGTGCCTGCGGTTGGAGCCCGGGCGTCATCTCGCTGACGAGGAGCCCGGTTTCGCCGATCTCGCCATGAAGCCCGTCATTCTCCGGCGGGTACACGACATCGAGCCCTCCGGCCATCACGGCGATGGTGCCTGTGGCGAGCGCCGCCTCGTGGGCGGCGGTGTCGATGCCCCGCGCCAGTCCCGAAATGACGGCGAAGCCGCGCGTGCCGAGATCGGCGGCGAGCCGGCGCGCGAGCTTGCGGCCGAGCGCGGAGGCGTTGCGCGCGCCCACAATGGCGATGCCCGGCGCCTGCGCGAGCTCGGCGCGGCCCTTCATGCACAGGAGGGGCGGGGCGTCCTCGAGCTGGCGCAGGAGCGCAGGGTAGTCCGGCTCGCCGAGCGCGACGAATCGCGCGCCGATCCGGTCGGCGGTCTCCAGGTCGCGCTCGGCACGGTCCGCCGGATAGAGCCGGATCCGCCGTTTCAGCCCACCGCGCGCGGAGAGGTCCGGCAGGGCTTCCAAGGCGGCGCGGGCGCTGCCGAACCGGTTGATCAGGGCGCGGAACCCGATGGGCCCGACATTCTCGCTCTTGATGAGACGCAGCCAGTCCCGGCGCTGCCGGTCATCCAGCAGCCGCGCCGACATGCCATGCTCGCGTCATATGAGTGCCCCCTCCCCAGTGAGGGCTTGCCGGGCGCGGTCAGCGGCCCAGGGAGATTCTCGTTTCCTCGCCCCGTGCGAGCCGCACGATATTGGCACGATGGGTGAAGAAGACGATCACGGCCATGGCCACGACCGCTACGGCAAGCCAACCGCCATGGAACACCACCGCACCTAGTGCTGTCAATGTCGATGCAACCAATGCGGACAGGGAGGAATAGCGCGTCGCGACCGCAACCAACAGCCATATGGCGAGGAAGGCGAGGGCGAGCGGCCAGGCGAGCCCGAGAAAGACACCGATAAGGGTGGCGACACCCTTGCCGCCGCGAAAGCGCAGCCAGACCGGGAAGATATGGCCGAGAAAGGCCCCGAGCCCCGCCACGATACCGGCCGCCTCGTGCCACTGGCTGGCGACAAGCACCGGGACGACGCCCTTGAGCACATCGCACAGGAGCGTTGCCGCCGCGACCGGCTTCGAGCCCGTGCGCAACACGTTGGTGGCGCCGATATTGCCCGACCCCATCTGTCTCAGATCGCCAAGGCGGAAGAGCCTGGCGAAGATCAGCCCGAACGGTATGGATCCGCACAGATAGCCGAAAGCGAGCGCGACCAGCGTCGCCGTGAGGGGGAGGGGCCACTCGCCGGGCATTGCGGGCACTACTCCGCGCCGAGCGCGAAGACGGTGCGCCCCGCGACAACGGTTTCGAGCACGCGGCCCTCCAGCATGCGGTGCTCGAAGGGCGAGTTCTTCGACTTCGACCGCAGGGAATCGGGTCCGACGCGCCAGCTACGCTGCGGGTCCACCACAGCGAGGTCGGCGGGTGTGCCGGGCGCGAGCGTTCCCATGTCGAAGCCGAGGATCCGTGCCGGTCTCGTGGCGAGCGCGGCCACGATCTCGCCAAGCGGCACCGCGCCGTCATGGTGCAGCGACAGGGCGGCCGGCAGCAGCGTCTCCAGGCCGATCGCCCCGAAGGCGGCCTCGGAGAAGGGCAGGCGCTTGGTGTCCGGCTCCTGCGGGTCGTGGCTGGACACGATCACGTCGATCAGCCCGTCACGCAGGCCTTCCACCATGGCCGCGCGGTCGTCCTCGCCCCTGAGCGGCGGGGAGAGCTTGAAGAAGGTGCGGTAGGCACCGATGTCGTTCTCGTTGAGCGCGAGATGGTTGACCGAAACCCCGCAGGTCACGGGCAGGCCGTTCTCCTTCGCCCGCCGGATCAGATCCAGCGAGGCGCGGCACGAGATCTGGGCGGCGTGGTAGCGCGCGCCCGTGAGCGCCACGAGCCGGAGGTCCCGCTCCAGCATGATGACTTCCGCCTCGATGGGGATGCCCGACAGTCCGAGCCGCGTCGCGACCTCGCCCTCGTTCATGACGCCGCCGCGGGCAAGCTCCGGCTCCTCCACATGCTGGACGACGAGCATGCCGAAATCGTGCGCGTAGGCGAGCACGCGGCGCAGGAGGCGCGCATTGGTCACCGGCACGATGCCGTCGGTCACGGCCACCGCGCCGGCCTCGCGCAGCATGCCGATCTCGGTCATCTCCACGCCGCCGGTGCCCTTGGTGAGGGCGGCCATGGGGGCGATGCGCACGATGGCGGTGTCGCGGGCGCGGCGCAGGATGAAATCGACGAGCGCCACGTCGTCGATCACGGGGTTGGTGTTCGGCATGACAATCAGCGTCGTCACGCCGCCGGCCGCCGCGGCCTCCGATGCGGAGGCGAGCGTCTCGCGATGTTCCGCGCCGGGCTCGCCGGTGAAGACGCGCATGTCGATGAGGCCCGGCATCACGATGGCACCGGCGCAGTCGCGAATCTCCGTCCCGCTGCCAGCCGAATCGGCGGTCACATCGGCACCGCAGGCCAAGATGGTGCCGTCCTCGACAATGAGCCCGCCCGGCCCGTCGAGCCCCTGGGCCGGATCCACGAGGCGCGCATTCACGAATGCGCGGCGCCCGTTCGGTCCGGTATCGGGTGCGTTGCCGCTCATGCGTTGCCTCCGCCCGGCAGGTTGCGCGCCAGCGCGTCGAGAACCGCCATGCGCACCGCGACCCCCATTTCGACCTGCTCGCGGATCACGCTCTGCACGCCGTCGGCGACCGCGCTGTCGATCTCCACGCCGCGATTCATCGGGCCGGGATGCATGACGAGCGCATCCGGATTGGCGAGCTTCAGCCGGTCCCGGTCGAGCCCGAAATAGCGGTAATATTCGCGCACCGACGGGATGAAGCCGCCTTCCATGCGCTCGCGCTGAAGCCGCAGCATCATCACCACGTCGCAGCCCTCAAGCCCGCTCTCCATTCCGGTATGCACCTCCACGCCCAGCCGGTCGGCCGCCGGCGGCAGGAGCGAGGAGGGGGCGATGACGCGCACATAGGCGCCCATCGTGTGCAGAAGCAGGATATTGGAGCGCGCGACCCGGCTGTGCATGACGTCGCCGCAGATCGCGACTGTCAGCCCGTCGAGCCGGCCCTTGCGGCGCCGGATCGTCAGTGCGTCGAGGAGCGCCTGGGTCGGGTGCTCGTGCGCGCCGTCGCCGGCATTGATCACCGCGCAGCCGACCTTCTGGGCGAGGAGTTCCGCGGCGCCCGCCGCGGAGTGGCGCACGACCAGGAGGTCGGGGTGCATGGCGTTGAGCGTCATCGCCGTGTCGAGCAGGGTCTCCCCCTTGCTCATGGACGAGCCCTTGACCGACATGTTCATCACATCCGCGCCCAGCCGCTTGCCGGCGAGCTCGAAGGAGCTCTGCGTGCGCGTGGAGGCCTCGAAGAACAGGTTGATCTGGGTGCGCCCGCCGAGCACGGACTGCTTCTTGTGGATCTGGCGGTTCAGCTCGACATACTTGTCGGCAAGATCGAGGAGGGCGGTGATCTCCACAGGAGAAAGCCCCTCCGTGCCGAGCAGATGCGGCCGGGAAAGGATGGGGTCTGGTCGATCGTCCAAGGCTGTCATTTAAGGCTGGATCTATAGACTGCCCGACCGTGCTGGGCAAGCTGGTTTGCGGCGTTGTACCATGCCCGCGGCCATGTGAGGGAGGTCGAATGTCGCAAAGTTCACAGTTTACCACCCACGAGGTTTTCAACCAGTCTCCGTCGTTCGAGGATGTCAATCTGTTCACCAGCGACCGTGCGCTCCGCGAGGTGGCGATTCGCGAAGGCGGCGGCGGTGCCGAGCAGATGCTCACGGCCTACGGGTCGTTCGCGGGCAGCGCGCTGGGCCAGCACATGGCACGGCTCGCCAACGAGGACCTACCGCGGCTGAGGACATTCGATTCGAAAGGCCGCCGGCTCGACGTGGTGGAGTACCATCCCGCCTATCACGACATCATGCGCGAGAGCGTGCGCGCCGGTCTGCATTGCCTGTCCTGGGACCTGCCGCCCGACGGCGGCGAGCCCTATCCGGGCCGCAACGTGGCGCGCGCGGGCCTTCTCCATATGGCCGCGCAGCTCGAGCCGGGCCATTGCTGCCCGCTCACCATGACCAATGCCGGCGTCGCCACGCTGCTCTTGGCGCCGAGCATCGCGGAAAGCTGGGTGCCGCTCCTGCTGTCGCGCCATTACGACCCGGCCTTCCTGCCCGCCCATGAGAAGGCCGGGCTGACGCTCGGCATGGGCATGACGGAGAAGCAGGGCGGAACCGATGTCCGCGCCAACACGACGCGCGCCGATCCGATCGGCCCCGGCGGCCCAGAAGAGGGCTACCTGATCGTCGGCCATAAATGGTTCCTGTCCGCGCCCATGAGCGATGCCTTCCTGGTGCTCGCCCAGGCTCCGGGCGGGCTCTCCTGCTTCTTCATGCCGCGCGTGCTGCCCGACGGCAGCATCAATCCGATTCGCATCCAGCGCCTGAAGGACAAGCTTGGCAACCGGTCGAACGCCTCCGCCGAGGTGGAGTTCGCCGGCTGCCGTGCCTGGCTCGTCGGGGAAGAGGGGCGCGGCATCGCCACCATCATGGATATGGTGACCTTCACGCGGCTCGATTGCGCGGTCTCCTCCGCCGGCCTCATGCGGTCCGCGCTTGCCAATGCGCTCCATCACACCGCGCATCGGGCGGCGTTCCAGCGCCGGCTGATCGACCAGCCGCTGATGCGGCAGGTGCTGGCCGATCTCGCGCTCGATTCGGAGGCGGCCACCGCGCTGGCCTTCCGCCTCGCACGGGCCTTCGACGAGGCGGGCGCGGTGCCGGCGGAGGCCGCCTTCCGCCGCGTCATGACCCCGGTGATCAAGTACTGGGTCTGCAAGACCTGTCCGGGCTTCGTCTACGAGGCGATGGAGTGCCTCGGCGGCAATGGCTATGTGGAGGAGGGGCCGGCGGCGCGGCTCTACCGGGAGGCGCCGGTCAACGCGATCTGGGAGGGGTCCGGCAATGTCATGTGCCTCGACGTGGCCCGCGTGGCCGAGCGGGACCCGGACGCCATGGCTTCCGTCATGGAACAGCTCGGCGAGCACTGCCGCGGCGACAAGACGCTCGAGGCGGCGTTTGAGGATCTGCGCGGCCGGATGGCCGGGCTTGCCGGCGACCAGTCGGCCCTGCGCAGTCTGGTCGAGCGGCTGGCTCTCCTGTGGGCGGCAGGCCTCCTGCGGGCAAGCGACAGCGTGGAGGTGGCCGACGCGTTCATCGCCTCGCGAATCGCCGGCGGCTTCCGCAATGGCTATGGCGCCGGGCCGAAGCTCGACGATGCGGCCATACTGGAGCGTGCCGCGCCGGTCGAATGAACGGCGGGCAGGGGGATCAGCCGTCCGGCCGTTGTGCCGCGATGGCGGCGAGCCGGTCGAGAGCGCCCTGAAGGATGTAGGCGGCGGCGAGCTTGTCGACCACCTCGCCGCGCCGCGCCCGGCTCGAATCGGCCTCCAGCAGCGTGCGCGTCACCGCCACCGTCGACAGGCGCTCGTCCCAGAAGACGACGGGCAGCGGCAGGATGCGCGGCAGGTTCCGGGCGAAGGCGCGCGTCGACTGGGCGCGCGGACCTTCCGTTCCGTCCATGTTGACCGGCAGGCCGAGAACGATGGCGGAGACGTTCTCCGCATCGGCGATGGCCTTGAGCGCTTCGGCGTCCTGCGTGAACTTCCGCCGCCGGATCGTCTCGCGGGCGGTGGCGACCGTGCGCGTCGTGTCGCTGAGGGCGACGCCGATGGTCTTGGTGCCGAGGTCGAGCCCCATCAGCCGCTCGCCGGGCCCGAGGCGTTCCGGCAGCGCGGAGATGTCGATGGTGGCAGGCTTGTCGCTCATGACGGCGTCGCTCTCGTGGAGTCCGCGATATCTACGCTGTCCCATAGGCCATTTGACGCCCGGGGCAAAGTCTTGAACTGTACCCTTGCGCCGGCAACCATCGGGCACAAGATCACCGTCAGACAGTTCAGACAGGAGGTTCAAGGGCGATGAAGATCACCTGGCTTGGCCATTCGGCCTTCCGAATCGAGACCGGCAACAGTGTCGTGATGGTCGATCCCTTCCTGAGCGGAAACCCCAAATTCGAGGGCGATCCGCTGGAGGCCGCCGCGGGCGCGACCCATATCGCGCTGACCCACGGTCACGACGACCATATCGGCGATACGGTGGCCATCGCGGAGGGGACAGGCGCGCAGCTCATCGCCTGCTTCGAGATCTGCCAGTACCTCGCCGGCAAGGGCCTGAACGACTTCGAACCCGCCAATATGGGCGGCACGATCTATACGGAGGATTTCGACGTCACCTTCGTGCGCGCCGACCATTCCTCCGCCACGCTCGCCGATGGCGGCATCACCTATCTCGGCAATCCGTGCGGGCTGGTGTTCCGCCCCAAGGACGGCCCGACCGTCTACCATATGGGCGATACCGACATCTTTGCCGACATGGCGCTCGTCAACGAGCTCTACAAGCCGGATGTGGGCATCGTGCCCATCGGCGACCGGTTCACCATGAACCCGCGCTCCGCCGCGCTCGCCTGCAGGCGGTATTTCGACTTCTCCACCGTGCTGCCCTGCCACTACATGACCTTCCCGCTGCTCGAACAGTCGGCGGACGGCTTCGTGGCGGCGATGGGCGACAGGGGCGACCGGGTGAAGGCGCTCGATATCGGCGGGAGCGTGACGGTCTGATGAAGGCACAGAAGAGCGCGCGGACGAAGACGGCCGCGTCGGGCGCTGTGCGACCGAAGGGCAAGGCCGGGGCAGGGGCGCAGAAGACGGCGCGCCCTGTCGGCCCGCCGGTGCCGCCGCCTGCCGGGCACAGGCCGGACGGGCGGCTCCTGTTCGGCCGCTCGGTGACCGTGGAGCCGATCGCGCCGGACCGCCACGGCCCGGAGCTTTACGAGAGCTTTCGCGGCTCCGCACAGGCGGCGGACTTGTGGACCTATATGGCCTATGGGCCGTGGACGGACTATCCGCCCTTCCTCGCCTGGCTCAACGACTGCGCGGCGAGCAGCGATCCCGTCTACTACGCCATCGTGCCGCGCGAGACGGGCAGGGCGTCCGGCATGGCGGCCTATTCCGCGATCCGGCCGGCCCACGGGGTGATCGAGATCGGCCATATCTGGTTCGCCCCGTCCCTGCAACGCACACGCGCGGCGACCGAGGCTCTGTTCGTGATGATGCGCCACGCCTTCGACGAGATGGGCTATCGCCGTGTCGAGTGGAAATGCGACGCGCTGAACGCCGCCTCGCGCGGCGCGGCCGAGCGCCTCGGTTTCACTTTCGAGGGCATTTTCCGCCAGCACATGGTGATCAAGGGGCGCAATCGGGACACCGCCTGGTTCGCCATGCTCGACAGCGACTGGCCGGAGATCCGCAAGGCCTTCGCGGCCTGGCTGGACGATGCCAATTTCGACGGCGAGGGACGGCAGAGACAGTCGCTGCGTGCCGCCTCCCGGCAATGAGTGCTTGACTTCGTGCCGGTCAACGCAGATATGAGAAGCCGTGCATGTCGCTTGGCTGCCGCGTGAGCAGTCCGCACCGCAACAGGCGTGTCTCCCTCCGGGGCGGCCCGCTCTCCTTCCGGCGCCCGGCATGTTCAACGTCCGCCCGACCACGAGGTCCGGGCACCGTTTTTCTCCATAGTTCCCATTTCACGCGCGGGTTCTCACGGTCTGGCCGCCTGACGGGGCAATCCTGTTCCCGGGTGAGACCATGATCGCAACCTCGAAGCGCGAAGTCGCGCGCCCATTCGGCGTCGCGGACAGCGCCTTGCTGCGTAAACGCTGTTGCGGCGATCCGGCGTCGGAAATGACGGGCCGGAGCCGCTCCTGAAAGGTATCGACATTGTCACAGTTTGAAACTCTCGGGCTTTCCCCCTCTGTTCTGAAACAGGTCCTGGCGCTCGGTTACGACGCGCCGACCCCGATCCAGAAGGAGGCGATACCGCTCGTTCTCGACGGCCACGACCTCATGGGCCTCGCCCAGACAGGCACGGGCAAGACGGCGGCCTTCGGCCTGCCGCTCGTGGACCGGCTTCGCGAGGAGAATGGCAAGCCCGCTCCGAAGACGATCCGCGCACTGATTCTCGCGCCGACCCGGGAGCTGGTGAACCAGATCGCGGGCAATCTCCGCGATTTCGTTCGCGGCACGCCGATCAAGGTGGGCTCGGTCGTGGGCGGCGCCTCGATCAATGTGCAGATCAAGAATCTCAATCGCGGCACGGACATCCTTGTCGCCACGCCCGGTCGCCTGCTCGATCTGGTCGAGCGCCGGGCGGTCTTCCTCGACACGGCGAAATATCTCGTCCTCGACGAAGCCGACCAGATGCTCGATCTGGGCTTCATCCATGCCTTGCGCAAGATCGCCAAGCTCGTTGGAACGCCCCGCCAGACCCTCCTGTTCTCCGCCACCATGCCGAAGCAGATGGAGGAGCTGGCGCGCACCTATCTGAACGACCCCGTGCGCGTCGAGGTCGCGCCTCCGGGCCGGACCGCCGACAAGGTGCGCCAGTCGGTTCATTTCGTGGAGCAGAGCGACAAGGCGGCCCTTTTGAGGGATTGCCTCGCGGAAACGCCGGAGGAACTCTCCATCGTCTTCTCGCGCACCAAGCACGGTGCGGAGAAGCTGATGAAGACTCTGGTCAAGCACGGCTTCGATGCCGGGTCGATCCACGGCAACAAGAGCCAGGGCCAGCGCGACCGCGCCATCAAGGCGTTCCGGTCGGGCGATATCCGCGTGCTGGTCGCCACCGATGTCGCCGCGCGCGGCATCGACATTCCGGGCGTGGCGCGCGTCTACAACTACGATCTGCCGGAAGTGGCGGAGAGCTATGTGCACCGTATCGGCCGCACCGCGCGCGCCGGAGCGGAGGGCGAGGCCGTGGCGTTCTGCGCGCCGGCTGAGATGTCGCTTCTGCGCGGCATCGAGCGGCTGGTCGGCATCGGCATCTCGGTGGCTGGCGGCGAACCGTGGCGCGGCGGGCACGAGGATGCGCCGCGCGGCCGCAAGGGTGGTGGCCGTCCGCGTGGCGAGGGCCGTCCGCAGCGGACCGGTGGCCGGGGCAAGCCGCAGGGCCAGCCCGACCGCAACCGCAGGCGGTCGCGCCCGCGGCGCAAGCCCGTGGCCGCGTGAGGCCGTTTGCCTTCCTGTCCTGGCAGGGGGCGAAGGATCGTCAGGTGGCCGACCCGGCCACCTGCTGGGGAGTGTCGGGAACGGGCCGTGCCATCACGGTCCGGTTCCGCCCGGTTCGCTTGGCCTCGTAGAGGCTCCGGTCGGCCCGTTCGATCAGCGCCCACAGGGCTTCGTTCTCCTGACGCTCGGCAATGCCGAAGCTCGAGGTGACCGTTCTCATTTCCTCCCCGCCCCGGAACCGCAGCGACGTGATGGCAAGCCGGATGCGTTCGGCAAGCTCGTAGGCCGCCTCGCGATCCATGCCGGGCACGAGGATCGCGAATTCCTCGCCGCCAATGCGGCCGATCACGGCGCCCTCAGGCACGCTGGATCGCAGAAGGCTGCCAACTTCCGACAGCACCTTGTCGCCGGCGGCATGGCCGAAACGGTCGTTGATGGCCTTGAAGCCGTCTATGTCGGCGACCGCTGCCGAAACGGGGCGGCCTGTGCCCGCCATAAGCGCCAGTGCCTTGCGCTCGAAAGCGCGGCGGTTGTCGACGCCGGTCAGCGCGTCCTGGTCGCGCTCCATCGATATCTTGTTCACAATGTCGGTGACGGCCGCCGCGAGCAGGGCAAGGGCGAGCCCCGTCCCCATCATGGCGAGCGAGAGATGGAGGACGGTCCAGAATTTCGTATAGGCGAACTCCGATGCCGTTATGGGCGCGCCACCCGGCGCGGTCAGTACCGTGCGCGGCAGGAAATGGAGCGCGAACACGAGAAAGACCCAGAAGACGAGCCGCTCCGTCGCCGTTCCCGAGGCGAGGATCCGCAGGCGGAACGCCGCGATGAGCAGGATAAGGCCGTAGCCAAAGTTCTGGAGATAGATGCGGGCTGACAATGAGGGGGTCACATAGAGGAAATAGACCGTAAGCCCCATGATTGCGGCGAAGGCCGCGCCGTGGAATGCCCAGCCGGCGGTCTTTCCCGTACGCCGCAACAGACCTTCGGCAAGGACGAGGACGCTGGCCGTATACACCGCTCCCGATGCCAGGGCGTTGGGCCCGGTGCCCGGCGGCCACCTGAACAGTTGCATCGACGCGCCGAGGACGAACAGGGCGCAGGCCGCCGAAAGGACAAGCAGATATCGCATCGTCCGGTCGAAAAACCAGACACCCACAAAGGCGACCGAGAAGACCAGCAGCACTGCGGGGCCGATCAAGACTGCCGGATTGACGGGAAAAACCGGTGTCCACACGGTCGGATCTGCCTTGTCGAGAAAAGATCGGCACTCAATAGCGCAATTACATGACACCTCCAAGCACAACCGACGCATGGCCGCAGGGGGCCAGCGAGGCGTTGCCGGGGAGGGATGCGGGTGCTATCTAACGCGCGGAGTAAAGGCGGGGCAGACCTATGCGCCAACCCCCGCCAGAGACATCCAGGCCTCATTCCCGGAGTATCCGCCATGGCCGTTGACGAAAACACGGTTCGCCATATCGCGAAGCTCGCGCGCATCGCGGTTTCGGGCCAGGAGGTCACCGCGCTCCAGGGCGAGCTGTCGGAGATCCTCGCCTGGGTGGAGCAACTCGACGAGGTCGACACCTCCGGCGTGGAACCGATGACCAGCGTCGTGCGCACCGAGATGAAGAAGCGCGATGATGCGGTGACCGACGGCAATCGCGCCGGCGACATCGTGGGCAATGCGCCCGCCTCGGAGGACAGCTATTTCGTCGTGCCGAAGGTGGTCGAATAGTCCGGTGCCCCCGTGGCGGCCGGCAGGCGGCCACGGCACGGTCCTTCCGGTCGCCCGCATGAAGACCCGTTCGTTTCCCGTGCCCGAAGAAGAAGCCCGATGACAGACCTGACACAGCTTTCCATCGCCGAGGCCCGCGACAAGCTCAGGGCGCGCGAGATTTCCGCCGTCGAACTGACCGAGGCCTATCTCCAGGCGATCGAGGCCGGAAACAAGGCGCTGAACGCCTATGTCGCGGTGACCGCCGACAAGGCGCGCGAGATGGCCAGGGCCTCCGACGAGCGCCTGGCGAAAGGCGAGGGCGGGGCGCTGGAGGGCGTTCCCCTCGGCATCAAGGACCTGTTCTGCACCGAGGGGGTGCACAGCCAGGCGGCTAGCCACATCCTCGACGGGTTCGAGCCGGCCTATGAATCGACCGTCACGGCCAATCTCTGGGCCGACGGGGCGGTGATGCTCGGCAAGCTCAACATGGACGAGTTCGCCATGGGGTCGTCCAACGAGACCTCCCATTACGGTCCGGTCGTCAATCCGTGGCGGGCGAAGGGCAGCAACCGGGACCTCGTTCCCGGCGGTTCGTCGGGCGGGTCGGCGTCCGCGGTCTCCGCCTGGATGTGTGCCGGCGCGACAGCGACCGATACGGGCGGCTCGATCCGCCAGCCCGCCGCGTTCACCGGGACCGTCGGCATCAAGCCGACCTACGGGCGCTGCTCGCGCTGGGGCATCGTCGCCTTCGCCTCCTCGCTGGACCAGGCCGGGCCCATCGCCCGCAATGTCCGCGACGCGGCGATCATGCTGAGATCCATGGCGAGCCCCGATGCGAAGGACACGACGTCGGTCGACCGTCCGGTGCCGGACTACGAGGCCGCGCTCACCGGCGACGTGCGCGGCCTGACGGTCGGCATTCCGAAGGAATATCGCGTCGAGGGCATGTCGGCGGAGATCGACGCCCTGTGGCAGCAGGGGATCGACTGGCTGAAGGCGCAGGGCGCCGAGATCCGCGAGGTCTCCCTGCCGCACACGAAATATGCGCTGCCGGCCTATTATATCGTGGCACCGGCGGAGGCCTCCTCCAATCTCGCGCGCTATGACGGCGTGCGCTACGGCCTGCGCGTCAATGGCGACGACATCACAGGCATGTACGAGAACACCCGTGCGGCCGGTTTCGGCGCGGAGGTGAAGCGGCGCGTGCTGATCGGCACCTATGTGCTCTCGGCGGGCTATTACGACGCCTACTATCTCAAGGCGCAGAAGGTGCGCACGCTCATCAAGCGGGATTTCGAACAGGCCTTCGAGGACGTCGACGTGCTGCTGACGCCGACGACGCCGACGCCCGCCTTCGCGCCGGGCGAGATCACCGATCCGGTGGAGATGTATCTGAACGACGTCTTCACGGTGACGGTCAACATGGCGGGGCTTCCCGGCATCTCGGTGCCGGCGGGGCTGAGTGCCGACGGGCTGCCGCTCGGGCTTCAGCTCATCGGCAAGGCGTTCGACGAGGAGACCCTGTTCCGCGCCGGCGGCGCACTGGAGGAGGCGGCGGGCTTCGCTGCGCGGCCCGATGCATGGTGGACGGTCTGACATGACGAGAAGACAGCCCGAAGCCTGTCGGTCCATGGAGGAGCTGCGCGTCGAGATAGACCGGCTCGACCGCGAGCTCGTGCGCCTGCTCGCCGAACGGTCGCGCTATATCGCGCGGGCCGTGGCGCTCAAGTCTCGCGAGGGGCTGCCCGCCCGTATCGACGAACGGGTCGAGGCCGTGGTGGTCAATGTCCGCCGCGAGGCGGAGCGGCAGGGGCTCGACGCCAATCTGGCGGACAAGCTCTGGCGGGCGATGATGGACGAATTCATCGCCTATGAGGAAAAGCGGCTTCATCGCAAGTGACCGGACGCGCTGACGGCCCGACTGTAGAACCGGATGGACGAGACCGATGAACGAAGCGGTGCGCAAGGCGGACAAATCGAAGCTCATCAAGGGCGCGACGGGTGATTGGGAGATCGTGATCGGCATGGAGGTCCATGCCCAGGTCACCTCCAATGCCAAGCTGTTCTCCGGCGCCTCCACCGCCTTCGGCGCGGAGCCCAACGCGAATGTCTCGCTGGTCGATGCCGCCATGCCCGGCATGCTGCCGGTGATCAACCGTTACTGCGTGGAACAGGCCGTGCGCACGGGGCTCGGGCTGAAGGCGCAGATCAATCTCTACTCGGTGTTCGACCGCAAGAACTATTTCTATCCCGACCTGCCGCAGGGCTACCAGATCTCGCAGTACAAGCAGCCCGTGGTGGGCGAGGGCAAGGTGCTCCTCGACATGGCCGACGGCGAGACCATCGAGGTCGGCATCGAGCGGCTGCATCTGGAGCAGGATGCGGGCAAGTTGATGCACGACCAGCATCCGACCATGTCGTTCGTGGACCTCAACCGGTCCGGCGTGGCGCTCATGGAGATCGTGTCGAAGCCCGACATGAGGTGTGCCGACGAGGCGAAGGCCTATGTGTCCAAGCTGCGCACCATCCTGCGCTATCTCGGCACCTGCGACGGCGACATGGAGAAGGGCAGCCTGCGCGCCGACATCAACGTCTCCGTCCGCCGCCCGGGCGAGCCCTTCGGCACGCGCTGCGAAGTGAAGAACGTCAACTCCATCCGCTTCATGGGCCAGGCCATCGACTACGAGGCGCACCGCCAGGTGGGCATTCTGGAGGATGGCGGCGAGATCGTTCAGGAAACCCGCCTGTTCGATCCCCGCAAGGGCGAGACGCGGTCCATGCGCAACAAGGAAGAGGCGCACGACTACCGCTACTTCCCCGATCCCGACCTCCTGCCGCTCGAGCTCGACGAGGCCTGGGTGAAGGAGATCGAGGCGACGCTGCCGGAGCTTCCCGACGAGAAGAAGGACAGGCTGATGGGCGATTACGGCCTCACGCCCTACGATGCCGGCATCCTTGTGGCCGACCGCGCGGCGGCGGACTATTTCGAGGCGGTGGCCGAGGGACGCGACGCCAAGCTTGCCGTCAACTGGGTGATGGGCGACCTCGCCGGCCATGCGAATGCCAAGGGTGTCTCGATCGCGGAGGCCGGCGTCTCGCCCGAGCAGCTCGGCACCATTCTCGATCTCATCGGCGACGGCACGATTTCCGGCAAGATCGCCAAGGACGTGCTGGAGATCGTCGTCGCCGAGGGCGGCGATCCGGCGCGGATCGTGGAGGAGAGGGGGCTCAGGCAGGTCACCGACACGGGCGCCATCGAGGCGGTGGTCGACGAGATCGTCGCCGCCAATCCCGAGCAGGCCGAACAGGTCAAGACGAAGCCCAAGACCATCGGCTGGTTCGTCGGCCAGGTCATGAAGGCGACCGGCGGCAAGGCCAATCCGCAGGCAGTGAACGAAATCCTCAAGCGCCGCCTCGGGATCGACTGATCCCGCGGGCGTGGCCGCCTACGCGACCTATCGGATAATCCGATTTCGTTTTCCTCGTGACAAGGCGATGCTATCCGGGTTTGATCCCCCTCGGGGGCTCGTGGATTCGGTAGTATCGCATGTTACCGTCAGACGTGATCGGTCGGCTGCGCGTCGTCGCGCCGACGGTGGGGCTTCTGGTTGCTCTCATTGTCTTCGGGCTGGGCTGGCTCGGCGCGTTGTGGCTGCCGCTGGACGTTCTCGCCCATTTCAGGATGCATGCGCTGGGCTTTGCCATTGTGTGCGCGCTGGCCGTCTTCGCCGGGCGCTGCTGGCTGCCTGTCGTCGCCATAGGCGCCGTGCTCGTCATGGCGGCCATCGGTGCGTGGGGCATGCTGTCGGAGCAATTCACGCCTGCCGCCCAGGCCCGCCTCCAGGGCGAGCGGACGGTCAAGCTCCTGTCGCTCAACAGCTGGCTGCGCAATGACGACTGGGAGCAAGTCGAGCGGATGCTGAGGCGGGAGGACGCCGATATCGTCGCCCTGCTCGAATTCGGCCCCGAAAAGGCGCCCATGCTGGCCGATATCGAGGATCTCTATCCCTATCAGGCGAGCTGCCTCGACCTCGCGAACTGCCATGTCGCGCTTCTGTCCAAGGAGCCGATCGTCGACTGGAAGGTCGCCTCGCGATGGGCCGGGCCGCCGCTCATCCAGGCGCGGTTCGGCAAGGTCTACGACAATCTCACCGTGATCGGCGCGCATATCCTGCGCCCACCGCATATCTACGCCCAGAAGCGCCAGCTCGAGGCGCTCGCCACCCTGATCCAGAACACGCCCGGTCCGCTCGCGGTGATGGGGGATTTCAATGCGACCCAGTGGTCGAGCGTGCTGCGGAGCTTCGAGGCGACGTCGGGCCTGCGGCGACTGACCGGCCTGCCATCCTGGCCCGTCTGGACGGCGGGGCTGCCACAGCTCCCCATCGACCACATCTTCATCTCTCCGGGCCTGCGCGTGCATCGCCCGGCCCGCCTCGGCCCGGCCACGGGCTCCGACCATCTCCCCGTAACGGTGACGATCGTCCTCGACCGTGGCTGAGGCGCGGGCGCTGCTTGCGCGTCAGCGCAGGCGCTCGAGGATCGAGACGTAGTTGGCGACCGCCGCGCCGCCCATGTTGAAGATGCCGGCAAGCGTCGCGTCGGGGATCTGCATGTCGCCGGCCTCGCCCATGAGCTGCAGCGCGCTCATCACATGCATGGAGACGCCGGTCGCGCCGATGGGGTGGCCCTTGGCCTTGAGACCGCCCGACGGGTTCACGGGCAGGCGCCCGTCCTTCTCCGTCCAGCCCTCCTCGATGGCGCGTGCGCCTTCGCCCTTGGGCGCAAGGCCCATCGCCTCGTACTCGATAAGCTCGGCGATGGTGAAGCAGTCGTGGGTTTCCACGAAGGACAGGTCGTCGAGCGTCGTGCCGGCGGCCTCGTGAGCCTTCTGCCATGCCGCCTCGCAGCCCTCGAAGGCCACGATGTCGCGCTTCGACAGCGGCATGTAGTCCTGGGTGTGGGCCGCGGCGCGGACATGCACCGCCTTGGGGCGCTGCAGTGCGGTCTCGGTATCGGCGAGCACCAGCGCCGCCGCGCCGTCTGAGACGAGCGAGCAGTCGGTGCGCCGGATGGGGCCGGCCACGATGGGGTTCTTGTCGCCGACCGTGTTGCAGAACTCGAAGCCGAGATCCTTGCGGAGCTGGGCGAAGGGGTTGGCGACGCCGTTCTTGTGGTTCTTCGCCGCAATCCGCGCCATCGCCGCGGACTGGTCGCCATAGCGCTGGAAATAAAGCTGCGCGATCTGGCCGAAGATACCGGCGAAGCCGCCTTCCGTGTCGCCTTCCTCCTTGCGATAGCAGGCGTTCAGCAGGATGTCGCCGATCTCGCGTCCGGGCGCGACGGTCATCTTCTCCGCGCCGACCACCAGCACGAAGCCGCTCTTGCGCGCGCGGATGTCGTTGATCCCCATATGCACGGCGGCGGAGCCCGTCGCGCAGGCATTCTCCACGCGGGTCGCCGGCTTGAAGCGGAACGCGGGATCGGCATCGAGCGCGAAGGCGGCCGGAAAGCTCTGCTTCTCGAAACCGCCGAAATTGCCCACATAGATGGCGTCGATATCCTCGAAGCCGATTCCGGCATCCGCCACGGCCTCTTTCGCCACCCGGGCGATCAGCGATTCCAGGTCGTCGTTCTCGAGCTTTCCGAAGGCGCCGTGCGCCCAGCCGACTATGCAGGTCATGGAGTGAGGGTCCTCGTTCTTGCCTTTTTCTGGCCTGCGGCAACTGTGCCGCAAGCCGGGCGGGGCGGCAAGCGGAAGCCTATGGGCGCGGATGCGGTGTTCCCCTGAGGACGGAGACGGCCAACCTAGCGAGCCTTGCCGCTGCCGGCGATGATGACGTGGACGCGCTTGGGGCCGTGTGCGCCGAGGAACAGTCGCTGCTCGATGTCGCCGGTGCGCGAGGGCCCCGTGACCATGTTGAGGGCGCGCGGCATGATGCCTTCGCCGAACACCTCGCGCAGGCGGTCCCAGACGTCCTCATAGGTGCCGACGATGCGGTCGGCATCGACCATCACCACATGGTTCTCCGGCAGGAAGTTCAGGCTCGTCGGGTTGTCCTGCCCCGAATGGAGCGCCAGCGTGCCGGTCTCCGCGATGCCTGCAAAGGCATGGGAGAGCGAGGCCTGGTCGCTCGCCTCCGCGGCGCCGTGGCCGATTTCGAGCGTCGGAACCCGGTCCCAGGGCAGGGCGGCGAGGGCGGTATCCGCGCCGGTCCGGATCTGGAACGGGAGATTGTGGTTCCTCAGGAACTCCGCGACCGCCTGGGGCACCTCGTCCGGGGTCGCGACCTCGGTCACGGTCGCGTCGGCGCGCTCCAGCATGGTCTTGAAGAGCGCCAGCCTGTGGGCGTCGTCGCCGTCGGCGCGCGCCGGAACGAGATTGCGGGCATGGCGCTCCAGCCTGCTGCGCACCGCGGCGCGGCGGGCCTCGTCCTCCGGCCCGTCGGAGACCTTGAGGTGGCGGCGGATGCGGCCCATCACCGCCGTGCGGGCATCGGTGCCGTCGTCAGCCATGCTGGCGTTCCCTCCAGAGCGCTTGGAATGTCTTTCCCTGCGGCGCGGGCAGGTCGCGATAACGTGTCCAGCCGCCGGCAAGAGGCACGCTGGAGAGGCGACCGCGGCCGCCTGACAGCGCCTTGAGGGCGCCCATGGCAAGCCGGGTGGCGGCGCGGTAGAGGCCGGGGCGGCGGGCCATGAACGCCCACAGCCCGAGGCCTGTGCGCACGCTTGCGGGCGAGAGATGCTTCTCGAACTCGCGCTCGCGCCAGTGGCGCATCATCTTCGGCAGCGGGATGCGCATGGGGCAGACCTCCTCGCACCGCCCGCAGAAGGTCGAGGCATTGGGCAGGGAGCCGGCCTCCTCCACGCCGATGAGCGCGGGATCGAGCACCGCCCCGATGGGCCCCGAATAGACCCAGCCATAGGCGTGCCCGCCGACGGCGTGATAGATCGGGCAATGATTGAGGCAGGCGCCGCAGCGTATGCAGCGCAGCATCTCCTGGAACTCGGTGCCGAGCACGTCCGCGCGCCCGTTGTCGAGCAGGATGACGTGGTACTCCTCCGGCCCGTCGGGGTCGTCCGCCCGGCGGGGGCCTGTGGAGAAGGTCGTGTAGGAGGAGAACTCCTGGCCCGTGGCGGACCGTGCCAGGATGCGCAGGATGGTCGAGACGTCCTCCAGCGTCGGCACCACCTTCTCGATGGTGGCGAGCACGATATGCACCTTGGGCAGGGTCTGCGTCAGGTCGCCATTGCCCTCATTGGTGACGATGATCGAGGTGCCGGTCTCCGCGATGAGGAAATTCGCGCCCGTGATGCCGATATCGGCGTCGAGATATTTCTGGCGCAGGATCTGGCGTGCCTCGTGGAGCAGCGAGACGGGCTCGGTCAGGTCGCGGTCGGCGGGGAGCTCCGTATGGGCCTCGCGAAAGGACTCCTCCACCTGATCCTTCGACAGATGGACCGCCGGGGCGATGATGTGGCTCGGCGTCTCGTGGCGCAACTGGATGATGTATTCGCCGAGATCGGTCTCGACCGGTTCGATGTCCGCCGCCTCGAGCGCGTCGTTGAGGCCGATCTCCTCCGACACCATGGACTTGCCCTTGGTGACGGTGCGCGCGCCGCGCTCCCGGCAGATGTCGAGGATGGCGTTGCGGGCCTCCTCCGCCGTGCGCGCCCAGTGCACGACGCCGCCCGATTCGGCGACCTTTCGCTCATAGGTCTCCAGATAGAGGTCGAGATGGGCGAGCGTGTGGTTCTTGATGTCCCGGCCGGCGTCGCGCAGCGCATCGAACTCGGGCAGCCCGTCGCGGGCCTTGGCGCGCTTGTCGATGAAGCCCTTGGGCACGTTGGACAGAGCACGCTGGAGCTGGGCGTCGCCGAGCGCCTCGCGGGCATTGTCCTTGAAGGAATGGGCGGTCGACTGGACCATGGCGCTCAGTCTCCCTCGCCGATGGGCGGTTGCGATGTCTCGCCGGCGAGCACCTCCGCGACATGGCGGACCTTCACGGCGCTGCCCTCGCGCTTGAGCTTGCCGGCCATGTTCATGAGGCAGCCGAGATCGCCCGCCAGCAGCGTGTCGGCGCCGGTCGAGGCGATATTGGCGAGTTTCTTCTCCAGCATGTTGTTGGAGATGTCGGGATATTTCACGCAGAATGTGCCGCCGAACCCGCAGCAGACCTCCGCGTCGGGAAGCTCCGCCAGGGTGAGGCCGTCCACCTTGGCGAGCAGGCGGCGCGGCTGGGCCTTGACGCCGAGCTCGCGCAGGCCCGAGCAGGAATCGTGGTAGGTGACGGTGCCGTCATATTCGGCCTCGACGCCGGAGACCCCCATGACGTCGACCAGGAAGGAGACGAGCTCATGGGTCTTTCCGGCAAGGGCCTCTGCCTGCGCCCGCTCCGCGCTGCCTTCCGCGAAAAGGGTGGGGTAGTGCTTGCGGATCATGCCCGCGCACGAGCCCGACGGTGCGACCACATAATCGTAGGACGCAAATGCCCTGATGACCTGCCGCGCGATCGAGGCGGTATCCTTCCGGTCGCCGGAATTGTAGGCGGGCTGGCCGCAGCAGGTCTGCGCGTCGGGAACCTCCACCGTGCAGCCGGCCTGCTCCAGAAGCTTGACGGCGGCGAAGCCGACAGACGGGCGGAACAGGTCGACAAGGCAGGTGACGAACAAGGCGACTCGCGGTCGCTCTGACGGCATGGGCGTTCTCCACGCGAAGCTTCGGGGCTGGTCCCGCACGCATTTCCCGGTCGATGGCGGGTGCGGGACGGATCGGTGTCTCTTCTTTCCTATAATGGCTCGGTGAGGATGCCAAGCTGGCCGATGGCCGGGAGCCGGTCAAAGAGGGTTCCCGCTACTCGGAGAATTCCTTCAGATAGGCGATGACGTCCTCCCGGTCGTCCTCCTTCTTCAGGCCCGGAAAGATCATTTTGGTGCCCGGCGCGAACTTGCGCGGATTCTTCAGATATTCCGAGAGGGTCTCCTCGTCCCAGACGACATCCTCCTCGCCGAGCTTCTTCATGGCGTTGGAGTAGTTGTAGCTCTCCACCGCCGCCGCGTGGCGACCCACCACGCCCGCGAGATACGGCCCGATGCGGTTCTTCTGCTGCTCGACCACATGGCAGGCCTGGCACTTGCGGAAGACCTTCTTGCCCTTGTCCGGATTGCCATGCTCGTCGGCCATGGCAAGGCCCGGTGCGGCGGCGACGAGAATGGCGACGGCGGCATAACGCAGAAACATGGTCTCGTGTTCTCCCTGCTTGCTGAACGGACGGCTCTTGTACGCGAACTTTCCCCCGAAAGCCTCCAGCACAGCGGGAAGGTAGCGCGAGTGTGGGCCACTTTGGAACTCGAATAGAGCAAAATAAGCGGGTGCGACGCCATGTGTCACGTTTTCCCAAACCCGGTCGGGAAAGCCCGTGGGGCTGGACAAGCGGGGAGGTCCCTTGTTCCCCCCTGAATTCGGGCGGGACGAAGAACAGACCGTCCGGGCCGTATCGCGAAAACGGCGGGACAACAGGCGAGAACGTGTGAAACTGCTATGCTATGAGGCGGAAACGATATCGGGAACGAGGAAACGGCCAGCCATGAGCGGTCCCATCATGCCGGAAGCCGATGCCGACGTGCTTGGCCGGCGTCAGGACATTGTCAGAGCCCTGCGCCAGATCTGCCCGGGGGAGGGGGTGATCGACGGGGCGGAGGAGATGCGCGCCTACGAGTCCGACGGGCTCACCGCCTATCGCCAGCGCCCCATGGTGGTCGTGCTGCCGGAGACGGTGCGCCAGGTCTCCGCCGTCCTCGCCTATTGCCACGAGAACGGCATCAAGGTGGTGCCGCGCGGGGCAGGGACCTCCCTGTCGGGCGGCGCGCTGCCGCTGGAGGATGGCGTCCTGCTCGCCATGGGCAAGTTCAACCGCGTGCTCGAGGTCGATTTCGACAATCGCTGCGCGGTCGTGCAGCCGGGCGTCACCAATCTCGCCATCACCGAGGCGGTGAAGCATCGCGGCTTCTATTACGCGCCCGACCCCTCCAGCCAGATCGCCTGCACCATCGGCGGCAATGTTGCGGAGAACTCGGGCGGCGTCCACTGCCTCAAATACGGGCTGACCACCAACAATCTGCTCGGTGTGGAGCTGGTCACCATCGACGGCGAGGTCGTGCGCCTCGGCGGCAAGCATCTCGATTCGGAGGGCTACGACCTTCTCGGCATCGTGACGGGCTCCGAAGGCCTGCTCGGCGTGGTCACGGAGGTGACGGTGCGCATCCTGCCGGCACCGGAGACGGCACGGGCCATGCTCGTCGGCTTCCCCTCAAGCGAGGAGGCCGGGCGCTGCGTGGCCGACATCATCTCCGACGGCATCATTCCCGGCGGCATGGAGATGATGGACAAGCCGGCGATCCATGCCGCCGAGGAGTTCGTCCATGCGGGCTATCCGCTCGATGTGGAGGCGCTGCTGATCGTCGAGCTCGACGGGCCGGAGGCGGAGGTGCATCACCTGATCGAGCGCGTCGGGGAGCTCGCCCGCAAGAACGGGGCGACGACGAGCCGGGTGAGCACGTCGGACGAGGAGCGCCTGGCCTTCTGGGCCGGGCGCAAGGCGGCGTTTCCGGCGGTGGGGCGCATCTCGCCGGACTATTACTGCATGGACGGCACCATTCCCCGCCACAGCCTGCCGGAGGTGCTTCGGCGCATGTCGGAGCTCTCCGAGCAATACGGCCTGCG
This sequence comes from Kaustia mangrovi, assembly GCF_015482775.1. GTDB lineage: Bacteria > Pseudomonadota > Alphaproteobacteria > Rhizobiales > Im1 > Kaustia > Kaustia mangrovi. The sequence goes on along the minus strand of NZ_CP058214.1, from coordinate 408,161 downwards.
GGTCGCCAATGTGTTCCATGCCGGCGACGGCAATCTCCACCCGCTCATCCTCTACGATGCCAATGAGCCCGACGAGCTCCACAAGGCGGAATCCTTCGGCGCCGATATCCTGAAGCTCTGCGTGGAGGTCGGCGGCGTGCTGACCGGCGAGCACGGCGTGGGCGTGGAGAAGCGAGACCTGATGCCCGCCATGTTCGACGAGACCGACCTCGCCCACCAGCAGCGCCTCAAATGTGCCTTCGACGACCAGGGGCTGCTCAACCCGGGCAAGGTGTTCCCAACGCTCCACCGCTGCGCGGAACTCGGGCGGATGCATATCCACCGCGGCCAGATGCCGTTCCCCGATCTGCCGAGGTTCTAGGCGATGGCGGATATCCACAAGCCGGACAGCGTGGAGGCCCTGCGTGACCTGGTGGCCGGTGCGGCTTCCGAGGACCGGCCGCTTGCCGTCAGGGGGCACGGCACGCGCGACACGGTGGGCCGGCCGGTCCAGGCGGCCGCGACGCTCGACCTGTCGGGACTGTCCGGCATCACGCTCTACGAACCCGAAGAGCTCGTACTCGGCGCGCGCGCCGGCACGCCGCGCGGGGAGGTGGAGGAGGCGCTTGCCGGCAACGGCCAGGAATTCGCCTTCGAGCCGCCCGATCTCGGCACGCTCCTGGGGTCGCAGGGGCGCGGCACGCTCGGCGGCATGATCGCCTGCAACCTCTCCGGTCCGCGCCGGGTGAAGGCCGGTGCGGTGCGCGACCATTTCCTCGGCTTCACGGGCGTGAGCGGGCGCGGCGAGGTCTTCAAGGCCGGCGGGCGCGTGGTGAAGAACGTGACGGGCTACGACCTGCCGAAGCTCATGGCCGGCTCCTGGGGGACGCTGGTCGCGATGTCCGATGTCATCGTGAAGGTGCTGCCGAGGGCGCAGACGCAGTCGACACTCGCGCTCATGGGGCTCGACGACGCGACCGCCATCCGCGCCATGAGCCTCGCGCTCCAGAGCCCGTACGAAGTATCCGGCGCGGCCCATATCCCGGCGGACGTCCTGGCCCGGTCGAACGGCACGCAGGAGGCCGAGGCAACGGCCGTCACCGCATTGAGGCTGGAGGGCGTGGGGCCGTCGGTCGACTATCGCGCGGGCGAGCTCGGCGCGCTTCTGGGCGAGTTCGGTACGCCCGAGCGCCTGCCGGAGGACGCCTCGCGCGGGTTCTGGCGGGAGGTGAGGGACGTGCTGTTCCTCGCCGGCAGCGACGATGCGGTCTGGCGGATTTCCGTTCCGCCCATGGAGGGAGCGGAGGTGGCGGCCCGTATCCGGGCCAGGGCGCCGGCGCTGTGCTATTACGACTGGGCGGGCGGGCTCGTCTGGTGCGCGGTGCCGCCGGCGGGCGACGCCCATGCGAGTGCCGTGCGCGGCGCGCTCCTGGGCACGACGGGCCATGCCACGCTCATCCGCGCGCCGCAAGAGGTCCGGGCCGCCGTCCCGGTCTTCGAACCGCCATCGCCGGGTGTGGCGGCGGTGTCCCGGCGCGTCAAGGAGGCGTTCGATCCCCGCCGCGTGCTCAATCCGGGGCGGATGTATGCCGATCTTTGACGCGAAACCGCAACGCATCACGCGAGCTTGGAGGCCACTGACATGAGCGAGACCGATCCTCAGCCCCCGCGGCCCGGCGCCGCCGACCGCTGGCTCGAACCGGGCCCGAACAACATCCAGCTCATCTATGTGCTCTATCTCGTAGGCTTCGTTGTCGGCATCACGGCGGTGGTCGGCATCGTGCTCGCCTATCTCAACCGCGGCAAGTCGGAAGGCTGGGTCGAGACCCACTATACATGGGCCATCCGGACCTTCTGGATCGGGGTGCTCTTCGCGGCGGTCTCGGTGCTGCTCATGATCGTCGGCATCGGCTTCGTGCTGCTCCTCGCCGCCGGCATCTGGGTCGTGGTGCGCGCGGTCGTCGGCCTCCAGGCGGTCAGCCGCGGCGATCCGATCAAGAACCCCGAAAGCTGGATGCTGTAGGCGATGCAGACGAACTTCACGCAAGACCAGCTCGCAGATCCGCGCATTGCCGAGGCCAACGGCATATTGCGCAAATGCGTGCATTGCGGCTTCTGCACGGCGACCTGTCCGACCTATGTGCTGCTAGGCGACGAGCTCGATTCGCCGCGCGGGCGCATCTACCTCATCAAGGACATGCTGGAGGAGGACAAGCCGGCGAGCCCGCAGCTCGTGAAGCATATCGACCGGTGCCTGTCGTGCCTCGCCTGCGTGACCACATGCCCGTCGGGCGTCGACTACATGCATCTGGTGGACCAGGCGCGGACGCGGATCGAGGAGACCTATCGCCGTCCGCTGCCCGACCGGGCGATCCGCGCCCTGATCGCGCGCATCCTGCCCGAGCCCGGCCGCATGCGCCTCGCTTTGGCGCTGGCGCGGCTCGGCCGTCCCGCCGCGCCGCTCCTGCGTCTCGTGCCGGTGCTGAAGCCGCTGGCCGCCATGCTGTCGCTCGCGCCATCGGGCGGATCTGCGAAGGGCGAGGCGGCCGAACCTGTCCGGTCCGGCGAGCGGCGGGGGCGGGTGGCGCTGCTCACGGGCTGCGTGCAGTCGGTCATCGCGCCGGAGATCAACGCGGCCACGCGCCGCCTCCTCGCGCGCCACGGCATCGACGTCGTCGTGCCGCAGGGGCAGGGCTGCTGCGGCGCGCTGACCCACCATATGGGCCGCGAGGACGACGCCATGGCCCGCGCGCGCCGCAATATCGACGCCTATATCGCGGAGATGGACGGGGAGGGGCTCGACGCCATTGTCATCAACGCGTCGGGCTGCGGCACGACGGTGAAGGATTACGGGCACATGTTTTCCCGCGATCCGGAATATGCCGAGAAGGCCGCACGGGTCTCGGAGATCACGCGCGACATCACCGAATATATGAGCGCGATCGGGCTTCGCGGCGCCAGGGCTCCGGTCAAGGCGCGCGTGGCCTATCACTCCGCCTGCTCCATGCAGCACGGGCAGAAGATCCGCACCGAACCCAGGACGCTGCTCGAACGGGCCGGGTTCGACGTGCGCGACGTGCCGGAGGGGCATCTGTGCTGCGGCTCCGCGGGGACCTACAATATCCTTCAGCCGGACATCGCCGACCGGCTGAAGGCGCGCAAGGTCCGCAATATCGAGAGCACGCGCCCGGACCTCATCGCGACCGGCAATATCGGCTGCATCACGCAGATCTCCTCCGGCACCGGCGTCCCCGTCCTGCACACGGTGGAACTGCTGGACTGGGCGTGCGGAGGCCCGCGGCCGGCGCGGCTCGGCTGAGGGGGCAGCGGCGCGATCCGGGGCGACCTTCCGGCCTGTGGAAACCCGTCTTGAGACGCGGCACCTCTCGTGGTTTTCCCCGGCTGGATAAACGCTACAGGAGATCGATGTCATGTCAGTTGCGGATGCTTCCCAATCCGGCCTGCCGGCGGGTGTTGCGCTCAAGAGCCCGGTCGCCGGCGACCAGGGGCGTGTGCTGACCCCGGATGCGCTGTCCTTCGTTGCCGATCTGCACCGCCGGTTCGAGGCGGAGCGGCGCGCGCGCCTGACGGAACGGGTTGAGAGGCAGAAGCGGTTCGACGAGGGGGCCTTGCCGGACTTCCTGCCGGAAACCCGCGAGATTCGGGAGAGCGACTGGACGGTCGGCTACATTCCCGGCGATCTGCAGGACCGGCGTGTGGAAATCACCGGCCCGACCGACCGCAAGATGGTCATCAACGCGCTCAATTCGGGCGCGAAGGTCTTCATGACCGATTTCGAGGACGCCAACTCCCCGACTTGGGACAACATGCTCAACGGCCAGCTCAATCTGATGGACCGCTGGGCCGGCGCGCTCGACTTCACCGATCCCGCATCGGGCAAGGCCTACAGGCTCTCCGACGATCCCGCCGTGCTGATCGTGCGGCCGCGCGGCTGGCACCTGGTGGAGGAGCATATGACAGTCGACGGCGATCCGGTCGCCGGCGGGCTGTTCGATTTCGGTCTCTATGTCTTCCACAATGCCCGCGCCGCGCTCGACCAGGGCTCCGGACCCTATTTCTACCTGCCCAAGATGGAGAGCCATCTGGAGGCCCGGCTGTGGGACAAGGTGTTCCGCCACGCCCAGGAGGCGCTCGGACTTCCTGTCGGCACCATCAAGGCGACGGTGCTCATCGAGACGCTGCCGGCGGCGTTCGAGATGGACGAGATCCTCTATGAGCTCAAGGACCATATTGTCGGGCTCAATTGCGGGCGCTGGGACTATATCTTCTCCTTCATCAAGACGCTCAGGAACAAGCCGGAGTTCATCCTGCCGGACCGCGGGCAGGTGGTCATGAGCAAGGCGTTCCTGAATGCCTACAGCCTGCTGCTCATCAAGACCTGCCACCGGCGCGGCGCCTTCGCCATGGGCGGCATGGCGGCCCAGATCCCCAACCGGCGCGACCCGGAGGCGAACGAGGCGGCACTTGCGAAGGTGCGCGCCGACAAGGAACGCGAGGCCCGCAACGGCCACGACGGCACCTGGGTCGCCCATCCCGATCTGGTGCCGGTCGCTCAGGAGGTGTTCGACGCGCTCATGCCGGGCCCCAACCAGCTCGACAATCGGCGCGAGGACGTCTCGGTCGGCCAGAAGGAGCTGCTCGAGGTCCATGAGGGCACCAAGACGGAGGCCGGGTTCCGCGAGAATATCCGCGTCGGCGTCCAGTATATCGAGGCCTGGCTCAGGGGGCGGGGCGCGGTGCCGCTCTACAATCTCATGGAGGATGCCGCGACCGCCGAGATCAGCCGGGCCCAGATCTGGCAGTGGCTCAAATTCGGCGAGAGCCTCGAGGGCGGCCAGAAGGTGACGAAGGACGTCTTCGAGCGCTGCCTCGACGAGGAGATGGCGCGGGTGCGCGAGGAGGTTGGGGCGGAGGCCTACGACGCCGGGCGCTTCCCGGAGGCCATCGACATCTTCCGCACCATGTCGACCCAGGACCGGTTCGAGGCCTTCCTCACGCTTCCGGCCTATCGCCACATCGTCTAGGGTCCTTCGCCTCGCCCGGATGCGATGCGCCGCCGCTGTCCCGGGAGAAATCCCCGGGGCAGCGGCGGTGACGCAGTCGCCTTTCAGCAAAGCATTAACCTTGTCCGGCCTAGGGTGACGGTCGCGATATTCACAAAGCGTTGGGGCGCCCATGCGCAAGCACCGATCGGCACTGCTTTTCATGACTGTCTGCCTTGCCGCGCTCGGCTATTTCGCCTGGCACGGCGTCTATGGCAGCCGGGGCATGGAGCGGGTCAAGGCGCGCGAGTTCGAGGTGGGCCGGCTGGAGCGCAAGCTCGACGCCCTGGTCGCCGAACGCGAGCGTCTGGAGCAAAAGGTCGCGCTCCTGCGCCCGGACGGCATCGATCCCGACATGCTCGACCGGCAGGCGCGCGCCCTGCTGGAATTCGCCCATCCCAACGACCGTGTCATCCTGCTCGACTCCGGCGATCTCGACCGGAAACCGGCGAATTAACCGAAATTCTGTTAATGACGAAAATATAACGCTTAAACAGTATCTTATCGAAAACCGGAAGGGTGAAATTCCTTCTGGCGCGACGGCCCTGAACTGGCTATCCTCGCCCAAAAGCATCGTCAGGGAGAGGCAGTCATGGCGCCCCGCAAGTCCAAGACACAGACGAAATCGACGGCGGCGAAACCGGCAAGCCGGAAAACGCCCGCCAGCCGCAAATCGTCTGACGGCAAGCCGGCGACGCGTGCGCGCCGGTCGTCCAAGGCCGCCACTCCCGCCGTTCCCGAATTCACGCCCGAACAGGAGCTCGACGCACTGCGCCGGATGCTGCTGATCCGCCGGTTCGAGGAGAAGGCCGGCCAGCTTTACGGCATGGGCTATATCGGCGGCTTCTGCCATCTCTATATCGGCCAGGAGGCCGTGGTCGTGGGCATGCAGCTCGCCATCGAGAAGGGCGACCAGGTCATCACCTCCTATCGCGACCACGGGCACATGCTCGCTTGCGGCATGGACCCCAAGGGCGTCATGGCCGAGCTCACCGGGCGCCGCAGCGGCTATTCCAAGGGCAAGGGCGGCTCCATGCACATGTTCTCCAAGGAGAAGGACTTCTTCGGCGGTCACGGCATCGTGGGCGCGCAGGTCCCGCTCGGCACGGGACTGGCCTTCTCCAACCGGTATCGGGAGAACGACCGGGTGTGCGTCACCTATTTCGGCGAGGGCGCGGCCAATCAGGGCCAGGTCTATGAGAGCTTCAACATGGCCTCCCTGTGGAAGCTGCCGGTGATCTACGCCATCGAGAACAACCGCTACGCCATGGGCACCTCCATCACCCGCGCCGCGGCGAATGCGGAGAACCTGCACAATCGCGGCACGGTCTTCGGCATCCCCGGAGAACAGGTCGACGGCATGGATGTGCGCGCGGTCAAGGCCGCCGGCGAGAAGGCGGCGGAGCATTGCCGCGCTGGCGACGGGCCGATCATTCTTGAGATGATGACCTATCGCTATCGCGGCCACTCCATGTCCGACCCGGCGAAGTACCGCACCCGCGACGAGGTGCAGAAGATGCGCCAGGAGCACGATCCCATCGAACAGGTCCGCCAGCGCCTGCTCGACGGCGGCCATGCCAGCGAGGACGAGCTGAAGAAGATCGACAAGGAGGTGCGCGACATCATCTCCGAGGCGGCCGAGTTCGCCCAGTCCGATCCCGAGCCCGATCCGTCCGAGCTGTGGACGGATGTCTATGTCGAGTCGTGACGGCCCTCGTCCCGTGACCATGGGCCGCCCCTTGCTGCTACACTCGTTCGAAACGCCCCGCTCCGGGGGCGATGATCCGTGGAAGGCGGCCCGCTGCGCCGCCGCCCGGTTGGGAGGTTAAGACACATGCCGACGCCGATCCTCATGCCCGCCCTCTCGCCGACCATGGAGGAGGGCACGCTGGCCAAGTGGCTGGTCAAGGAAGGTGACGAGATCGCCCCCGGCGACGTCATCGCGGAGATCGAGACCGACAAGGCGACCATGGAGGTCGAGGCGGTCGACGAGGGCAAGGTCGGAAAGATCCTGATCGACGCCGGCACGGAGGGTGTGAAGGTGAACACGCTCATCGCGGTGGTGCTGGGCGATGGCGAGGATGCCGGCGATATCGATGTCGCGAGCCTCGAGGGCGGATCGTCCGGAAACGGCGCGGACAGCGAGACCCGGTCCGCACCCGACGAGACCGAAGCCGCCTCAAAGGCGCCGGAAGGGGAGGAGCGGCCCGCATCCCGGCCCGCGGAACCGGCAGCGCCCGCGACCGCGGCGCCCGCCGACCCGGAGGTTCCGGAGGGCACGGAGTTTGTTTCCACGACCGTTCGCGAGGCCCTGCGCGACGCCATGGCGGAGGAGATGCGCGGCGACGACAGCGTCTTCGTCATGGGCGAGGAGGTCGCGGAGTACGAGGGCGCCTACAAGGTGACCCAGGGACTGCTGGCGGAATTCGGCGCCAAGCGCGTCATCGACACGCCGATCACCGAGCACGGCTTTGCAGGGCTCGGCATCGGCGCGGCGTTCGGCGGGCTCAAGCCGGTCGTCGAGTTCATGACCTTCAACTTCGCCATGCAGGCCATGGACCAGATCATCAACTCCGCCGGCAAGACGCACTACATGTCCGGCGGCCAGATGCGCTGCCCCATGGTGTTTCGCGGGCCCAACGGCGCGGCCGCCCGCGTCGCCGCCCAGCACAGCCAGGACTATTCCTCCTGGTATGCCCATGTGCCGGGCCTGAAGGTCGTGACCCCCTATACGGCGGCGGACGCCAAGGGGCTGCTCAAGGCCGCGATCCGCGATCCCAACCCGGTGATCTTCCTGGAGAACGAGATCCTCTACGGACGCTCCTTCGACGTGCCGAAGCTCGACGACTGGGTGCTGCCCATCGGCAAGGCCCGGATCGCGAGGGCGGGGGGCGACGTGACCATCGTCTCCTACTCCATCGGCATGCAGCATGCGCTCGAAGCCGCCGACAGGCTGGCGGAAGACGGCATCGAGGCGGAGGTGATCGATCTCAGGACGCTGCGGCCGCTCGATATCGACACGGTGATCGAGAGCGTGAAGAAGACCAATCGCTGCCTCACGGTGCAGGAGGGCTGGCCGGTCTGTTCCATGGCCTCGGAGATCGCGATGCAGATCATGGAGCATGCCTTCGACTGGCTCGACGCGCCGGTCGCGCGCGTCACGGGCAAGGATGTGCCCATGCCCTATGCCGCAAATCTGGAGACACTCGCCCTGCCGTCGACCGACGAGGTCGTGGAGACGGCACGCAAGCTTCTCTATCTGTGACGCCCCGGCGGGGCGCCTTCGGGACACGGGGAACTCCCTGAAGCCATCCGACGACACAAAGCAGGACGCAAAAGAGCCATGCCCACGCCCATTCTGATGCCCGCGCTGTCGCCCACCATGGAGATGGGCAAGCTCGCCAAATGGCTGGTCAAGGAGGGCGACAGCGTCGCTCCGGGAGACGTTATCGCCGAGATCGAGACCGACAAGGCGACCATGGAGGTCGAGGCGGTCGAGGAGGGTACGCTCGGCAAGATCCTCGTCGATGAGGGGACCGACGAGGTCGCCGTCAACACGCCCATTGCGGTGCTCCTGGAAGAGGGCGAGGACAAGGACGCGCTGAAGGACTTCGATGCCGGCGGCCCCCCGGCCAAGCCGGAGAAGGACGAGGCCGAAGCGAAGGAAGAGAAGGAAGAAAAGCCGGCCGCATCCGCGCCCGAGAAGAAGGCGGAGGAGGCGGCTCCCAAGGCAGCGCCGTCGGCGGGGGGAGACGCCGAAGGCAAGGGTGGGCGCATCTTCGCCTCGCCGCTCGCCCGGCGCATGGCCGAACAGGCGGGGATCGACCTTGCCGCGCTCAAGGGCTCGGGCCCCCATGGCCGCATCGTGAAGCGCGATATCGAGGAGGCCAGGGAGAAGGGCGTTCCGGCGCAGGCAGCGGAGGCGCCCGCCGCAGCCGCAGCGCCCGCGAAGGCCGCCGCGCCGATGGCCGACAAGGAGATCCTCAAGCTCTACGAGGAGGGCACCTACGATGTCGAGCCGCACGATTCCATGCGCAAGATCATCGCGGAGCGGCTCACCCAGGCGAAGCAGACCATCCCGCATTTCTACCTGACGGTCGATTGCGAGCTCGACGAGCTGCTCGCCCTGCGCTCCAAGCTCAACGGGCGCGCGCCGGAGGGCGAGGACGGCAAGCCCGCCTACAAGCTCTCCGTTAACGACTTCATCATCAAGGCGCTCGGCATGTCGCTAATGCGCGTGCCCGACGCCAATGTCACCTGGACGGAGGGCGGCATGCTGAAGCACCGCCGGGCCGATGTCGGCGTGGCGGTCGCCATCGAGGGCGGTCTGATCACGCCGGTGGTGCGCCAGGTGGAGGCGAAGGGCCTTTCGGCGATCTCCAGCGAGATGAAGGATTTCGCCGTCCGCGCGCGCTCGCGCAAGCTCATGCCGCACGAATATCAGGGCGGCACGACGGCGGTCTCCAATCTCGGCATGTTCGGCGTGCGCGACTTCTCCGCCGTCATCAACCCGCCGCATGCGACGATCCTCGCCGTCGGCAAGGGCGAGAAGCGGCCCGTGGTGGTCGGCGACGAGATCGCGATCAAGACCATGATGACGGTCACCCTGTCGACCGATCACCGCGCGGTCGACGGCGCGCTCGGCGCGAAGCTGCTGGCGGCGTTCAAGAACTGCATCGAGGAACCGGCAATGATGCTGGTGTGAGGCGAGGCCGGCCCCGCCGTCGCGGGACTGGCGGGACCAGGTCCCCCCAAAGGCTGAAACGAGGCGAGTGAATGAGCGAGACCAGCTTTGACGTGATCATCATCGGTGGCGGGCCGGGCGGCTATGTGGCCGCCATACGCTCAGCCCAGCTCGGCCTCAAGACCGCCATCGTGGAGGAGAAGCATCTGGGCGGGATCTGCCTCAACTGGGGCTGCATTCCCACCAAGGCCCTGCTGCGGTCCTCGGAAATCTACCACTATATGCAGAACGCCAAGGATTACGGCCTGACCGCGGATAAGGTCGGCTACGATACCGAGGCCATCGTCAAGCGCTCGCGTGCGGTCGCCGCCCAGCTCAATAAGGGCGTCGGGCACCTCATGAAGAAGAACAAGGTCACGGTGATCGACGGGCGCGGACGGCTCGACGGCCCGGGCAAGGTCGCGGTGAAGAAGGACGGCAAGGACGCCGGCACCTACAAGGCGAAGCATGTGATCCTCGCCACCGGCGCCCGCCCGCGTGCCCTGCCGGGGCTCGAGCCCGACGGCGACAAGGTGTGGACCTATTTCGAGGCCATGGTGCCGAAGGAGATGCCGAAATCGCTGCTCGTGATCGGCTCTGGCGCCATCGGCATCGAGTTCGCCTCCTTCTACCACACGATGGGGGTCGAGGTGACGGTGGTGGAGATTCTCGACCAGATCCTGCCGGTAGAGGACGCCGAGATCGCCGCCCATGCCCGCAAGCGCTTCGAGAAGCAGGGCATCGAGATCATGACGGGCGCGAAGGTCGAAAAGCTCGACAAGACGAAGTCGGGCGTCACCGCGACCGTCAATGACGGCAAGGAAAGCCGCAAGATCGCGGTCGACAAGGTGATCTCCGCCGTCGGCGTCACCGGCAATATCGAGGATATCGGGCTCGAGACGACGAAGGTGAAGACGGATCGCGGCATCATCGTCGCCGACGGCTACGGCAAGACGGCGGAGCCCGGGGTCTACGCCATCGGCGACGTGGCGGGCCCGCCCATGCTCGCCCACAAGGCCGAGCACGAGGGCGTGATCTGCGTGGAGGCCATCGCCGGGCTCAAGCCCCATGCGATGGACAAGCTGAAGATTCCGGGCTGCACCTACTGCCAGCCGCAGATCGCGAGTGTCGGGCTGACCGAGGCGCAGGCCAAGGAGAAGGGCCACGAGGTCCGCGTCGGCCGTTTCCCCTTCATCGGCAACGGCAAGGCGATCGCGCTCGGCGAGCCGGAAGGCCTCGTGAAGACGGTGTTCGACAAGAAGACCGGCCAGCTCCTCGGCGCCCATATGGTCGGCGCGGAGGTCACCGAGCTCATCCAGGGCTATGTCGTCGCCATGAATCTGGAGACGACGGAGGAAGAGCTCATGCATACGGTCTTCCCCCATCCCACGCTTTCGGAGATGATGCACGAGGCCGTGCTTGACGCCTATGGGCGCGTTATCCACATGTGAGATCGCATGGGCGCGCCCGCTGGGGCACAGGCCTCCCGGAGTGGGGAAGGGCAAACCCGAAGGAGAACGGAATGGGCCTTGGCATACTGGGTTGGATCGTGGTCGGCCTCCTCGCCGGCTATATCGCCGAAAAGGTCATGCAGAAGAATCATGGCCTGATCACCAATCTGATCGTCGGCGTGGTCGGCGCGCTTCTCGGCGGATGGCTCGCGGGCGTCGTGGGGCTTCATGTCGCGCCGGGCTTCTGGGGCACGCTGATCGTTGCTATTGTCGGCGCCATCATTCTGCTGTTCGGACTCAATCTGGTTCGAGGACGCTAGAGCGACGTGCGTTCAACCGGACGCGAACAACCGAACGCGAATAAGTCGCTCTAACCTTTTGAAGAAGATCGGACTATCGATCTAGGCTCAGGCATTTTCTCATGGTCACTCTCGTCGATACGGTGACGGCGCCCAACGCGCCGCGCCACCCGGAAAAGGCGCACCGGCCGGACAATCCGGTGATGCGCAAGCCGGACTGGATCCGCGTCAAGGCGCCGGGCTCGCCCGTCTATCGGGAAACCCGCCAGATCGTGCGCGAGAACAAGCTCGTGACGGTGTGCGAGGAGGCGGCCTGCCCCAATATCGGCGAGTGCTGGTCGAAGAAGCATGCGACCTTCATGATCATGGGCGAGGTGTGCACGCGCGCCTGCGCCTTCTGCAATGTGCGCACCGGCCTTCCCGACGCGCTCGACCCGGACGAGCCGGACCATGTCGCGGAGGCCGTCGAAAAGCTCGGCCTGCGCCATGTGGTCATCACCTCCGTCGACCGCGACGACCTCGCCGATGGCGGGGCGCAGCATTTCGCCGAGGTGATCGGCGCGATCCGCCGGCGCAGCCCCGAGACCACCATCGAGATCCTTACCCCCGACTTCCTGCGCAAGGACGGGGCGCTGGAGATCGTGGTCGCCGCGCGTCCGGACGTCTTCAACCACAATCTGGAGACGGTGCCGTCGCGCTATCTGAAGGTCCGCCCCGGCGCGCGCTATTTCCATTCGCTGCGCCTGCTCCAGCGGGTCAAGGAGATCGATCCGGAGATCTTCACCAAGTCCGGCATGATGGTCGGGCTGGGCGAGGAGCGCATGGAGGTCCTCCAGGTGATGGACGACATGCGCGCGGCCGATGTGGACTTCATCACCATCGGCCAGTACCTCCAGCCGACCCGCAAGCATGCTGCGGTCGACCGGTTCGTGACGCCCGACGAGTTCAAGGGCTACGAGACGACCGCCTATGCGAAGGGCTTCCTCATGGTCTCCGCGAGCCCGCTGACGCGCTCGTCGCACCATGCGGGCGAGGATTTCGAGCGGCTCAGGGCCGCCCGGGCGGCGATGCTCGCCAAGCAGGGCGCAGCCGGCACACAACACGACAGGGCGTAAGTCTCGCCGCACGATGCGAAACTTTCACACCACCTATCGCATGCCCTATGGCGCCGACGAGATGTTCGCGCTCGCCGCCGATATCGAGACCTACCCGGAATTCGTGCCGCTGTGCGAGAAGGCCACGGTGCACAGCCGGTCCGACGAGGGCGAGGGGCGCGAGTTCCTGGAGGCTTCCCTCGTCGTCGGCTATGCCCAGCTCGGCATCCACGAAACCTTCGTCAGCGACGTCACGCTCGATCCGGCGGGCCGGCATATCCATGTCTTCTCCAACAAGGGGCCGGTCAAGCATCTCGAGACGAACTGGTACTTCCACGATCTCGACGACGGCAGTTCCGAGATCGAGTTCGCCGTGACCTACCGCATGCGCCACATGCCGCTGCAGCTCGTGGTCGGCATGATGTTCGAGAAGGCCTTCGAGAAGATCGCCAACGCCTTCCGGGCGCGCGCCAACGCGCTTTACGGCGAGCATCCCGAGCTCGGCCAGGAAGCGACCGCCTGAGGGATATGGACTATCGGACCGCAACTTGCGGTCAGGCGAGGCTCGGTCGGCCGATCTGGTTGGCGATGAGCACGAAGGCGGTGCGCACGCTCAGGATCCGGATGCGCTGGCGGCCCTGATCGCCGAACATCATGCGGCGATGGTCGGTCGCCTGCTCGCGCCGGGCACAGGCGAGATGGACGAGACCGACCGGCTTGTCCTGCGTGCCGCCGCCGGGCCCGGCGACACCGGTGACGCTGACCGCGATATCCGCATGGGACCGCTCCAGCGCGCCCTCCGCCATGGCGCGGGCGACCTGCTCGGAGACCGCGCCATGGGCGGTGAGCATGTCGGCAGGCACGCCGAGGAGCTCCATCTTGGCGTCGTTCGAATAGGTCACGAAGCCGCGCTCCACGACATCCGACGAGCCGGCAATGTCGGTGAGGCAGGCGGAAACGAGGCCGCCCGTACAGGATTCCGCGGTCGCGACCTTGAGCCCGGCGCTGCGGCAGAGGTCCAGCACCTCCTTGGCTTCCATGATGACGTCGCGGTCGAACATCGCGGGTATCCTCCAGGCCTCGGGGTTTCTCGGGCGCCGGCCCGTGCCGGCCATGATGGCCTACGCGAAACGCTCAGGCAAAGGGCAGGCGCACGGTGGCGGCGGCAAGAGCGGCGATGCCCTCGCGCCGGCCTGTGAAGCCGAGCTGCTCGCTGGTCGTCGCCTTCACGCTGACGCGCGCCGCATCGATTCCCATGATGCGCGCGAGCGTCTCGCGCATGGCCTCCACATGGGGGCGGATCTTCGGCGCCTCGCAGATGAGCGTGATGTCGGCATGGGCGATCACGCCGTCGCGTTCCGCGATCAGATCGCAGGCGGCCTTGAGGAAGATATCGGACGCCGCGCCCTTCCATTGCGGATCGCTCGGCGGGAAATGCGCGCCGATATCGCCGGCCCCGACCGCGCCCAGAATGGCGTCGGTCAGCGCATGCATGCCGACATCGGCGTCGGAATGGCCGGAGAGCCGCGCCTCGTGCGGGATCGTCACACCGCACAGGATCACGTGGTCGCCGGGCGCGAAGGCGTGGACGTCGAAGCCCTGGCCGGTGCGCACATCGCCGCGGCGCAGCCAGTCCTGCGCGTCGAGCTGGCGCCCGGCCGCCTCCAGATCGGCATTGGTGGTCAGCTTCATGTTGGCAGGTTCTCCCTCGACCACATGAACAGGGATCCCCGCCCATTCGGCAAGGGCGGAATCGTCGGTGAAATCGGAACGGCCCTCGTCATGGGCGCGGGCGTGGGCCGAGCGGATGGCCTCGAAGCGGAAGCCCTGCGGCGTCTGTGCGGCCCACAGGCCCGTCCTGTCGACGGTCGCGGAGACCGTGCCCTCCCATCGACCCGCTTGAGCGTGTCGGCCACGGCGACTGCCGGCAGCACCGCCTCGTGGGAGCCGAGCGCGCCGACAACGCGCGAGATGAGGGCAGGGCCGACAAAGGGGCGCGCCGCATCGTGGATGAGCACGCGCTCCACGCCGCGCGCCGACAGGGCCTCGAGGCCGAGCCGCACCGAGGCCTGACGCGTCGCGCCGCCGGTGACCGGGGCGGGCAGGGCGAAGCCCGCTGTCGCGTCCTCATAGAGATCCTCGTGGCCCGCGCCGATCACGACCTGCACGAGATCCACATCCGGCGCGTCGAGGAAGGCAGACGCCGTGCGGGCGAGCACGGTGCGCCCGCCGACGGTCCGGTACTGTTTCGGGAGATCGCCGCCGGCGCGCTGGCCGGAGCCTGCCGCGACAATGAGCGCTGCGGTGAGCATGAATGGACATCAAGCCTTGAATGATCGTCGAGAAAGGGGTTTATCAGCAGCCGGTGCCGGGCGGCAAGACAAACAGGCCGCTTGCGCTCTTGCCCGGTTTGGGGCACTATCTGCCCACGATTTAATCGTATGGCAGATTTGCTCAAATTATGAGCATCACGATAGACAAGCTCGACATTCACAGCAGGGTCTTCCTGGCGCCCATGTCCGGCGTCACGGACGAGCCGTTCCGCGTGCTCGCCCATGAGCTCGGCGCGGGGCTCGTCGTGTCGGAGATGGTGGCCAGCGAGCAGCTCGCCGGCGCCGATCCCGAAACCCTTCTGCGCGCCACGGGGAAGGGGGCGGTCCAGCCCTTCGCGATCCAGCTCGCCGGGCGTGAGGCCCGATGGATGGCCGAGGGGGCGCGCGTGGCCGCCGATCTGGGCGCCGACATTATCGACATCAATATGGGCTGCCCGGCTCGCAAGGTCACGAGCGGGCTGTCCGGCTCCGCCCTCATGCGCGACCTGGACCATGCGCTGACGCTGATCGAGGCGACGGTCGGCGCGACCGTGCTACCCGTCACGCTCAAGATGAGGCTCGGCTGGGACGATGCGAGCCGCAATGCGCCGGAGCTCGCCCGGCGCGCGGAGGGCGCGGGCGTCCGCATGGTCACCGTCCACGGCCGCACGCGCTGCCAGTTCTACGAGGGCCGGGCCGACTGGGACGCCATCCGCGAGGTGAAGGAGGCGGTCGGCGTTCCGGTCATCGCCAATGGCGACGCCCGTTCGCTCGCCGGCGTGCGCGAGATGCTCGCCCGGTCCGGCGCCGACGGCGCGATGATCGGGCGCGGCGCCTATGGCAAGCCGTGGCTGCCCGGCGCGTTGGCCCGCGCGCTCGAGGAGGGCGGGGCGCCCGTGCTGCCCGATGCGGGCGAACGCATGGCGATCGTGCGGCGGCATTTCGCGGCCATGCTCGACCATTACGGGCTCTGGCAGGGCGTGCGCTGCATGCGCAAGCATTTCGGCTGGTATCTCGACGGCTTCGTGGAGGACGGCCTCATGGACGCCGGCACGGCGCGCTCCTGGCGGAGCCGGCTGTGCCGGGAGGAGGAGCCGCGGACGATCTGGCAGATGCTCGACGGGCTCGATGCCGCGCTCGATGAAAGGATGGCGGCCTGATGGCTGGCGACAAGGCGACCACCGACGTGCTGGCGAGGGCGGATCCGGACGCGCTGATCAATGCGCTGCCCGATCCCGTGCTGACTGTGGCGGACGGCAACCGGATCGTGTTCGCCAACGTATCGGCGGAGAACTTCTTCCAGACGAGCGCGACCGTGCTCGGCCGCCATCGCATCGACGATGTGGTGCCTTTCGCAAGCCCGCTGCTGACGCTTGTCCAGCAGGTGCGCGACACCGGCGCGACGGTCAACGAGTACGCCGTCGATGTCGGCACGCCGCGCACCGGCGGCGAGCGGCTGGTCGACCTTCAGGTCACCCCCCTGTCGGAACAGGACGGGACGATCGTGATCGTGTTCCAGCTCCGGTCCATGGCGCACAAGATCGACCGTCAGCTCACCCACCGCAATGCGGCACGGTCGGTGACCGGCATGGCCGCCATGCTGGCCCACGAGATCAAGAACCCGCTGTCGGGCATCCGCGGCGCGGCCCAGCTCCTGGAGACCGCGGTGGGGGAGGAGGATCGCACCCTGACGCGGCTCATCTGCGAGGAGACGGACCGTATCTGCACCCTCGTGGACCAGATGGAGGTGTTCTCCGACGAGCGCCCGCCGGAGACGAAGCCGGTCAACATCCATGCCGTCCTCGACCATGTGAAGGCGGTCGCGGAGAGCGGCTTTGCGAAGGACCTCACCATCTCGGAGGCCTACGATCCGTCTCTGCCGCCGGTGCTCGGCAACCGGGACCAGCTCATCCAGGTCTTCATGAATCTGGTGAAAAATGCCGCGGAAGCCATTCTGTCGGAAGGCGGAGATGGAGAGATCACATTGTCGACGGCGTTCCGTCCGGGCGTGCGGCTGAGCATTCCGGGCTCCGACGAGCGCGTCATGCTGCCGCTCGAATTCTGCGTCCACGATACGGGACCGGGGATCCCGGAGGATATCGTGGCGCACCTGTTCGATCCGTTCGTGACGACGAAGGCCACCGGCAAGGGGCTGGGGCTGGCCATGGTCGCCAAGATCATCGGCGACCATGGCGGCATCATCGAGTGCGATTCCCAGAACGGGCGCACGACCTTCCGCGTGCTCATGCCGATGTTCACCGGCGAAAGGGACCAGCCCGCAGAGGACAAGCAGGACCATGGCGGCCAATAAGACGATACTCATCGCCGACGACGACACGGCCATCCGCACCGTTCTGAACCAGGCGCTTGCGCGCGCAGGCTATGCGGTGCGCTCGACCGGCAATGCGGCGACGCTGTGGCGCTGGATCTCGGAGGGGCAGGGGGATCTCGTGATCTCCGACGTGGTGCTGCCGGACGAGACGGCCTTCGACCTCATGCCGCGCGTGAAGAAGATGCGGCCCGAGCTGCCCGTCGTCCTGATGAGCGCCAAGAACACCATCATGACGGCAATTACCGCCGCGGAGCGCGGAGCCTACGAATATCTGCCGAAGCCGTTCGACCTGAACGAGCTCATCCATGTGGTCGGGCGCGCGCTGGAGCAGGCCAGGCGCAAGCCGCGCAACGCGATCAGCGCGGGCACGCCGGAAACGCTGCCCGTCATCGGCCATTCGCCGGCCATGCAGGAAATCTACCGCATCATCGCGCGGCTGACCCAGACCGACCTCACCGTGATGATCATGGGCGAGTCGGGCACCGGCAAGGAGCTCGTGGCTCGCGCGCTCCACGATTACGGGCGCCGCCGCAAGGGGCCGTTCGTGGCGCTCAACATGGCGGCGATCCCCCGGGAGCTCATCGAATCGGAGCTCTTCGGCCACGAGAAGGGCGCCTTCACCGGCGCCACAACGCGCTATGCTGGCCGGTTCGAGCAGGCCCAGGGCGGCACGCTGTTCCTCGACGAGATCGGCGACATGCCCATGGAGGCCCAGACAAGGCTTCTGCGCGTCCTCCAGGAGGGCGAGTTCACGACCATCGGCGGCTCGACGCCGATCAAGGCCAATGTGCGCATCATCGCCGCCACTCACCGCGATCTCCGCCACCAGATCGCCCAGGGCATGTTCCGCGAGGATCTCTATTTCCGACTGAACGTCGTGCCGATCCGCCTGCCGCCCCTGCGCGAGCGGCTGGAGGACATTTCCGACCTCGTGCGCCACTTCCTCTCCGTGGCGGAGAAGGAAGGGCTGCCCGCCAAGCAGATCGAGCCGGAAGCGGTGGAACGCCTCAAGCGTCATCGCTGGACGGGCAATGTCCGCGAGCTGGAGAACCTGATCCGCCGCCTCGCCGCGATCTATGCCGACGAGACCATCACGGCGGCCATCGTCGACCAGGAGCTCGTCGATACCGACCATCGCGGCGGCAATGGCGTCATGGAAGCCGATCAGGTGAGCCTGTCGTCATTCGTGGAGAACTATCTCGCCGATTATTTCGGCGGGTTCGGCGACAGATTGCCGCCCCCGGGGCTCTATAACCGGATCCTGTCGGAGGTCGAGGCGCCACTCATCGCCGCGGCGCTCGCCGCCACCAACGGCAATCAGATCAAGGCCGCGGACCTGCTCGGCATCAACCGGAACACCCTGCGCAAGAAGATGCGCGACCACGGCATCGCCGCCATGCGCGGGGCCGGCAATATCTCCTCCTGGCGCCGGCCGGCGGACCAGGCGTCGTAAAATTGCAACATCGCGTGTTGATTACGCGCAACAGACCCTGCACAATGCGTTGAGTCGTGTGAGAGGGGGTCGATCCGGCAACGCTTGGAACTCCAGTCTTGGAAATCCAATGCGGGCCTGTACGACCCGGATGGGCGATATCGGATTTCGGGGGGGCATGGCCGGCAGGGCCAGCCCGGCATCGTCGCATCTTTTAGGACACGCAGATCACTCAAGGTGTTTTTTAGGAAATGAGTGTGGGTCTCGACACAGCGGGCATGTCCGCGGGCGGTGTGGGCACGCAGCGCGGCAGCGCGAAGCCCCTGCCGCACGAGCGGCGGGTGCCGACATGGCTCGGCGTCGCCGTGGTCGCCGTGTCGATTCTCATGGGGCTCGTCACCTATACGATTCTCACCGGGCTGACCCCGCTCAAGCCCTCGCGCGACATGATCGTCGCGCTGCTCGGCGTCAACCTGCTGCTGGTCCTGTTCATGGCCGGCATGATCGCCTGGCAGGTCTACATGCTCTGGCAGGCGCGCCGGCAGGGTATTGCGGGCGCGCGGCTCCATGTCCGCATCGTGTCGCTGTTCGGCGTGGTGGCCGCGCTGCCGGCCCTCGTCGTCGCCGTCTTCGCGACCGTCACCCTCAATCGCGGCCTCGACACCTGGTTCTCCGAGCGCACGCGCCAGATCGTCGATACCGCCGTCACGGTCGCGCAGGCCTATGTCACCGAGCACAGCGAGGTGATCCGCGGCGATGTCGCCTCGATTGCCGCCGACCTCAACCGGCAGCGCGCCGATTTCGACAGCGACCGCCAGAAGTTCACGCGGCGGCTCGCGACCCATGTGGCGCTGCGCGGGCTGGCGGCCGCCTATATCATCGATTCCAGCAAGCGCCGCGTCGATGCGAGCGTCACCATCAACGACAAGATCAGCTTCCAGCCACCGCCCGAGGAGGCCCTGCGGAAGGCGGAGACGGGCGAGCTGGTGGTGATCGGACCGGGCGAGGACTACAATGTCATCCGCGCGATCCTGAAGCTGTCGGCCTTCGACAACGCCTATCTCTACGTCCTCAGGCTCGTGAACCCGAAGGTGGTGGAACACCTGCAGCGCACCGAGGCCGGCAAGGCCGAATACGATGCCATGCAGACCCAGCGCTACGGCGTCCAGGTGACCTTCGCCCTCATGTATGTGGGCGTGGCCTTCATTTTCCTCCTGGCGGCCATCTGGTTCGGCTTGTGGGTGGCCGACAGGCTGGTCCAGCCGATCATGCGGCTCGTGGACGCCGCGCGCCAGGTGTCGCTCGGCGAGCTCGACGTCAAGGTGCCCGTGCGCAAGGACGAGGGCGATCTGGCAACGCTCGGGCGCACCTTCAACCGCATGACGAGCCAGCTCGCCTCCCAGCACAACGAGCTCATCAGTGCCAACGTCCAGCTCGACGAACGCCGCCGGTTCACCGAAGCCGTGCTTTCCGGCGTCAGCGCAGGCGTGATCGGTCTCGACAGGGAAGGGCGCATCACCCTCGTCAACCGCTCCGCGCTGGCACTTCTGAGCCTCGATGACCGCGCGCTTGCCAACAAGGCGCTCAAGGACGTGTTGCCCGATATGGCCGTGGTGCTCGACAAGGCTCTGTCGAAACGGTCCGGCACGGCGGAGGGGCAGGTCGACATGCGCGTCGGCGGCCAGGAGCGCCATTTCGTCGTGCGCGCCACGACGGAACGCGCCCGCGAGGACGTCCACGGCTATGTGGTGACCTTCGACGACATCACCGAGCTCGTTGCCGCACAGCGCAATTCCGCCTGGGCGGACATCGCCCGGCGCATCGCGCACGAGATCAAGAACCCGCTGACCCCGATCCAGCTCTCCGCGGAGCGCCTGCGCCGGAAATACGGCAAGGAGATCCAGAGCGACACGCAAGTCTTCGAGCAATGCACCGACACCATTATCCGGCAGGTGGGCGACATCGGCCGGATGATCGACGAGTTCTCGTCCTTCGCGCGCATGCCGAAGGCGCTGCTCGAGCCGGGCGACCTCGGCGCCGTGGTCAAGGAGGCGACGATCCTCCAGCGCGTCTCGTCCAGCGATATCGCCATCGATCTGGAGCTTCCCGACGAGCCGCTCAATCTGGAGTTCGACCGGCGTCTCGTCACCCAGGCGATCACCAATCTGGTCAAGAACGCGCGCGAGGCCGTCGAGACCCATGTCCAGGCCGAGCCGGAGATCGAGGGACGTATCGTCGTCAGCCTCTATCGCGACGGCGAGCACGCGGTGATCGATGTCGCCGACAACGGTATCGGACTACCGGACGAGAACCGGCAGAGGCTGCTCGAGCCCTATATGACGACGCGCGAGAAAGGCACCGGCCTCGGGCTTGCCATTGTTGCGCGCATCATGGAGGAGCATGGCGGCACCATCGTGCTCCACGATGCGCCGGAGGCGCTCGGCGGCGCGCTGGTCCGGCTCGTCCTGCCGATGGCGGTTGGGCCGCGCGCGGAGGCGGATACCGCGAGACCTGCCGATGAGGGAGACGTCGGAACGGATTTGAGAGGGGCAGACCGGGAACCTGAGACAACGCAAGGAGAGGGAACCGAAGATGGCCTCGGATGTTCTGATCGTTGACGATGAAGCAGATATCCGCGAGCTGATCGCCGGGATACTCGAGGACGAGGGGTTCGAGACGAGGGTCGCCCATGACAGCGATTCCGCGCTCGATTCCATCCAGGAGCGGCGGCCGTCTCTCATCGTGCTCGATATCTGGCTGCAAGGGTCGAAGCTCGACGGGCTCGATCTCCTGGATGTGGTGCAGAAGAGCCACCCCGACCTGCCGATCGTCATCATTTCGGGCCACGGCAATATCGAGACCGCGGTCGCGGCCATCAAGCGCGGCGCCTACGACTATATCGAGAAGCCGTTCAAGACCGACCGGCTGATCCTGATCGTCACGCGCGCGCTCGAAGCCTCTCGGCTCCGGCGTGAGAACGAGGAGCTCAGGGAGCGTGCGGGTGCGGCGGCCGAGCTCGTCGGCGATTCGCACGCCATGCGCCAGCTTCACCAGTCGCTGAAGAAGGTCGCGCCGACCAACAGCCGGGTGCTCATCACCGGCCCGCTCGGTGCCGGCAAGGAGCTCGCCGCGCGCATGCTCCATGCCTCGTCGCTGCGCGCCAGCGGTCCCTTCATCATCCTGCCGGCCGCCGCAATGGCGCCGGATCTGATGGAGGAGAAGCTGTTCGGCGTGGAGGACGAGAGCGGCACGCTGGTGCGCATCGGCGCGCTGGAGGAGGCCCATGGCGGGACGCTGTTCATCGACGAGGTCGCCGACATGCCGCTGGAGACCCAGGGCAAGATCCTTCGGGTCCTCGTCGACCAGACCTTCCAGCGCGTCGGCGGCGCGAAGCGCGTGAAGGTCGATGTGCGCGTCGTCTCGTCGAGCTGCCGGAATTTGTCGGCCCTGATCGAGGAGGGGGCGTTCCGGGAGGATTTCTATCACCGGCTGAATGTCGTGCCGATCCACGTGCCGGCGCTGGCGGAGCGCCGCGAGGACATCCCCGCGCTCGTTGAGCATTTCGCACGGCAATATTCGCTGATTTCCGGCCAGCCGGAACGTGAGATCGCCGACGATGCGATCGCCGTGCTGCAGGCCCATAACTGGCCGGGGAATGTGCGCCAGCTGCGCAACAATGTGGAGCGGCTGCTCATTCTGGCCAGCGGCGATCCGGAGGCGGAGATCACCGCGAGCATGCTGCCGAGCGAGCTCGGCTCGGCCTCGCCGCCGGTGGTGAACGGCCATGGCGGCGAGCAGCTTATGGCCCTGCCGCTGCGCGAGGCGCGCGAGATCTTCGAGCGCGAATATCTCACCGCCCAGATCGCCCGGTTCGGGGGGAACATCTCCAAGACGGCGAGTTTCGTCGGCATGGAACGCTCCGCCCTGCACCGCAAACTCAAACTGCTCGGCGTGTCACAGAACGACAAGGCGCCCGAGATTTCGCTTGAGGAAACGGCCCGAGAACATTCGAATCACTACTGAACCGGCTGCTGCGGCATCGCGGCTTCAGGACGTGTCACAAGAGTGCTTGCCTCCAGCGGGCCGTTTGCGCACACTCCGCCCCCTGTGACGCGGCAGAGGGCTGCCTTTCATGAAGATCATCATTTGCGGTGCGGGCCAGGTCGGCCGGGGAATCGCCGAACGTCTGGCCCATGAGCAGAACGACGTGACGGTGATCGATTCCTCGCCCCAGCTCGTGCAGGCGATCTCCGACGCGCTGGACGTGCAGGGCGTGGTGGGGCACGGCTCCCATCCGGACGTTCTGGAAAGCGCCGGCGCGCGCGATGCCGACATGCTGATCGCGGTCACCTTCGCCGACGAGGTGAACATGATGGCCTGCCAGATCGCGCATTCCCTGTTCGAGATCCCCACCAAGATCGCGCGCGTGCGCGCCCAGAGCTATCTGAACCCCGAATGGCGCCATCTGTTCTCCCGCGAGAACATGCCGATCGACGTCGTCATCTCACCGGAGATCGCGGTCGGAGAGATGGTGCTGCGCCGGCTCGCGCTGCCCGGCGCCTTCGAGGCGATCCATTTCGTGGACGATGCGGTGATCGCGCTGGGTATCCGCCTGCGCGAGGACTGCCCGGTGGTCGACACACCGCTGGCCCAGCTCACCGAGCTCTTCCCGGACCTGCAGACGGTCGTGGTCGGCGTCGTGCGCGATGGCCAGCTCTTCGTGCCGCACGGTTCCGACCAGATGCTCGTGGGCGACGATGTCTATGTGATCGCCGACCGGGCGCAGGCGGAGCGCGTGCTCGGCATTTTCGGCCATGAGGAAAAGCCCGCCCGACGCGTTCTGATCGCCGGCGGCGGCAATATCGGCCTCTATGTCGCCACCAAGCTGGAGGAGCGCCAGAGCCGCACCCAGGTGAAGATCATCGAGGGCAACCGGCAGCGCGCGGTCAGGATCGCGGAGGAGCTGCGCCGCACCGTCGTGCTCCATGGCAGCA
Source organism: Kaustia mangrovi (assembly GCF_015482775.1). GTDB lineage: Bacteria > Pseudomonadota > Alphaproteobacteria > Rhizobiales > Im1 > Kaustia > Kaustia mangrovi. The sequence goes on along the minus strand of NZ_CP058214.1, from coordinate 384,482 downwards.
CGCTCGAGCAGGAGATGCTGCGCGAGGCCGGCGCCCCGGAGGCGGAGGCCTTCGTCGCGCTGACCAACGACGACAAGGTCAACATCCTCGCCGCCGTCATGGCCAAGCAGGAAGGCGCGCGCCAGACCTTCAGCCTGGTGACGGGGACCGATTTCAACTCGATCCTCGATCCGTTGAACATCGACGCCTATATCAGCCCGCGCTCGGTCACCGTCTCCAGCATTCTGCGCCATGTGAGGCGCGGGCGTATCCGCGGCGTGCATCCGGTCCATAACGGGCAGGGGGAGGTTCTGGAGGCGGAGGCTCTGGAAACCTCGCCCGTCGTCGGCCGGCCCCTGCGCGAGGCATCGCTGCCCGACGGCGTGCGCATCGGTGCGCTGGTGCGTGGCGGCCGCGTGATCATCCCCACGGGCCAGACCGAGATCAAGCCGCATGACCGGATCGTCATGTTCGCGCTGGCCGGCGTCGTGCGCGAGGTGGAGCATCTGTTCCGGGTCAGTCTGGAGTATTTCTAGGCGGCGGCGCGCGCCATGTTTGACGGTCGCTGCCCTGTTGGCATTGTGCTACGGTGCGGCCATTGAAAAGCACAGCCAAACACGCGTAATAAGAGTACGACAGGAAAAGGAAGGGGACGGGGTTCGGTGTGTGTGCGTTCCCGTCTCTGACGTTGCAAGAAGCGGGAACCACCATGGCTCAAGAAAAATCACAAAACCTGCAGGACACCTTTCTCAATCACGTGCGCAAGAATCGCGTCCCACTCACGGTCTTCCTCGTGAATGGCGTGAAGCTGCAGGGCGTGATCACATGGTTCGATAATTTCTGCGTCCTTCTCCGGCGCGACGGCCTCTCGCAATTGGTCTACAAGCACGCCATATCCACAGTGATGCCTGGCCAGTCGATCAATCTTTTCGAGGAGGATCCAAGCGCGGGTGACGAATAGGCGACACGAAGACACCCCGGCGAACACAGACAGCCCCGAGGGACGGGCCCACGGCCCGGTCGCGTTCCAGATCGAGGAGACGCCACCGGTTCGTGCGCTTGTGGTGCATGTCGCCTTCAAGGCCGGCGCCATCAAGGCGCAGGCCCCGGACGAGACCTCCACGCTGCGCGACGAGACCGCCCGCCTGGACGAGGCGGAGGGGTTGGCGCTCGCCATCGACCTGGATATCGCCGGATCCGAGATCGTCACCGTCGCCCGGGTGCACCCCGCGACCCTGATCGGTCCGGGGAAGGTGGAGGAGATCGCGGAGGCCGCGAGGGTGCAGGATGTCGGGCTGGTCGTCGTCAACGCGACGCTCTCGCCTGTCCAGCAGCGCAATCTGGAGCGCGCCTTCAAGGCGAAGGTGCTCGACCGCACGGGCCTCATTCTGGAGATCTTCGGTCGGCGCGCGCAGACGAAGGAAGGGCGCCTCCAGGTGGAGCTCGCCCATCTGAGCTACCAGAAGAGCCGCCTCGTGCGGTCCTGGACCCATCTCGAGCGCCAGAGGGGCGGCTTCGGCTTCATGGGCGGCCCGGGCGAGACGCAGATCGAGGCGGACCGCCGCATCATCCAGGACCGCATCACGCGCATCCGGCAGGATCTGGAGAAGGTCAGGCGCCGGCGCGAGCTGCATCGCGCCAACCGCCAGCGCGTGCCTTATCCGGTCGTGGCGCTGGTGGGGTACACGAATGCCGGAAAGTCGACACTGTTCAACCGGCTGACGACGGCGCATGTGGACGCGGAGGACCTGCTCTTCGCGACCCTCGATCCGACCATGAGGCGGCTGGAGCTGCCCCATGGGCGCACGGTCATCCTGTCGGACACCGTGGGCTTCATCTCCGATCTGCCGACCGATCTTGTGGCCGCCTTTCGGGCGACGCTGGAAGAGGTCCTGGAGGCGGAGATCATCCTCCATGTGCGCGATATCAGCCATCCCGATACGGGCGCTCAGGCCGCCGATGTCGCACAGGTGCTTGCCGAGCTCGGTGTCGACGAGGCTCGCCGCGACCGTATCGTGGAGGTCTGGAACAAGGCCGACAGGCTGGCGGGCGAGGAGCGCACTTCCATCGAGAACCAGGCGATGCGGTCGGACAATGTGGCCTTGATCTCGGCCAGGACGGGCGAGGGGATCGACACGCTCCTCGCGCTCGTGGAGCGCACGCTTGCGGAGAGCTCGAGCCGCTTCCGCGTCACCCTGGAGCCGACGGAGGGCCGGCGCCTGTCCTGGCTCTACGATATCGGCGAGGTGCTCGAGCGCCATGACGGCGAGGACGGCCGCGTGACCCTTGTCGTGCGCGTGCCGCCGGAGAAGGTCGGGCCCGTGGAGGCTCGCCTCGGCGCGTCCGCCCAGGCACTCGACAGCACCGAGCGCCGCAGCGCGGCGGAGTAGTCGGGCGGGCTGTTTTCCGCTCAGACGGCCCTCTCGCGGCGCTTGGCATCGTCCCAGAGCGCGTCCATGGCATCGAGGCCGACATCCTCCGGACGCTTTCCCTGTTTGCGAAGTTCCGTCTCGATATGTCTGAAACGGCGTGAGAATTTCGCATTCGTCGCCTGCAATGCGGCTTCCGGCTCCACACCGAGATGGCGGGCGAGATTGGCGAGCACGAACAGCAGGTCGCCGATCTCCTCGGCCGCACCCTCGCGGTCGCCGCCCGCCAGTGCGTCCCTGAGTTCGGCGATCTCTTCCTCCGCCTTGTCGAGCACGGGGGCGGCATCGCCCCAGTCGAAGCCCACGCGCGCGGCCTTCTTCTGGAGCTTTCCCGCGCGCGTCAACGCGGGCAGGGCGACGGGCACATCGTCCAGCACGCTGCCGGCGTCATCCGTATCGGCGGGCGGGCGCTTGCGGGCCTTCTCCGCCTTTTCCTCCGCCTTGATACGCTCCCACATGCCCTTGACCGCACCGGCCGTGCGCGCCGCCTCGTCGCCGAAGACGTGGGGATGCCGGCGCACGAGTTTCCGGTTGATCGCCTCGACGACGTCCTCGAAGGCGAAATAACCCGATTCCTCAGCCATTTGCGCGTGATAGACGACCTGGAGCTGCAGGTCTCCGAGCTCCTCTTTCAGGTCCTCCATGTCGTCGCGCTCGATGGCATCGGCCACCTCATAGGCTTCCTCGACCGTATAGGGCGCGATGGTCTGGAAATCCTGCTCCAGATCCCATGGGCAGCCCGTATCGGGCGTGCGTAGCGCCCGCATGATGGCGCGCAGGGTCTCGATGGAACGCGGCTTGTCCGCGATGGCGTCGGTCATCTGGATCGGCTCCGGAAGTTCGTGAGTCGCGGGCGCGGCATGTGGCGAGCCTAGCGCAGATCGCATCGGCGCTGAACAGCAAGCCCGCGCGAGACCGGCCATGGACGTCTGGCGGGGGGCCGTTGTAGACAGAGGTCAGAGCATGCGATTTCGGAGGAGGTGCAAGCATGGACCGGTTCACTGGCGGTTGCCTGTGCGGCGACGTCCGGATCGTGGCCTCTGGTCGCCCATACAGGGTCGGCCTGTGTCACTGTCTCGACTGCCGCAAGCATCACGGGGCGCTTTTTCACGCCTCCGCGGTGTTTCCCCAGGATGCTGTGACGATAGAAGGCGAGACGCGCGACTATGCGGGGCGACATTTCTGTCCGCGCTGCGGCTCGCCGGTCTTCGCGCGCACCGGAGACGAGACCGAGGTCAACCTCGGATCCCTGGACGAACCCGACCGGCTGAGGCCGACCTATGAACTCTGGACCGTCCGTCGCGAGTCCTGGTTGCCGTCGTTTCCATCCATGAGGCGATATGAGCGCGACCGCGACGCCACGGGGCGTTCGGAGGAGTAGGCTGGCCGTTGCGGGCCCATTGCGGCCCGTTGCTACATCTGAAAGTCGCATAATCTATATTATGGAACCAATCCATATGGGCCGGCAGTGGACCATGAGACGCCGCAAGCCGCGGCATGGGCCCTGAAACGTCACTCCGCGACGACTGTGAGCCCGTCATGGGCCGGCACGACATTGTCCGGCAGCTCGCGCTTCAGCGCCTCGTAGTCGAGATCGACATGCATGTTGGTGAGGATCGCGCGCCGCGGCTTCAGGCGGTCGATCCAGTCGAGCGCCTGATTGAGATCGAAATGGCTCGGATGCGGCGTCGGCCGCAGCGCATCGACGATCCACACATCGAGATCCTCAAGCGCGGCGATGCTCTCTTCGGGAATGTCGTGGAGATCGGGCGTATAGGCCAGACCGTCGAACCGGAAACCGAGCGCGCGGATATCGCCATGGTCGAGTTCGAACGGCACGGCCTCCACGATGCCGCCCGGCCCGTCGACCGCCACCGGTTCCGGCGGCACGATACGATGGGCGTCCAGGATCGGCGGATAGTTGCTGCCCGGCGGCGTCTCGAAGCAATAGCCGAAGCGCGTCCTCAAGGACCGCTCGGTGCGCTCGTCCGCCCAGACCCGCACGCGCTGGCGGCCATTGATGGCGATGACGCGCAGTTCGTCGAGCCCGTGGGTGTGGTCGGCATGGTCGTGGGTGTAGATAACCCCGTCGAGCCAGCTCACCCCCGCGTCGAGAAGCTGCTCGCGCACATCCGGCGAACTGTCGACCAGCACGCGCGTCGCATCGCGGCCGTTTTCGCGCTCCACGAGGATCGAGCAGCGCCGTCGCCGGTTCTTCGGGTTCGTCGGGTCGCAGACGCCCCAATTGTTGCCGATCCGCGGCACGCCGCCGGAGGAGCCGCAGCCGAGCACGGTGATCTTGAGCCCCATGGCGTCAGGAGACCCCGTTCGATGCGGCCGCGCCCGCCGGCACCCTGGAGAACAGCCGATGGAAGTTCTCCGTCGTCCGCGCGGCCATGTCCTCTATGGTTAACGCCCTGATTTCCGCCAGTTTCTCAAGCGTATGGGCCACATAGGCCGGCTCGTTCGACTGTCCCCTCATGGGCACCGGCGCGAGATAGGGCGCATCGGTTTCCACCAGCAGCCGGTCGAGCGGCACCTCGCGCGCCGCGGCGCGGATTTCCTCGGCGTTCCTGAAGGTGATGATGCCGGAGAACGAGACATAGCCGCCGAGGGCAAGGCCCCGCCGGGCAAGCTCGATGCCGGAGCTGAAGCAGTGGAGCAGCGGGGTGAAGGCGCCCCTGGCGTACTCCTCCTCCAGGATGCTGGCGGTGTCGTCCTCCGCCTCCCGGCTGTGGATGACGAGCGGCAGGCCGGTCTCGCGCGCCGCCGCGATATGGGTGCGGAAGCTCGCCGCCTGGAGCTCGCGCGGGCTGTTGTCGTAGTGATAGTCGAGCCCCGCCTCGCCGATACCGACGACCTTGGGGTGGCGTGCCAGCCGGACGAGCTCGTCCACCGTCACGTCCTGCTCCTCGGCGGCGTTGTGGGGATGCGTGCCGACCGTGCAGTAGACGTTGTCATGGGCCTCGGCGATCGCCAGAACGGTGTCGAAGGCGCGCACCCTCGTGGAAATCGTGACCATGAGGCCGACGCCTGCCTCCCTCGCACGCGCGAGGACCGCGTCGATCTCCCCGGAAAGGACGGGGAAATCCAGATGGCAATGGCTGTCGATGATGAACGGTCGCATGGGGCGTCCTGTCAGCTGGTCGCTTTCTGGTCCTCCGGCTCCACATAGCGCGGAAAGACGGGAGTGGGTGCGGGAAGCGCCCTGCCCGGCTCGAGCCGTCCGGCCTCGCCGAGCGCGTCGAAGCCGCGCGCGTTCTCCGGCACGGCCAGAAGGTCGAGCAGCGCCGCGCCCGAGCCCGGCATATAGGGCTGAACGAGAATGGCGATCTGACGCACGGTTTCCGCCGTGACATAGAGCACGGTCGCCATGCGCTCCGGATCGGTCTTGCGCAGCGCCCAGGGCTCCTGGCCCGCGAAATAGCGGTTGGCGTCGCCCACGACGCGCCAGATGGCGTTGAGCGCCATGTGGATCTGCTGGGCGTCGATCTGCGGACGGATTTCGGCAAGCAGCCCGTCGGCGGCGGCGAGCATCGTGCGGTCCTCGTCGCTGAGCGTGCCGGGGGCCGGCACCGCGCCGCCGCAATTCTTGGCGATCATGGAGAGCGAGCGCTGGGCCAGATTGCCGAGATCGTTGGCGAGATCGGCATTGATCCGCCCGACAATCGCCTCGTGGCTGTAATTGCCGTCCTGACCGAAGGGCACCTCGCGCATGAAGAAATAGCGCATCTGGTCGACCCCGTAATGGTCGGCCAGCGCGAAGGGGTCGATCACATTGCCGACCGACTTCGACATCTTCTCCCCGCGATTGAACAGGAAGCCGTGGGCATAGACCCGGCGCGGCAAGGCCACGCCGGCCGACATCAGGAAGGCCGGCCAGTAGACCGTGTGGAAGCGCACGATATCCTTGCCGATGACGTGAACGTCGGCCGGCCAGAACGGCGCGCGCGGCGCGGTCTCGTCGGGAAAGCCGGTCGCGGAGAGGTAGTTGGTGAGCGCGTCCACCCACACATACATGACATGGCGCGGATCGTCGGGCACCGGCACGCCCCACTGGAAGGTGGTGCGCGAGATTGAGAGGTCGCGCAAGCCGCCCTTCACGAAGCTCACCACCTCGTTGCGCCGCGTCTCCGGCCCGATGAACTCCGGATTGGCCTCGTAATGGGCGAGCAGCCTGTCCTGATAGGCGGACAGGCGGAAGAAATAGCTTTCCTCCTCCACCCACTCCACGGGCGTACTCTGGGGCGAGAGCCTGGTGCCGTCGTCTGCGACCGTCACTTCGCTCTCGTCGTAATAGGCCTCGTCGCGCACCGAATACCAGCCGGCATAGGTGTCGAGATAGATATCGCCATTGGCCGCCATGCGCCGCCAGATCTCCGCGCAGGCGCGCTTGTGGCGCTCCTCCGTCGTGCGGATGAAGTCGTCGTTGGAGCTGTCGAGTGCCCGGGTCATGGCCTGGAAGCGGGCTGTATTGCGGTCGGCGAGCGCGGCCGGATCGACACCCTCGCGCGTCGCGGTCTGAAACATCTTGATGCCGTGCTCGTCCGTGCCGGTCAGGAAGAACACGTCATATCCGTCGAGGCGCTTGAACCGCGCCAGCGCGTCGGTCGCAAGCAACTCGTAGGCGTGCCCGATATGGGGCTCGCCATTGGGATAGGAGATCGCCGTCGTGATGTAGAACCGCTTCTGGTCAGCCATGTCGTCCGATATCTTGGATGTGCCGGCATTAAGCGCAACCCCGGACGGGGGTCACCGCGCCGCGCGGGCCGTGTCGTCGATCAGCCTGAAGGCCTGCATCACGACCTGGCGGCGATCGAGGTTTAGGGCATTTGCGCGGGCAATGGAATGGCCGATTGCATGGTGCGCGTCCACCCAGCGGCTCATGGTGGCCGGCGTGATGCGCCCGCCCCAGTCGCCCTCGCCGCGCGCGGCCTTGCGGATCTCGCCGCCGAGCCAGCTTGAGAGCATTTCCGCGAACAGCCGGTAGTCGTCGAGTGCCTGGGCGGGTTTCAGCCGTTCGGCGAAGTCGAGCGCGCGCGCGATGTCGAGGCCCGGCGTGCGCTCCACCAGCTTCAGGAAGTCGTTGAAGAGCGTGAAGCCAGAGGTTTCCAGATACTGGATGGCGCGGCCCGGCGAGCCTTCCGCGATGTCGGCGGCAAGCCGCAGCGTCGCCTCGTCGGGCGGTGCGTCGAGGCCGTCCGAATGGCGCACGACGTCGAGCACCTGATCGTTCGACAGGGGCGCCAGATCGAGACGGACACAGCGCGAGCGGATCGTGGGCAGGAGCCGGCCCGGCACATTGCTCACCAGAAGGAAGAGCGCGTCGCGCGGCGGTTCCTCCAGCGTCTTGAGCAACGCGTTCGCCGCCGAGGCGTTCATGTCGTCGGCCGCATCGACGATGCACACGCGCCAGCCCCCCTCGCCCGCCGTGCGCGCGAAGAACTGGCCGGCCTTGCGGGCATCCTCCGCGCCGATCTCCGCCTTCAGGCGCTTGGTCTTGGGATCGTAGCGCCGCTCGATGGTGATGAGGTCGGCATGCGCGCGCGACGCCACCCGGCGGAACACCGGATCCTCGGGCGGCACATAGAGGCTGTCGGGCGCGATGCCCTCCGCGGACGGCCGGGGATGGCGCAGCACGAAGCGGGCGACCCGGTATGCGAGCGTCGCCTTGCCGATGCCCTTCGGCCCCGCGAGGATCCAGGCATGGTGCAGCTTGCCGGCCAGATGTGCCTTGAGGAAGCGCGCCTCCGCCTCCTCATGGCCGACAAGCCGGCTTTCAAGGCGCGGATGGCGCTCCGTCTCTGTCTGCTGCTGGGTGTCGGCACTCATGGCGGGCAGATAATCAGGCTATGAGGCGGGAGGCAACAGCCTGCCAGACGGTTTCGGCCACCTCGTCCACCGGCGCCGTCGCATCGACCACGACGCAGCGTTCCGGATCGGCTTCGGCAATGGCGAGGAACGCCTCGCGCAGGCGCTCGTGGAAGGCTAAGCCCTTGCGCTCGAAGCGGTGCTCGTCATGGTCGTCGGGGCGCTTGCCGGCGCGACTCAGGCCCTCCCTCGCCTCCAGATCGAAGACGATCGTGAGGTCGGGGCGCGTCGGCCCGACCACGACACGCTCCATATGGTCGATGAGCGCCATGTCCGCGCCGCCCGTCACACCCTGATAGGCGCGCGTCGAATCGGAGAAGCGGTCGCTCACCACCCATTGCCCCTGCTTAAGCGCCGGCCGGATCGTGTTGCGCAGATGCTGGTCGCGCGCGGCATAGTTCAGAAGCGCCTCCGCATTGGAAGACCAGCGGTCGACCTCGCCGGTCACGAGCAGCGTGCGGATCGCCTCCGCCTCCGGCGAGCCGCCGGGCTCGCGGGTCTGGACGACGCCGTAGCCTTCCTCGCCGAGCCGTGCGCTCAGCCGTCTGGCGTGGGTGGATTTCCCCGCCCCCTCGCCGCCTTCAAGCGTGATGAACCTGCCCTGCCCCATCCAGCCGGATACTCTCAGGCGCCGAAGATGAAATAATGCAGCGTATCCAGGGCACGGCGCAGGAGCCCGTCGTTTTTCTGAACGCTCGCATCGGTGTAGAGCGGTGCCTCCGCAAGCACCCGGTCCTGGACGGTGAAACGCAGCGTGCCGACCTGCGTTCCAGCCTTTACGGGCGCGATGAGCGGTCCCTTATAACTCACCTCCGCGCGCATGAAATGGCGTTCCTCGGCGGCGAGCATGATGTCCACGGGAATACGCGTGACGAGCGGCACCCAGGCGGCATCCCCGCCCCAGACGCGGGCCTTCTCGACGGTCTGACCGGGCTCGAACATCACATAGGCCTGATAGTTGCCGAAGCCCCAGTCGATCAGCTTGACGGCCGCCTCCTCGCGGGCGTCGGCCGATGGCAATCCGGCGACGACGAGGATCAGGCGCCGCCCGAAGCGCTGGACGGAGCCGACGAGCCCGTAGCCGGCCTCCTTCGTGTAGCCGGTCTTCACGCCGTCGGCACCCGGCACCCGGTCGAGTAGCGGATTGCGGTTGTGCTGGGGAATGTCGTTCCAGGTGAATTCTCGGATATCGAAGAGCTCGTAGAACTCCGGGAAGTCGCGGACGATATAGCGCGCCAGCATGGCGAGCTCGCGCACCGTCATGCGCTGGCCCGGATCCGGCAGGCCGGTCGCATTGGTGAACGTGGAGCGCTCGAGGCCGAGCTCGCGCGCTCGCGTCGTCATGAGGTCGGCGAATGCGGCCTCCGATCCGGCAAGCGCCTGGGCGAGCGCGATGCAGGCATCGTTGGCGGAGACGACCGCGATCCCCTTGAGGATATCCCGCAAGGGAACATGCGAATCGAGTTCGGCGAACATGGTCGACCCACCCGACTTCGCCCCGCCGCGCTTCCAAGCCTCCTCGGTGATGAGGATCCGGTCGTCGAGCTCAAGCTGCCCCCGGTCGACGGCCTCGAAGGCCATGACGAGCGTCATGAGCTTGCTCATGCTCGCCGGCGCCATCAGCTCGTTGGCGCGCTTCTCGTAGAGAATTGTGCCCGAGCCGGCATCCATCAGGAAGGCGTAGGGCGCCTCGGTGGCAAAGCGCTCCTGCGCGGCAAGCGGTTCGGCGGAGAGTGCGAACACCGCCAGCACCGCCAGCAATCGCATCCCGATCAGTCGCGACAGGCCACGACCCATCGTCTTGCCCATGGCAAACCCTCGCCTTGTCCCCGGAGCCCCTTTCCCGAAGCTATCCAGACAGGCGGGTCAAATCAACACAAAGGCCTGAGGTCCCGATCAGTTGGCGGCGACGATCACGCGGGCGTCGGAGTGGCCGGCCGCCACGACCTGGCGCAGCGCCTGGTCGGCCTGGCCAGCATCGCGCAGCGGCCCCACACGGACACGGTAGAGCGTGTGGCTGCCCCGGCTGAGCGGGGCGACCTCGACCGGACCGATGGGGGCGAGCTGTGCCCGGGTCCGGTCGGCATTGTCCGGGTCGCTGAACGCGGCGGCCTGCACGTAGAAACCGGCGCCTGCGGGCTGGACGACCGCATTGGTCCCCGCGCTGCCCGACCCGGCCGCCGCCTGCCCGCTGAGCGAGGCGATGGTGACGGGCGCGCCCTGCGGCTTGCTAGAGGCAGGCCGCTTGTTGGGCTCTGCCTTGGCGACCATGGTGGGCGTGCCGCCGGAGGTGCGGCGGTCGGCGGCTGCGATCATGGTGTTGAGCGACGTGCCGCGATGAAGCTCGGTGTTCATGGCGGCCAGATGCGTGCCCTTGTCGTCGAGCGGCGCGCGGCCGATATACTGAACGCGCACCTTCGCCTTGCCCTTCTTGCGGAAGCCCAGAGCCTCGGCCGATTTCTTCGACAGGTCGATGATGCGGCTGTTCACGAAGGGGCCGCGGTCGTTCACGCGCACAACGATTTCCCGGCCGTTCTCCAGATTGGTGACCTTGGCGTAGCTCGGCAGCGGCAGCGTGGTGTGGGCGGCGCTCAAATAGTCCATGTCGAACCATTCGCCGTTGGAGGTCATCCGGCGGTTGAACTTCGGCCCGTACCAGGACGCAACGCCCGTCTTGTCGTAGTCCGGGTCCGCCTTGGGATAGAAGCGCTGGCCCGCAACCGTGTAGGGCTTGCCGATCTGATAGCGCCCGCCGCCCTTGGGCAGCGGCCCGTCGCCCGGATAGATCGGGCTGCCCTTGCCGGAGAAGGCGTCCTTGTCGCTCGAGCATCCCGCGAGCATGAGCGACGACGCTGTCAATGCGAGGGCGAGACCGGCGATTATCGTGCCGCGCACGGGGCCGCGTCCGTCCACCTTGTGGCCTCTCGTCATTCGCTGCTGTCCCTGAACTGACAGGGGTCCCTGCCTGAAATTCCGATTGCGCCCCCGTCACGATATGACGGAGCCGGCATGCGCCATGACTGTGCGCGCCGACCGGTAAACGCGGCGTTGAGGAAAAGGGTTAAGATTGTGTGCGCCCTCCCCCACGGCTGCGGCACAGTGCTTTCCACCGCCCGGCCTCATGCTCTAGCCTCACGATACGCACCGGACATTTGAACGAGGGCCTCCATGTCGACCGCTCCCCGTCTCCAACGGCACGATGGCGAACCGCTCACGGCGCGCCTTGTCGAGCTCATTCGCGCCCGCCCGGTCGGCGAGGCCGACATGAGGGCGGCGGCCCTGTTCACCCTCGATGCGGCGGCCAGCATCCTTGCCGGGCAGCGCAGCGTCCCGGGCGAGAAACTCATGCGATGGGCACGCACCCTGGCACCCGATGGCGGCTCGCTCGACGCGCCCCGCCGCGCCTTTCTCATGGGCGCACTCTGCCACATTCTGGAGATGGACGATCTTCACCGCGCCTCGGTCGTGCATCCGGGATGCGCCGTGGTGCCGGCGATCTTCGCCATGGCCCGGGGACGGCCGGGCCACGAGGCGCTGACGGCGGTGCTCCACGGCTTCGAGGCCGCGACCCGGGTCGGCATGGCGGTCGGTCCCGCCCATTACCGCATCTGGCACAACACGGCGACCTGCGGGCCTTTCGGCTCCGCCATGGCGGCGGCGTATCTGCTCGGCCTCGACGACGGCGCAGCCATCGACGCGCTCGGCAATGCGGGCACCCAGTCGGGCGGGCTGTGGGAGTTCCTGGAGACCGGCGCGCACTCCAAGCACCTGCATGCCGGGCGCGCGGCAGAAGCCGGCGTGGTCGCCGCAGGGCTGGCCGCGCAAGGCTTTACCGGCGCGCCGGCGATCCTGGAGGGCGAGAAGGGGATCTTCCGCGCCATGTGTCCCGACGACCTGCCCCACCGCCTGCTCGAGGGCCCGGGCGGGCCCTGGCAACTGCGCGAGACGTCCATCAAGCCATGGCCGTCCTGCAGGCACACCCACCCTGCAATCGAGGCGGCGCTGGCGGTCCGCGCGGCCATCGGCGGGGAGCCGCTGTCCGGCAACCGGCTGAGTGCCGTCACGGTGGAGAGCTATCCCGCGGCCCTCGATGTCTGCGACCGCGCGGACGTCTCCTCGACCTATGCCGCCAAGTTCTCGCTGCAGCATTGCGTGGCCGCCGCCCTGGCGCTGGACGGGATCGATTTCGAGGCATTCGACGGCGCGGCGCGCGATCGTCTGGCAGGAGAGCGCGGCAAGGTCCGGCTCGCCGTGTCGGAGCCCTTCGCCTCGGCCTATCCGGCCCATTGGGGCGCGCGGGTCACGGTCTCGCTGGCCGATGGCGACAGCCGCTCCGCCGCGGTCACGGACGCCAAGGGCGATCCGGAGGCGCCGCTGAGCGATGGGGAGATGGTCGCGAAGGCCCGAATGCTCATGCGCTCAGGCGGAATCGACGATCCGGACCCGCTGATCGGGGCGATCCTTGCCATGGCGGATAACGCGCCAGTGCCGGAACTCGATATTCTCAAGTCGGGAGAGCCGGCCTGAAGACCGCCGTGCCGGCCGGTCAGTCGCGGTTGAAGGTTTCGGAGGTGTCGACCTTCAGCCCGCCGGGCTCGTCGTCCAGTTCGGCTTTGGCCACATTGGCCTCCGCCGCCTCGGTGCCGCCGGCATCGTCCGTTTCCGCCGTCTCGCCGTCGCGGGACGCGGAGGGCTGCGCCGCATGCGGACTGGACGTGTCCACCTTCGCGGGATCGGCCAGCGCGCTGAGAGAGTCGGCCTCGCCGGTGGCACTTGGCGCGGGCGCGTGAACGCCCGGCTCCTGCCCCTGCGCGGGGGAGTCCTGCAGGGCGGCCTGGCGCATCTTGTTGCCGCCGGTCTCCCGTGCGGCATCGGCCTCGTTGTCCGCCGTCTCGCTGCCGCCGGCAGGCGCGCCATCCCCGGCGTCCGACGCGTCGGCAAGCTCGGTGAGAACCGGCTTCGGCCGCGGGATGACATGGTCGCGCGCCTCGCGCATCAGCCGGGCGTAGTTCTTCTGCGCATTGGGGTTGCCGCGTATGGCTGCAGCCTGATAGAGGGCACGCGCCTTGTCCATGTCGCGCTTCACGCCCCAGCCCATCTCGTACATGCCGGCGAGGTTGTTCTGCGCCCAGGGATAGCTCTGGCGCACCGCCTGCTCGAACAGGGCGGCGGCGAGATTGTAGTCGCGCCTTACTCCCTTGCCGGTCAGGAACATGAGGCCGAGATTGTTCTGCGCGGCGGCAACGCCCCATTTGGCCGAGCGGCGGTACCACATGACGGCAAGCTCGGTGTTCTGCTCCACGCCGATGCCGTGCTGATAGGCATAGCCGAGCCAGTTCTGCGCGTCCGGATGGCCCGCGCGGGCGGCCTGGTTGTAATAGATGACGGCCTTTTCCGGATCGACCCTCAGTCCGCGTCCGCCCTCGTGCAGCAGCCGGCCGAGCCGGTAGGCGGCGTCGACATGGCCCCGCTCGGCGGCCCTGGCGTACCATTTCGCCGCCTTGCCGAGATGGACCTTCACCCCCTGGCCCGTCTCGTAGGCGATCCCGATACGGTATTCCGCCTGCTGGTCGCCGTCCTCGGCGAGCACCATCGTCTGGTCGAAGGAATAATAGTCCAGTGGATTGAGCCCGCGCTGCGCTTGCGCCGGGGCCACAAGAAGCGCAACCGCCACCGTCAGGCCGGCCAGAACTGCGCCGGTCCCTGGAGATCGTGCGGGGAGCCCCCCTCCCCCGATCCCGTTTCGGTGCGCCCATGCCGCGCGGCAGGCTGCGCCCGCGCGCCGCGACAATAGCCAATAACGGGTCATGGCTACCCTGTCCGTAAACGTGTTTTGTTGCCCGCCCCCGGCGTCCTGCGGCCTGTCGACCGCAGCCCATGCCAAGCCATATATATAGCATATCGCGCCGGCTATGTGGATGTAGTAACTTTGCACCCTTCGGACGGTCAGGCCGCATAACGAAGAACAATGGACGAATGGGAGGTGTCGCGGTGGCGGGACAGGCGCCCGGAGAACCCCGTGCAGGAGATGCACACGCCGATTTTCCCTGGCTCGGCAGCTATCCGGACGGGATCGACTGGCACGCGGATCTGCCCCCTCGGCCGCTGCACGACATCTTCGACGAGGCCGTCCGGCGGCATTCCTCGAGACCCTGCACGATCTTCCTCGGGCAGACGCTGAGCTATGGCGAGATCGGCGAGCTGACCGAGCGCCTTGCCGCCGGTCTGTCGCGGGCGGGGCTCGAGCCCGGCACGCGGGTCGCGCTCGTCCTGCCCAACACGCCCTATTACATCGTCGCCTATTACGCGCTGCTCAAGCTCGGTGCCGTCGTCGTCAACGTCAATCCGCTCTACACGGTGGAGGAGATGGACCACCAGTTCCGCGACGCGGGCTGCGAGATGGCGGTGACGCTCGATCTGGCCATGCTGTTCGACAAGGTTCACGCCCTTGTCGAGCGCGGCACGATCCCGCATGCGCTCGTCTGCCCCTTCGCGGACCTCCTGCCGACGGTCAAGAAATGGCTGTTCAGGCTGTTCAAGCGCCGCGAAGTCGCCGATACGGCCGCCGCGGTCCGCGCCGACAGCCTCCTCCACTTCCGCGAGCTGACCGGAACTTCCGGAACATATCCCCGCCACGAGCCCGATATCGGGAGCGATCTCGCCGTCCTGCAATATACCGGCGGCACCACGGGAACGCCCAAGGGGGCGATGCTGACCCATGCCAATCTGAGCGCGAATATCCAGCAGATCAGCCTGTGGTTCGCCGGCGCGCGCGAGGGTGAAGAGGTGATGCTCGCCGTCCTGCCCTTCTTCCACGTCTTCGGCATGACGGGGGTGATGAATTTCGGCCTGTCGCAGGGCTATTCGCTCGTTCTGATGCCGCGCTTCGATCTCGACGAGGCAATCGGGCTGATCCGCCGGTACCGGCCGACGATCCTTCCCGGCGTGCCGACGCTCTTCAATGCGCTCATGAACAGCGAGACGCTGAGCGGGGAGGATCTCTCCTCCCTCTCCTATTGCGTGTCCGGCGGCGCGCCGCTGCCGCTGGAGGTTCGGCGCGGCTTCGAGGAGCGCGCGCAGTGCAGCCTTGTGGAGGGGTACGGCCTGAGCGAGACCTCGCCCGTCACCAACCTGAACCCGTTCAAGGGCCTGCGCAAGGACGGCTCCATCGGCCAGCCGGTGCCGGGAACCGTGGAGGAGATCCGCTCGCTCGACGATCCGGCCAGCCCCGTGCCGCCCGGGGAGAAGGGCGAGCTGTGCATCGCCGGCCCCCAGGTCATGAAGGGCTACTGGAACAACGAGGCGGAGACGGAGCAGAGCTTCACGGGCGCGTTCTTCCGCACCGGCGATGTCGGCTATATGGACGAGGACGGCTTCGTCTATCTGGTCGACCGGATCAAGGACATCATCGTGTGCTCCGGCTTCAACGTCTATCCGCGCCGCATCGAGGAGGCGATCTACGAGCACCCCGCCGTGGAGGAGACGACGGTGGTCGGCGTGTCCGACGACTATCGCGGCGAGACGCCCAAGGCCTATATCCGGCTGAGGGCCGGCCAGTCGCTCGGCGAGGACGAGCTGAGGGCGTTCCTCGAGCCCAAGCTGTCGAAGATCGAGATGCCCGATTATTTCGAGTTCCGCGACGAGCTGCCGAAGACGCTTGTCGGCAAGCTGTCGAAGAAGGAGCTGCGCGAGGGCGCCGACAGCGGCGATGAGAGCGACGGAAAGGCGGACCCATAGATCGCCTCCTCGCGCCTATTGCCATACGGCTTCAAATTCGCTTTTGTGTGCGCGGCGCCCCGACACCGGACCGCCCTGCCCTCCGGTCGGCCGACCCGAATGCAGGACTGCCGGCCCGGGCGCCTTCGGGCACCCCGTCCGCCACTGGCCGGACATCGGGGCCTGCCCTGGCCGGATGGGTGGCCGAGTGGTTGAAGGCAGCGGTCTTGAAAACCGCCAGGCGGGCAACCGTCTCGTGGGTTCGAATCCCACCCCATCCGCCATTTGCCGCGTTCGCAAGTCTTTGTGCGATCCCCTACGCTACAACCAGTCTTTAGCGCAAGGAGACGCTTCGCAGTGGAGCTGGAACATCGTCCGGCCTTCAGCGGCGGTCACGGTGCAGCGACATACTTCTCTGCATTCTCCTGACAATGCGCGCGAACGCGCGCAACCCAGCTGTCGAACCAGACCCAAGTGCCTTTGTAGTCTCCAGCCCTCCCAAAACCTCTTTCTGGATCTTTCCCGCCCAACTCCTTCCAGAGGGCGGTGTGATGTGTCTGGTTAAAGCGAGGGAAGCCCTCCTCGTGCATCGCGGTTATCACCTGTCGTGCAGTGTACCGAGCTTTGTCAACTTCTTTAAGGAGAACAGCATTAATCGCTCTTGCTTCCTCAGAATCCGGTTTGACGAACTCCACGGCGATATCGGACTTATTCGCCTTGCTGCCAAGCTTCGGTACGAAAGCAACCCGGTAGGTGAAGGCTAGGTCCCTTAGTTCGTCGTCACTCATCTTCGAATGAAAAGCGTCCATCGTCGATGCGATTGCCGCCGGCAAAGCGGTTGCCTTTTTCAGACCTGCAGCCTGAGCGGCATCGAACGTTACGAACTGTAGGGCAATCGGCAAGCGGCGTTCTAGGCCGAACTGTACGCCGAACCACGAGCGGATCGCTTCGTTAAAATTGATGCAACATGCCTGCATCAGTGGCCCGAGAGCGTCGTCGATCCTATCAGTTGAGCGATGTTCGATCTCGTGACGCAATTCAAGCAGCAATTCAAGATTCTGTCGGATGCCCTTAGTAATAGGAAGCTTGTTGTTGCGTAAGCATTTTCCCAATTCCCAGTACGCCTCGGCTCCACTCTTCAACAGTTTAAATTGGCCATTCTTTTTGTACCGGTAATCGATGCCTTCACGTTTGAACCAGGCGTGACACAAATAGGTCCAAGATATCATCGCGGTAGTGATGAATATCTCCGCACGAAAATGCAGGCCTGCAGAATTGAAATTATGAACCGCCGCAATCATCGCTTCCCGCGCCTTTACCAGCAGTTCGTCGCCCCGCAGGCTCAGGCCAGTCTCAGCATCTACGTCAGGCCAGCAGCGCAAATACGCCGACAGCTGGTCTGCGCTTGCCGCTTTGATCGCTTTATGCTTCTTCTCCGAACGGATTTCGGAGATCAGCCGGTGGTTGATCGATCGTGTTGGGCGCGTGAAGTAGGCTAGAATGTCTTGATCATTGTACCTCTTGGTCGCCAGCATTGCCTTGACGAGCGCAATTTCCCAGCGTTCGAGATGATGACCGCGTTTGCGCTCAGGCATTACTCCCTCCTATTTGTCTTTGCTGTCTTACTTGCGAGATAAACTAATGCTGGTCAACGGGCGATCGCAAATGGTACCACGACTACCCGTGGCGAGGGGGCGTGGTTTCTCGCACCGAACTCTGGTTCGAGGTCGAGTCGAAGGTGGTCGAAGAATGATTATCGCGCGGAATGAATGAGCAGCTGCAGCAGATCCCTGATTTGATCCTCGGTTTGGCGAAGGTGGCTTTGACGCAAGCCAACACGCATGCAGTGTACATGGATCCGGGCAACGAACACTGGCCCTTAGTGTCGGTCCTGAATGCCGCTCACGCGGGCGAACTGTTTCTCAAAGCGATCATCGCCAGGGAGCATCCGCTGCTTATTTTTAGAGACATATTTGGGCTAGACGACTACAATTCCGACGAACTCGACCTTAAGACACTCTTAGCTCGTGGAAGGACACACGACTTCGAAAAGCTACCTCAGGTTCTTTGGGCCACCACCGGAAGGCGCATCCCGCACGCCGACTGCTACGAGCGTCTGCGCCGTGCTCGGAACGCCGTGCAGCACTTCTGCCCTCCCGACGAACTCGACTTCTCGCGGCTATCTCTCGAGTTCATCTACACAATCATTGATCCGCTAATTTCTGATTATTTCGACCTATACGCGATCGAGTACCACGAGGACCACAGCGTCAGCTACGACTACGTTGTCGCCGTCCTCCTCCGCCGGCAGCTCCGGTTCTCGGTTCCACCGGATTTCGCCATCACTGAGGTGGATCTGCGTGAGGAGTTGCAGGGAGCGAGCGATAGCTATCGGGCTTGGTTCAGTCGCGAGTTGGAGCGCATTGGCAAAGCGTCGCTCATTGGTTCTTGACTTCCGCACTGTAGCTGCGCGCATGACGAGCGAATTGACCGCCCCCGGCTACGCTGCTGTGGATATGGCGCTGCGTAGTGCAGTGTCGCACCTTGGCCCACGTACGCGCGCTTCATCGAAATCCGTGATTGCTCTATCGTAGCGCTACAGTGAAGGAATAGTTCGCGTTTTCATCGCGCGTGCCCCGCCATTTGCCGTCCATTGCGCGATGCAGCCCCCTATGCGTTAGGTCGTTCCGGCAAGTGCTATGACGCTTTTTGCTGTCGCAACAATTGCGTCTTCTGCACGCCGTGGCGGCCCGCCGAGCGTCCTTTTGGCATTTGCGCTTCAAGCCCTTGGCTGCGTGCCAGGCTCAGGCTTCTTCCTTTGCGGGCGTCAGCAGTTCCAGGCCGGAAAGCGGACCGCCGAGTTCCATTAGCCGGCCGGCTTGTGCGAGGGGCCCAAGCGGAACGGGGTGAAGTCCGAGTTCAACGATGAGGTCTGAGACTGACGCCACAGCCATAGTGTCGTCACCGGCAACAAAAAGAACACGCTCCATGCCGTCAGGAAGAGGCGCGAACATCGTCGTGAACGGCAGCGTGTTGAACGCTTTTACCACGCGGGCCTCTGGCGCCAGTCGAGCGACGATCTCACTGCCCGAGTCGCCTTTCAAATCATCGATGAGCGCTTCGGGCGGGAAGCGCAGGAAGATGTTCGTCGCGTCGACGAGAATCCGGCCGTCCTTTGGACCGCCGGACCTCAGCACATCCCTGACCTTCGTCCATGGCACAGTGAGAAAGACGAGATCGCAGGCAAGAGTTGCCGATGTGGAACTGGGCGTCACCTTGGCGGTCGACGCGCCCAGGCTTTCAGCCACGCTCTCCGGTCCCCGGCTGTTTGCGAGGCGAACCTGATGGCCCTTCTCTGCAAGCCCCGTGGCGAGGGTCTTTCCAACCATGCCAGCGCCGATGATTCCGATTTTCACTTCGTGTCCCCCGAGATGATCGAGCCTCTGGAGCCTGACGGGATACGGATACAGAATGTCAGGGGCGGTGTCGCAGGCCATTCGTCTGAAAGGCCTGCCTTGTTTGGATCAAACTTGTGCATACCCGCCGTCGGCGAACACCTCGCTTCCAGTCATGAAGCTGCTGTCGCTACTGGCGAGAAACGCTGCGACGGCGGCGATTTCAGCCGTGTCGCCCATCCGCCCGAGCGGGGTCTGGTCCTGAAAGCCAGAAACGATTTCATCCCCAGCGCCCGTGCTTTCGAACATGGACATGACCTTCTCTGTCTCCGTCGCCCGGGCGACAAGACATTGACCCGGATCCCGGTGCCTTTGAGATCGAGGGCCCAGGTACGGGCAAGGTTCCGAATGGCCGCCTTCGAGGCGCTGTAAACGCTCATCGCAGCCGTTCCCATCGATCCGGTGGTCGAGCCGGTCAGGATGATCGAGCCTCCCGGTTTCATCAGCGGGAGCGCCTTTTGAACCGTGAAAAGCGTGCCTTTGACATTGATGTCGAATGTCCAGTCGACATGTTCCGGCGTGATCTCGCCAAGCGGCGCGAAGTCGCCGACGCCCGCATTGGCAAAGACGATGTCGATGCCGCCTCGTTCGGATTTGACCGTTTCGATGAGCCGGTCGAGATCCTCCAGCTTTGTGGTATCCCCCGGACGGCGCGCGCGTTCGATCCGAGCTCCGACATGGCGGCGTCCAGCGCCTCCTGCCGCCGCCCGAAGATGTAGACGAACGCGCCTTCGTCGACAAACCGCTTGGCGGTCGCGAGGCCAATTCCACTGGCGCCACCGGTGACAATGGCCGTTTTTCCATCAAGCTTTGTCATGACCCAATCTCCATTGTTCGAGAGTGAACAGAAGATAGGTCTCGATTTCACTTTGATAAGTATGCACCTTTTGGTAAGTATCCTGGATGAACGATAAAAGCGAACATCACTCCCCTTTCATCTGCGGCCTGGACGCAGCGCTTCGGGTTGTTGGCGGAAAATGGAAGCCGCTCATCCTGTTCTTCCTGGCCAAAGGTACGATGCGATACGGCGAGTTGAAGCGAGCCGTGAAAGGCGTAAGCGATAAGGTGCTCATTCAGCAGCTCAAAGAGCTGGAAGCACATGGGATCATCACGCGCACCGATTACAAAGAGATACCGCCGAGGGTGGATTACGGCCTGACACCGCTTGGCAAAGCGCTGGCCGAAGCGCTCCAGCCATTGTGTGTTTGGGGCGAGGAGAACACACCGGCGATCGCGGCTGCTATCGAGCCATAGGCTACGTCGCGTCGTTTCGTGAACGGCCTTCAACCGTATATTTTCAAGGCTGTCATAGCGCTATGGCGCAGGAATAGCGCCCGGTTCCATCCCGCATGGCCCGCCATCCCCGCCGATATGCGTGGCCAACGGCCGTTACTGCGGGCGTTTGGCGGGATTGCGATGCCCGACAGCAACCCCGATTGCGACGATCATCATGCCGCCGGCCAGCAGGAAGGTCAGCTGCATCCCCGTCGCGATCGCCGCAGGGGTCGCATAGCCAAAATTCTCTGTCCCCACGCCGTAGGCGAAAACGGCGCCCATGACCGATGCCCCCGCGATCAGGCCGAAGTTGCGCGACAGGGCGAGAAGTCCCGAGACCGTGCCGCGCCGGTCCTTGGGGATTTCCGCCAGCGCGGCCGTGTTGTTGGCGGCCTGGAAAAGCTGGTAGCCCGGCGTCAGAACAACGATGGAAAGCACATATCCGGTCACGCCGATCATGTTCGGCAGGACCGCCAGAAGGAAAGCCCCCGCGGCCAGGAAAGCGAGCCCCATGGCAAGCACGCGAGCGCTCCCCCATGCATCGACGAGCCGGCCGGCAGGAATGCCGCTGACGATGGAGATCGCCGGACCGATCGCCATGAGAAACCCGACCAGCGCTTCCTCCAGGCCAAGACCGAGGCCGAGATAGAAGGGGCCGACCACCAATGTCGTCATCATGACGGCGGCGACCAGAACATTGACGAGGAGATTGGGCGTAAGGCTCCTGTTCGGCACCGACCACCGCAGGCCCGCCGAACGCGCCTTCTGCTTGCCGGGGGTATCCCGCAGCATTGCGATGGCAAGCACCAAGGCCAGAACCGCCAGCGGTACCTGCACCCAGAAGATGCCACGCCATCCCGTCACAGGGATCAACACCCCGCCGAGCGTCGGGCCCAGCGCCGTCCCCAGCGCAGACACCGTGCCGAGCAACCCCATGGCACGGCCCACGCGGGCCTCGCTCGACGTCTGGCGCATCAATGCCATGGCGAGCGTCATCAGGAAGGCCGCGCCGACACCCTGAACCGCCCGCGCACCGACCAGCACCCAAAGGTTTGGCGCCATCGCGCACATTGCCGAGGCGACGGCGAAGATCGCCAAGCCGCTGACGAGCATCGGCTTCAATCCGAAACAGTCGCCGAGGCGGCCCGCGATGACGACCGAGATCGTCAGGGCGGCGAGATAGGCGACGACGACCGCCTGCACCTGGGCGAACGGTGCAGAAAACGCCAGAACCAACGTCGGCAGCGCAATATTGGCGATGCTGGTTCCAAGCGACGCCAGAAGCATCGATAGAGCCAACGCGGCCGTGAGTCCCGATATCGACCTTGCCGATGCGTGCGTTTCTGCTTGTTCCATAGAGTCTGCCCTCTTGCCAAAATTCCGGCTCGAGAGCAGGCTGCCACTTCAAGTCGACTTGAAGTCAAGCGTCGGATTTCCGGATATGGGCGAGGCGCAGGGCACGCCGACCAGTTCGACAAGAGGAGAGCTCGCGGAAAAGGATGCCGCCCAGCGTCCGCATGACGATCTCCTTGCCCCGACCGCTGGATGGATGTGACATACGCGATGACGCTCCCGCTTCAGGCCGCCGGATGACACACACCCTTTCTTCGCGACTGCAAGCCATCGTTGAGGCGCTGCCGCTCCGTCCGGGACTGCGCGTGCTGGAGATCGGGTGCGGTCCCGGCGCGATGGCCCGGGTAATGGCGGCGGGCATAGGCGACGGCCATGTCCTCGCCATCGACCGCTCCGCCAGGGCCATCGCGCAGGCCGAGACGGGATCGCGCGCCGAGCTGGAAAGCGGCCGCCTGAGCTTTCGGCAGGTCGACGTGGAGGCGTTCGAGTTGCGCGACGGGGATGCGCCTTTCGACATCGCCATCGCGGTGCGCGTGGGTGCGCTGGACGGCCGGCATCCGAAGTCCGGCGAAGCCGCCAGGCGCAGGATCGCGGCGGCCCTCACGCCCGGCGGACGTCTCTTCATCGACGGCGGCAACCCGCTACGCGAGATCGATCTCAGCGCCTATCGCCAATGACCTCCCATCGGGGCATCCGACACGGAGGGCTGTCGAGATCGAACGTCAGAGAGGACGGTGGAGCGGAAATCCGTGCCGGCGCGCGGCGAGCGTCACGGCAAAGGTCGCGATGAGCAGGACCAGCAGGCTCGGGGCAAAGGCGCCGACGCCAAGCCGGTCGAGCAGGACGCCGCCGACAAGCCCGCCCCCGGCGATGGCGGTATTCCAGGTCGTCACCAGCATGGACTGGGCGATGTCCGCCGCCGGGCCCGCGGTCTTGGCGCTCGCCGTTTGAAACAGCGTCGCGCACCCTCCGAAAGCGAGCCCCCAGACGGCGGACGCGCCATAGATGACCGCCGGCACGTCGCCCCAGATCCAGAGCGCGGCGGCGGAGAGGCCGAACAGCGCCGTGCTGAACAGGGTCAGTTCCCGCAAGCGCCGGTCGATCAGCACGCCCACGATCCAGATGCTGACCAACGACGCGATGCCGAAGACCAGGAGCACGGTGTCGGTTCGCGCCACCATGCCCGCGGCGTCGAGAAACGGCGCGATATAGGTGTAGAGAATGTTGTGGGCGATCACATAGGCGAGCACGACGAACAGCACCGGCCGAATTCCCGGACGCGCGACGACGCTTCTCAGCGACCGGCGCTCTCCGGCAGGCTCGCCGGCGAAATCCGGAACTCTGGCCAGCACCCAGACAATCAGGATGACGGTGAGCCCGCTCATCAGGCCGAAGCAGGCACGCCAGCTTATGACCGCCCCGAGGAACGTTCCCGCCGGCACGCCGAGCGAGAGCGCCAGCGGCGTTCCCGCCATGGCGACCGCAATCGCCCGGCCCTTGAGATGTTCGGGCGCCATGCGCGCGGCATAGCCGGCAGCCAGCGCCCAGAGCAATCCTGCCGAAACACCGGCCACGAAGCGCGCAGCCAGCGTCAGCCCATAGCTGCCGGAGACAGCGGTGAGCGTGTTCGCCACCAGGAATCCGCCGATCGCTGCGAGCAGGAGCGGACGGCGGCGCACCCCTTGCGTGAAGACCGTCAACGGGATTGCCGCCATGAGCGAGCCCACGGCGTAGACGGTGACAAGTTGCCCCGCCGCCGCCTCCGAGACGCCGAGGCCGGCGCCGATCTGGGGCAGAAGCCCCGCGGGCAAGGCCTCGGTCAGGATGGTGACGAAGGCCGCCATGGACAGCGCGAGCAGGCCGCCCCAGGGCAGACGGTCCGACGCAGGCGATGACGTCTCAGCGCCCGGGGGCGCACCGATGCGATCTCCGAGCTCGGTCATCGGGCATGCCTCGCGCCGCCGGACATCGCGTCGACGGTCACACTCAAGACGGTGGGCTGCAGAAACGCGGAAATAGCGGTCAGGGATGCCGGGACCATCGGGAAACCTCGTCTGGACATTGCGATGGTCGCGAAACTGGCACGCTGCCCCACCCGGAAAAACAGGCTTCAATTCCGATCACTTCGGACTAAAATGTCCGCCATCATGCCGATCCCCATGGACAGCCTTGGCGCGCTCAACGTCTTCGTTCAGGCGGCGGAGGCCCGCAGTTTCACGGTTGCGGGACGCCAGCTCGGCGTGTCGTCATCTGCTGTCGGAAAGGCCGTCGCGCGGCTCGAGGACCGCCTCGGCGTGAGACTGTTTCACCGCTCGACCCGCGCCATCACGCTGACGCCGGAAGGCCGCCTGTTCCTGGAACGCTGCCGCCGGATCTTCTGCGAGATGGAGGCGGCCGAACTGGAGCTCTCGCAGTCGCGCGCGCATCCCGGCGGCGTGCTGCGGGTCAGCCTGCCATTGGTTGGTATGCTGATGATGCCGAGCTTGTCCGCCTTCATGCGGGCCTGGCCGGATATCGAGCTGGACCTCGACTTCACCGACCGCCTTGTCGACGTCATCGAGGAGGGCTTCGATGCGGCGATCCGCACCGGCGATCCCGACGATTCCAGATTGATGACGCGGTCGCTTGGCACGTTTCGCTACAGGCTGGTCGGCGCGCCGGGCTATTTCGAACGATACGGCGTTCCCCGCTCCCCTGCCGATCTGGCAGGCCACCGGTGTCTGCGCCATCGCTACCCCTCCACAGGCAAGCTGGAAGAGTGGTGTCTTGCCGACGAAGACGGTGCCCCGGTCGAAACGATGGCAAGGGCATCCGTCTCAAGCGCGATAGAGCCCCTGCTCTACATGGCCGAGCAGGGGCTGGGGCTAGCCTGCCTGCCGGATTTCGCAGTGCGAGACCGGCTTGCAACAGGCGCGCTTGTGAGCGTGCTGGACGACGCCGTCCGCCATACCGGCACGTTCCGCATCCTGTGGCCGTCGAGCCGGCATCTGTCGCCGAAGCTGCGCGTCTTCGTCGACTTCATGGCAGACAATCTTCTGTCCGGGCACTCGCCGTAGCGCCAAGGCATGCCGGCGGTGCGCGGTTCACCGCCGGATCGGACCCCCTCCCCAAGCCTCAGCCATTCGACAGGCACGAAGAGATCTGGGCGAGCCATCGTCTCAACGTTCGCTCGCCGGCGTCGTCGACGCCTTCCACCAGCTCCGTCTCGACAGCGTCGACACGTCGTTTCGCGGCGTCGAGCAGTTCACGTCCTCTGTCGGTCAGCTCGAGCTGCTGAATGCGGCCGTGGACGGCATGGGGGCGTTTCGAGACGACGCCGGCCCTCACGAGATTGGCGACAGTGACGCCGACCGTTTGCGGGGTCAGAAACGCCAACCGGGCAATATCGGCGTTCGAAAGCCCCGGATAGGCGGCGATCATCGTCATCACCGAGAATTGCGGCGGCGTTACGCCGAGATCTCCAAGCACGCGCGAGAGATGGGTCTCATACGCATTCGCCGCCTGTCGAAGCAGATAGCCTATATAGCCATCCTCGCCACGCTTTCCCTCCCCCGGGCCAGGCAGGGAAGGACCGTCTCGGGAGTCCGTCTTGCTCATAATATAAGACTTCTTATATGATGTTCGTGTTCTTATATTATCGAATCCGATCGGAAAGGTCACCTCATGCCACACGAGACGAGCAGGCCCGCCTATGACGCCTTCGCGACATCCCAGGCGGCCGCCCATGCCGCGCTGATCGCGCTTGGAAAGGCCGTCGACGACGGCGGGCTCGACAAGGACCTTACGGAACTCGTGAAGCTGCGCGTCTCGCAGATGAATGGCTGTGCCTTCTGCATCCAGCTTCACCTGAACATCGCCCGCAAGCTGGGTGTCGACGAGACCAAGCTCGGCCTCGTGCCGGCCTGGCGCGATGCCGGCGTCTTCTCGACGCGCGAGAGGGCGGCCCTGCGCTGGGCGGAATTGCTGACGCGGCCGAATGGCGAGGGCGCGCCGGACGAGGCCTGGGCAGCCTTGCGCGAATGCTTCGATGAGCGGGAGGCGACGTTGCTGACGGTCACGGTCGGCACGATCAACGCCTGGAACCGCATCGCCATCGGGCTGTGCTTCGACCCTCCACGTCCACAGGCCAAGGCGGAGTGATCGTGCGATGACGACAGGAACGGACATCGATGTGCGCATTGTCGATGCGGAGGACGAGGTCGCACGCTGCTTTCCGGTCATGCGCCAGTTACGACCGCATCTCGCCTCCGAGACGGAGTTCGTCGACCGGTGGAAACGGCAGAAGGAGACGGGTTATCGCCTCCTCGCCGCATGGGAGGGCGGGCGTCCGATGGCCCTGGCGGGGTTCAGGGTGCAGGAGAATCTCATCTTCGGACCCCACCTCTATGTCGACGATCTCGTGACCGATGCGCGGGAACGAAGCAGCGGTCTCGGCCGAATCCTCATGGACCGCCTGAAGGCCGAGGGGCAGCGGCTCGGGCTGGAGATGCTGCTTCTGGATACCCCGCTGTCCAACGCGCTGGGGCACCGCTTCTATTTCCGCGAAGGATTGCTCGCGCGGGCGCTCAAGTTCTCCATTTCTCTTCGGGACACTCCGGAGGGCGACCGGCGATGAACATCCTTCATATCAGCGCGAGCCCGCGCGTTTCGGGGTCCTGCAGCCGCAAGATGGGCGGCATGCTGGTGGACAGGCTGAAATCGCAGACGCACGCCGGGTCCACGCGCCGCGATCTGACGACGACGCCCCCGCCCCTGCCGGATGCCGATTTCGTCGACGCCAGCCTGCGCCGGGACGACACACGCAACGACGAGCACCGCCGAAACCTCGAACCGTCGGAAGAGCTCATCTGCGAGCTGGAGGCCGCCGACGCGGTCGTGATCGACATGCCGATGCACAATTTCACCGTGCCCGCGGCATTCAAGGCCTGGATCGATATGGTCGTCCGGCCCGGTCGCACATTTGCCCTGACCCCGCAAGGCAAGGCCGGCCTGATCGCGGACCGTCCCGTTGTCCTGATCGTGGCGTGCGGGGAAGGCTCGGCGACTCCGCCCAACCGGATTTCCTGACACCCTATGTCCGCCACGTATTCCGGACGATGGGGATTCACCGGGTCATGGCCGTCCATATGGAGGGCCTGAGCCGGGGACCGGAGGCTGTGGAGGCCGCCGAAAGACTGGCAACCGAGAGCGTCGGCGCCATCGTGGAGCAAATCTCGGCCGCACTCTCGCCGGCGCGATAGCACCCACCTCTCCGGTCACAGAACCCGTGTCAGGCGCAGGGCGTCGTAGATCGCGGCGTGGGTGTTTCGCGAGGACACGGCATCGCCGATCCGGAAGAGCTGGAAGCGGCCATCCGGGTTCGTCGCGATGGTCTGCCGGGCGGAGGTCCGAAGCGCTGTGTTGTCCACCTCGCCCAGATTCGACGAAAGCGGCTTGAGATCGAAATAGAGATCGTCGAGCGGGACCGTCCCGTTGTTGACGACCACCTGATCCACCTCCCGCAGGCGGGTCATCTCGCCGTAGTCGCTGCCAAGCTCGGCCAGCAGCCCGTTGCCCTTTCGGGTCACGCGCCTGAGCCGCCAGGTCACGGTGAAGCGCGTGTCGAGCGCCTGCAGGCTGCGCATATAGGGGGTGAGGTTCATTGCCATGACCTCCGGCGCGAAGCTGCGGTCGGGGGTCACGATCTCGACCCGGGCGCCGGTCGCCGCGATCATTTCCGCCGCCTGAAGGCCGGCATGGTCGCCCGCATTGTCGAAAACCAGCACCGAGCGGCCCGGCTGCGCGTCGCCTGAGAGAATGTCCCAGGCGGTCACCGCCAGGTCGCGCCCCTGCGCCAGCGGAACCTCGTGCGGCAGGCCGCCAGTGGCGACGATCACCACGTCGGGATTGTCCGCGGTGACCGTGTCGGCCTCGGCAAAGCTGTTGAACCGGAAGGTCACGCCGCGCTGCAGGCATTCCGCCATCCGCCATTCGATGATCGAGACCATCTCGCGGCGGCGGTCGGACTGCACGGTCAGGCGGATCTGCCCGCCCGGATCGTTGGCGGCCTCGTGAACGATCACCTCGTGCCCGCGCTCGGCCGCCACACGCGCGGCCTCCATGCCCGCAGGCCCGGCTCCGACGATCGTCACCCGACGCGGCGTTGCGGCCGGCGCGATCTCATGGGGCATGACGGTCTCGCGTCCCGTCGAGGGATTGTGGATGCACAGCGCATCCGCCCCCTGGAACCGGCGGTCGAGACAGTAATTGGCGCCGACGCAGGGACGGATGCGATCCTCCTGCCTCGCGGCGATCTTGCGGACGATGTCGGGGTCGGCGAGATGGGCCCGTGTCATGCCCACCATGTCCAGCTTGCCCTCCGCAATGGCATAGCGGGCCGTGGCGAGATCCGGGATCTTGGCGGCGTGGAACACGGGAAATCGGGTGGCCGCGCGGATTTCGCCCGCGAGCTCGAGATGCGGGGCGCCCCGCATGCCCTGAACCGGGATCATGTCGGTCAACCCGGCGTCGTCGTCGATATGGCCGCGCGTGACGTTGAGGAAATCCACCAGCCCGCTGTCCTTGAGGCGCCGCGAGATCTCCAGCCCTTCCTGGATATCGACGCCGTCGGCCGCGTTCTCGTCCCCGGCATAGCGGACGCCCAGAAGGAAGTCCTCGCCGACCCGTTTCCTTGCCTCGGAAAGCACATCGAAGGTCAGGCGGAGGCGATTGTCCAGGGAGCCGCCATACGGGCCGTCCAGCGTGTTGGAGCGCGGCGACCAGAACTGGTCCAGAAGATGGCCGGTCGCGATGAACTCGACGCCGTCGAGACCGGCCTCCTTCATCCGCTCAGCCGCATCCGCATAGTCCTGCACGATCCGCCGGATGTCCCAGTCCTCCGCCGCCTTGGGCACGCCGCGATGCGAGACCTCGCGCTCGCGGCTGGCGGAGACCGTCGGCAGCCAGTCCCCCTTGTCCCACCGGGTCCGGCGGCCGTGATGGGTGAGCTGGATCATCACCGCCGTTCCGTGCTCGTGGCATTCCTCGGCGATCTTGCGCATCCAGCCGACGATCTCGTCGCGATAGGCCTGCACGCCGCCGGAGGATGGCGGGCTGTCGTGTGCCACCGCGGCGGAGCCGATGGTCATGGTCAGCGCCACCCCGCCCCGGGCCCGCGCGACGTGATAGGCGCGGTAGCGGTCCTTCGGCAGGCCGTCCTCGGCATAGCCGGGCTCGTGCGCGGTGATCAGAATGCGGTTCTTCAGCCGCAGGCTCTTGATCTGGAAGGGCTGGAGGAGCGGATCAGACGACATTGCCGGTTGTCCTCTTTCGCCGGCGGCCGGAGGGAGGCCGCGAGCGCGGCGGTTAAAGGTCGACCAACACCGATTTCGTCCGGCGGTTGGCGAGATAGGCTTCGCGCCCCAGATCCTTGCCCAGCCCGCTGGCCTTCCAGCCGCCGGTGGGCAGGATATGATCGTGCGAGCGCCCGTAGCGGTTGATCCAGACCGTTCCGGCCTCGATCCGGCGCGACAGCCGCAGGGCGCGGTTCAGGTCGCGGGTGAACAGCCCGGCACACAGGCCGTAGGTCGGATGGCTGGCGAGCGCCATTGCCTCATCTTCCGTTTCGAAGGTCTGGAAGGTGGCGACCGGGCCGAATATCTCCTCCGTGACCGCCGGGTTCGCCGCGTCGACCCCGCCGATCAGGGTCGGGCGGTAGAAGCTGCCCTCGCGGTCGAACCGGTCGCCGCCGCAAAGGATCTCGCCGCCCTGCGCGACCGCGGCGCCGACGATGCCGTCGATCCGGCCGAGCTGGGGTTCGGAAATGATCGGGGAGAAGCCGGGCACCTCCTCCCAGGTGGCGGCGGGCACGTGGCGGGCGAACCGCTCGATCAGCATGGCGGCAAGCTCTTCCGCGATGTCGCGGGCGACGACGATGCGCGAGCCCGCCACGCAGAACTGTCCGGCATTCGGCGTGATCCCCCGGTCGAGGCAGTCGGCGGCCAGCTCCAGATCGGCGTCGGCGAAGACCACCATCGGGCTCTTGCCGCCCAGCTCCAGCGTCATCGGCCGGATGCCGGCGCGCGCGATGTTCTCCATGATCTGACCGCCCGCGCGGGTGGAGCCGGTGAAGGACACCTTGTCGATCCCTGGATGACCGGTCAGCGCCGTGCCGGTCACCGGGCCGTCGCCGAGAACGATATTGACGAGCCCCTCGGGAATCCCCGCCTTCACCGCGAGCTCGGCCAGATAGAGCGTCGAATAGGGCGTCATCTCGGAGGGCTTGAGCACCACCGCATTGCCGGCTGCGAGCGCCGGGGCGAGCTTCCAGCCAGCCATCGAGATCGGAAAGTTCCAGGGCGTAATGGCACCGACCACGCCATAGGGTTCCGACGAGATCAGGCCGAGCTGGCGGTCCGAGGTGGGAACCAGATCGCCGCTCTCCTTGTCGGCGAATTCGGCGAAGAAGCGGATCTGTTCGGCAGTCACCATCACGTCGCCGGCGGCGGCTTGCGCCACGGGACGGGGCGAGCAGACCGCCTCGAGCCGCGCCAGCGTCCCGGCCTCGGCCTCGATCAGATCGGCCCAGCGGTGGAGCGCGCGCAGCCTGTCGCGCGGGGCCGTCCCGCCCCAGCCCGAACTGTCGAGCGCGGCGCGGGCGGTCGCGACCGCACGATCCACCATCGCGGCATCGGCGCGCGGAATGGCGGCCAGCGTCAGCCCGTTCGACGGTGCGACGACCGCGATCTCCTCCGGCCCCTCCACATAGCGGCCGCCAATATAGTGGCCGGACGGAAGCGTCAGCCGGGACGGGTCGAAGGCAAGTGTCATGGAAACCTCTTCGTGGTCTTGCCGTCAGCTTCGCGCGGCGCGGCCGGTACCGGCTGCCGAAAGCGCCGGCCGGGCAGCATAATCCGCTTTCGCGAGGCGGAACCGGGGCAGAAGATTTCGCGGGGGATCAGTCCTCGCGGACCATCCGGCACAGTGCAGCGATTGGCGCCGGGCGCACCGGGGGCTGCATGCGCAGCCGTCCCGCCGCCTCCGGCGTCGTTCCCGCCCCGGCCGCGATCAGCTCCGCTCCGGCACGCTGGCAGTAGCGCCCCTGGCAGCGCCCCATGCCCACCCGGCCCAGGGATTTGACGCGGTTCGCCTCGGGCCCGGACAGGGGCAACGTGGCGCGCAGCTCGCCGGCGGTTATGCCTTCGCAGCGGCAGATCACAGCGTCGTCGGGCAGCTTGGCAACCATTTGGGCGGGCCAGGGAAAGGCCCGCGCGACACCGTCGGCGAAACGCCGCATTCGCGCCATGCGGCGGCGGTCGCTCGCCTCGTCCCCGGCCGGGATGTCGTGGCCCAGATCGGCCAGGCAGGCGCGGGCCGCCAGCCGCCCGGCGATCTCCGCGCCGTCGGCACCGAGCAGGCGCAGGCCGTCGCCGGCGAGATAAATCCCCCTGCCCGCGCGGCCAGCATCGTCGGTCCGGGGCAACCATTGCTCCCAGGTCGCCGACCAGTCGAAGGGGACGCCGGCAAGATCGGCCAGCGCGGTTTCGGCCTGCAGATGCCAACCGAGCGCCACCGTATCGCAGGGGGTGGTCCGGGGACGTCCCCAGGCGTCGCGCCAATGCACGGCGTTCGGGCCATCGGCGCCCGCGGCGATGCTCTGAAGCGTCACCCCAGCGCGGTAAAGCCGCCCGAGCCCGGCACGCATGGCAACCCCGCGCGCCGTGACCAGCGGGCGGGCCGCGGCCATGCGCATCCCGCCGGCCGCCTGCGCCGCCAGCGGGGCGGTGTCCAGCACGCCGGCAAGCCCTGCCCCCGCCTTGCGGAGCTGACGGGCGACCAGCGTCAGAAGCGGTCCGGATCCTGCCAGCACGATCTTCCGCCCCAGCGCCACGCCTTGCGACTTGAGCGCGACCTGCGCCGCGCCGAGGCTGTAGACGCCGGCCTGCTGCCAGCCCGGCACCGGTGCCAGGCGGTCGGTCGCCCCGGTGGCCAGGATCAGGAGGTCATGGGCAATCGCGGTCGTCCCCTCCGCACCGAGCAGCAATGCCTCGTTGCCGGAAAAGCCGATGACGGAGCTGTGCGGGCGATAGTCGACCCTGCCCGCCCGGACCAGCGCGTCGAACATGCGATGCAGCGCCGCCGCCTTGCCGGCTTCCGACCCGTAGAGTTTCTCGCCCGGGCGGGTGAAGCCTTCCGGCGGGCGGCGATAGATCTGGCCGCCGGCCCTGGCGGCCTCGTCCACGACGACCGGGACCAGCCCCGCATTCGACAGCGTCTCGGCCGCGCGCATGCCAGCGGGCCCCGCGCCGACGATCAGCACCCGGGTCATGGCCGCCTGTCCGGCCAATCCACAGCCGGGCGGGACAGGAGCCGCATCCCGTTCCGCAGCGGCGTTGAGCAGGCACGAAGACGGGGGCCATCCTCCTGCCAGATCCAGCAATCCTGACAGGTGCCCATCAGGCAGAATCCGGCGCGGCACTCCGGCCCGAACTCGGCCGAACGCAGGCTGCCGGCCGACATCAGGATCCCGGTGAGCACCGTGTCGCCATCGAGAGCCTCCATCTCGGTTCCGTCGAACTGGAAGGTCAGGTGCGCGCGGTCGATCTCGGCAAGCCTCAGCAACCGTCCCCGCCCCGGTGCCGCGCTCATTCCGCAGCCTCCGCAACCCGCGGCGAAGACGGCATCTGGGGAAACCGGGCGCGGGTTTCGGCGAAGGCGGCCTCGACCCCCTCGGCCCCGGACCGCCCCTCCATGCGGCGGAAAATCTCGGTCTTGGTGAAGAAGCGCCAGTGGATCGGCAGGGCCGACAGGATATCGGTGAGCCGGTCATAGGCCGCCGCGGTCCATTGCGCTTCGAA
The DNA here is from genome assembly GCF_015482775.1 of Kaustia mangrovi. GTDB lineage: Bacteria > Pseudomonadota > Alphaproteobacteria > Rhizobiales > Im1 > Kaustia > Kaustia mangrovi. The sequence continues at coordinate 351,569 of NZ_CP058214.1, read as the reverse complement.
GCGCTCGCGCTCGGGCCCGAAATGGAAATGGCCGATATGTGGCCGCGCCTGTGCGCGCAGAGCCGTGGTCGCGGCCTCGTCCACCGTTCCCCCGGTCAGGACCACGCCATATTCCTCCCTCGCGGCGGTTTCCGAGACATGGCCGCGCGCGACATCCTGCGCCACCCGCCAGGGCTCGCGCGCCATCGGATCGCCCCGGCCGCCGCCGCCGGCGGACCGGATCTCCAGAACGTCGCCGGGCTGCAGCACCGCCGTGTCGGTATTGCCGAGCCGCCGCTCGTCGCTGGTTCCCGGATTGACGACCATGTCGGACAACCCGGCCGCACGCCCGCCCAGAACGCCCCAGGGGCGAAACACCGAACGATCGCGATTGCGCGCCGTGATCCGCGTGTCGGGGGCGAAGACGCGAAACGCCATCTCGGTCGCCAGCCCGCCGCGCCAGCGCCCGGGCCCGCCGGAATCCCGCGCCAGCCCGTATTTGACGAACTCCACCGGCACCTCGGTCTCGGTGATCTCGATGGGGGTGTTCTTCAGATAGGCCGCATCCGCGCCCGACCCGTTGGTGCCGTCGCGATGCGGCATGCCGCCACCGCCGCCCACCACCGGGTTGACCGCCGCGATCACCGCCCGGCGGCTGCGTTCGTCATGGGTCATGACGTTGACGATACAGTTGTTGCCCGCCGGCGCCGCGGGCATGCGCTCGGGGATTGCCTGGCTGAACGCCCCGAAGATCACCGAGCGCAGCCGCGCGCAGGTCAAGGACCGCATCCCCACCGCCGCCGGCTCGACCGGGTTCAGCACCGTGCCCTCCGGCGCGATGCAGGTGAAGGGGCGCGTCAGGCCGGTATTCAGCAGGATCCGCGGGTTCAGCGTGTAGAGCACGTAATAGACGCCGACGAGCAATATGGTGTGCCGCGGATCGCCGCCCGACGGCACGTTCAGCGAGCTGGCGAGCTGCGGGTCGGAGCCGGTGAAATCCAGCACCGCGCTATCGTCCCGGACGGACAGGGTGAGCTTCAGGCGGCAGGGATTGCCGATATCGCTGTCCTCGTCGGCATAATCGGCAAAGACGTAGTCGCCATCGGGTATGCCGCGCAGGATCTCGCGCGCCTGCGCCTCGGCCTGGTCCATCAGCGCGGCGACCCCGGTCAGGAAGCCCTGCCTGCCGAACCGTTCGATCATCGCGTGAACCTTGCGCTCGCCGGTGTTCAGCGCGCCGACCAGCGCCTTGATGTCGCCGATATTCAGCGCGGGCTTGCGCACATTGGTTTCCATGATCCGCAAGATCTGGGCGTCGAAGGTGCCTTCGCGGACCAGCTTCATCGGCGGAAAGCGCAAACCCTCCTGGTGCACCTCCGTCAGCGAGCGAGACAGCGAGGCCGGCACCGCGCCGCCCATGTCGGTATTGTGGATGTGCCCGCCGGTCCAGGCAACGATCTCGCCCTCGGCGAAGACGGGCTTCCACAGATGGGTATCGGGCGCGTGGGTCGCGACATGGCCCGAATAGGGATCGTTGGTGAAGGCCACGTCGCCGGGGCGGTAATCGTCGACCATGGCGATGGCACGGGCATAGCTCAGGCCGGGATACCACGTCGCGCCGAGCTCCATCGGCACCGCGAAGGTATCGCCCGCACGGTCCATCAGCATGACGGTGAAGTCCTGCGTCTCCTTGACGAAGGCCGAATGGGCCGTGCGGTGCAATGTGTGAGCCATGTTCTCGGCCGCGGCGCGCGCGTGGTTGGCGAGCACCTGAAGGGTCATCCGGTCATACATCGGGCTCACTCCGCAAGGCTGAGATGAATGTTGAGGTGCCGGTCCACCCGGGCCCGCGCCCCGTCGGGGACGGCGAAGGTGGTGTCTTCCTGCACCACGATGGCGGGACCTGCGAACTCCGCGCCGGCCGTGAGCGCGGCGCGGTCGAACAGCGCCACCTCGCGGGTCCCGTGCAGATGGACCGGAACGTGGCGCAAGGCCAGTGCGGGGCTTGCGTCGACACGATCGCTTTCGGGAAAGACCGGTTTCGGCCCCGCGCCGATGGCGGAAAGGCGCAAGTTGACGATCTCGATCCGGCCCTCCGGGTCGTCGAAATCGTAGATCTGCCGGTGCGTCTCGTGAAAGGCCGCGGCGGTGCGCTCCGGATCGGCGAGCCAGTCGGGCTCCAGCGCGACCTCGATCTCGTAGCTCTGCCCGCAATAGCGCATATCGGCGGACAGGCGGAGATCGGCGGCGCCGTCATGGCCCTGCGCGGCCAGCCAGTCGTGCCCGTCGGCGGTGAGCTCGCGAAAGGCCGCATCCAGGCGGTCCGGCGCGGCGGCGTCGAGATCGGCATAGATTGTCTTGATGAAATCGCCCCGCAGATCGGCCACCAGACCGCCAAGCGCCGAAACGACGCCCGGCCGGCGCGGCGCGATCACGCGCCGCATGCCCAGTTCCCGGGCGAGGAATGCGCCGAGCATCGGTCCGCCCCCGCCAAAGGGCATGAGTGCGAAGTCGCGCAGATCGACGCCGGCACGCGAGGACAGTTTCTCCACCTCGACGAACATTTCCGAGATTGCGATGTCGAGAATGGCCTGCGCCGTCTCCTCGACCCCGCGCCCGAGGCTGCCGGCCAGCTCCGCGACCGCCCGGCGGGCCAGATCCAGATCGATCGGAAGCTGGCCATAGGCCATCTCGGCATGGCCGAGCCAGCCGCAAACCGCCATTGCATCGGTCACCGTGGCCCGCTCGCCACCTCGTCCGTAGCAGGCCGGGCCGGGCGAGGAGCCTGCCGATTCCGGCCCGACCCGCAATACGCCCTGGCTGTCCGCGGTGGCGACCGAACCGCCGCCAATGCCGATGGAGCTGACCGAGACGGAGGGAATATGCAGCGGAAACTCTCCGATCATCTCGTCGCTGCCGAACTGCACCGCACCGTCGACGATCAGCGCGAAATCCGCAGAAGTCCCACCGATATCCAGCGTCAGCACCCGCGTCTCGCCGGCCTGCCGGGCGAGCCAGGAGGCGCCGATGACGCCAGACGCGGAACCCGACAGGAGCATCGACACGCAGTTGCGCCGCCCCTCACCCGCGCTCATCAGCCCGCCATTGGACTTCGTCAGCATCGCCCGCGCCGGCACATGGCGGTCCTTCAGCCGGGTCTCCAGCGCCGTCAGGTAGCCGGAGACGCGCGGATACACATAGCCGTTGAGGATCGCCGTCGAGGTGCGCTCATATTCGCGGATCACCGGCCAGACCTCCGACGAGGCGAAGACGAACAGATCCGGCGCTTCGGCCTCGATCATGGCCTTCACGGCAGCCTCCTGGCGGCCGTCGCGCCAACTGTGCAGGAGCGCGACGACGATACCGTCGGCCCCCTTTTTCTGGGCGTTCGCGATGGCCTCGGACACCGCGTCCGGATCGGGCGGCAGGCTTTCGCTGCCATCGGCGCGCAGGCGGGCCGGAATGCCGAATATGAGGTCGCGCGCGATCAGCGGCTCCGGGCGGTGGCAGAACAGCGAGTACATGTCGGGCATGCGCAGCCGGGCAAGCTCGATCACATCCTCGAACCCGGCATTGGTGATCATTGCCAGTCTGGCGCCCTTGCGCTGGAGGATGGTGTTGATCCCCACCGTGGTCCCGTGCACGAAGCGGGTGACGTGTTCGGCCTCCAGCCCCTCGCGTTCGGCAAGAAGGTCGAGCCCGGTCAACAGCTCGGCGCCGGGATCGTCGGGCGAGGTCAGCACCTTCAGCGAGGCGATCCGGCCCGAGCGCGTCTCCAGCGCACAGAAATCCATGAAGGTGCCGCCGATATCGACACCGATCTTCCAGTCTGCAGGCCGCGCGCTGCCATCCATGTGGGATTGTCCCTTTCCGGTCTGTTTCCGAGAAAACGACCAGAAACCGCCGACCGCGTCCAAGACGCATCGGAGCATGGTGCATAAGACAAGCTTATGCCCTGCTGATCTCGACTGCCCGCAATTGCGACCGGATGGCCTCCTCCGCGCGCGAGAACAACCTGCCGCGCAGGGTCAGCAGCGACAGGGGCAGTGCGGGAGCGTTCTCCAGCAGACGCACATGCAGACCCGGAAACTGCGTCCAGGGCAGCAACGCGTCCACCACGGCGACACCCAGCCCGGCCTGCACGAGGCCGGCTGCCGCAATCGAGGAGTCGATCTCGATCTGCGGCACGAACCGTACCTTCCGCACCCTTGCGGCGGCGTCCAGCTCATCGTGAGGGCGGGTCATGGTGCGATAGGAGATCACGGTTTCTTCCGCGAGATCCGCGAAGGTCAGCACGTCGGCCTGGGCCAGCGAATGCCCCGCAGGCAGGAGGCAGCAAAAGGAGGTCCGACCGATCCGCTCGACCTCGATATCGGGCGGCAGGGCGTCGTCGAGCGCCAGCGCCAGTGCGACGTCGCCCGCGCGCAGCATGTCCACCATCGCGGCAATCGGCGCCACATGCGTCCTCAGCAGGACATCCGGATGGTGGGCCCGGAACGCGGCCAATGCCTGCGGCAGAAGTGCCATGGCCGGCGGCGGCGAGGCCGCGATCCGCACCAGCCCCGCCCGCCCCAGCCGCAGATCCGCGGTCTTGCGGCGCAAGCCCTCCAGTCCGCCGAAGAGCCGCTCTGCCTCCGGATAGAGCTCCAAGGCCTCCGGCGTCGGGTGCAGGCGCCCCCTCTTCCGGTCGAACAGGGCAAAGCCCAGCTCGTCCTCGGCATGCATCAGGATCTGGCTCAATGCGGGCTGCGAGATGTTGAGCAGCCGGGCGGCACCGGTGACGGTCCCGGCCCGCATGACGGCGGTGAAGACTTCGAGCTGACGTGCGCGCATGTCCATTCCATAGGGTTGACTTATATTGTGCCTCGTTTCCCGTCTTTGACGCAAACCCGTCGCGGCGTTGTGATGGGGAAATGCCGGATATGGGAGGGGCGGCGGAATGGATGTGATCGTCCTGGGTGGCGGATTGATGGGAGCGGCCTCGGCCTTCTTCCTGGCCCGGCGCGGCCTGAGAGTGACGCTGGTCGAGCGACGGCATATCGGTGCCGGCGCCACTGTCGCCTCGTTCGGGAATATCCGGCGCAGCGGGCGCCACCTGTCACAGCTGCCCCTGGCGAACCGGTCGCTTGCGCTCTGGGCCCGGGCCGAGACTCTTCTGGGCCGCGACGTGGAGTTCCGCGCGAGCGGGCATCTGCGGCTGATCTTCGACACGGACGGTCTGGCGGACATGCGGCGCTTTGCCGAGGAAGCGACTCCTCTGGGGCTCGCGCTCGACGAGTTGGCGCCCGCCCAGATCCGCCGACGCTTCCCGGGCCTCGGCCCCGAGGCCATCGCCGCCTCCTTTTCCCCCCGGGACGGATCGGCCAATCCCCGGCTTGTCGGCCCCGCCTTCGCGGCGGCAGCGGCGGCGTCCGGCGCGGAGATCCTGGACCGGGCAACGGTGACCGGGATCGCCCGCACGACGTACGGTTTCGCGGTCGATACCGCGCGCGGCCGCCGCGAGGCGTCGATGCTTCTCAACTGTGCCGGGGCATGGGGTGCGGAGATCGCGGCGCAATTCGGCGAGCCGGTGCCGCTCACCGCCCACGGCCCGCAAATGGCCGTGACCGAGCCCCTGCCCCATCGTATCGCGCCGGTGGTCGGCGTCTGGTCGCGCGATCACGGCGCCTATCTGCGGCAGGTCGAGCGGGGCAATGTGGTGTTCGGCGGCGCGGTCGCGCGGGTGCCGGTCGACCCCGATCCGGGCCATGCCCGGGCCGATCCGGCCCGGTTGCCCGAGCAGCTTCGCGCCGTGGTGCGGCTGGTGCCGGCCTTGCGGGAGGTGGCCGTGATCCGGCAATGGTCGGGCTGCGAGGGATATGTGCGCGACGGGTTACCGGTGATGGGACTGTCCGGAACGGTTCCGGGACTGTTCCATGCCTTCGGCTTCTGCGGTCACGGATTCCAGCTCGGCCCCGGCGTGGGCGACGCGATGGCGGAACTGATCGCCACCGGCGCCTGCGAGACCCCGATCGCGCCCTTCTCCATCGGACGCTTCGCGGCATGCGACTAGAACTCCGCCACCTTGCCCCACTGGCGACCGGAGAACCGGTCGAGGCGGTATTGTGCGGTCGCGGTGATCGGTTCGCGCCCGAGGATCAGATCGGCGACGAGATGGCCCACCCCCGGTCCGATGCCGAAGCCATGGCCCGACAGGCCCGCCGCCAGCGTCAGGCCGGGCAGGCCGATATCGGTATCGATCACCGGCACTCCGTCGGGCGTGCTGTCGATATAGCCGGCCCACTGCGCCTGTACCGGCAACGGCTTCAGCGCAGGCAGGAGGCGGCGGGCGCGGGACAGGGTCTTGTCCACCAGCCACGCGGAAGGGCGCGGGTCGAGGATGCGCGTGCGCTCCATAGGGGTTTCGCGGTCCAACGCCCAGATATGGCGGGTTTCGAAGCCGGCGCGCCAGGCCTGCAGCCCGCCCGGCCTCAGCGACCGCCAGCGCTTGGCGAACATGGGAAGGAAATGCCGGGCGCCGCTCAGCGCCCCCTGGGTCGGATCGAGACTGGCATATCCCGAGATCGCCAATGTATGGCCGCCATCGCCGCGCCTTGTCACCGAGACACCGGCCGTGTGCAGGGCGGCGGGCAGACCGTCGGCCCCCGGCGCGACCGACAGGATGGAACTGCGCACCGAGGCCTGGGGGAACCCGATCCCGAGCTGATGCAGGAAGCTCGCCGCCCAGGCCCCGCCCGCAAGCACCGCGTTGCGCGTGCGGATGGTACCCGCCTCCGTGACGACACCCGAGACGGCGCCGGCGGAGGTTTCGATGCCGCGCGCTGCGCAAGACTGCACGACGATGCCGCCATGGCGCATGACGCCCCTGGCGATCAGCGGCGCGGCACGGGAGGGATCGGCGGTGCCGTCGCTGGGCGACCAGACGCCGCCCTTCCAGCCCTTCCCGGTGGCCGCGCCGCGCTCGGCGGCCTCCGCCGGGCCGATCATGCGCGTATCGACCCCCTCGCCGCGCGCGAAACGGCCCCAGTCCGCCCACCCCTCGATCTCGGCCTCGTCGTCGGAGAGATAGAGCAGCCCGCACCGGCGAAAGCCCAGATCCTCGCCGATATCGGCGGTCATCTCCTCCCACAGAGCGAGGCTGCGTGTGGCGAGCGGCAGTTCCCGCGCATCCCGGTTCTGCTGGCGGCACCAGCCCCAATTGCGGCTGGACTGCTCGGCGCCGACCCGCCCCTTTTCCAGAAGCACGACCCGCTGCCCGGCCCGCGCCAGCCAGTAGGCGGCGCTGACGCCGACGATACCGGCGCCGATGACGACGCAGTCCGCCTCGGCGGGAATGCGGGCGGCGGTCTCGATGGGCATGAGGGGCGCGGGCATGGCGGTCTCCGATGGTTTGGGCAACTCTATCCGGCCCGCACCGGACACATCTTCCGCACGACGGGCGAAAGACGGCATTTCATGTCGAACAGTGCCGGCTTGGCAGTCCGGTCGCCCTGTCGCATAAGGGGTACACTTCGCCGGATCGAAGGGACGAACCGATGAACAACCGCATGAAACTCGACCGGATCGACGTCAGGATCCTTGCCGAATTGCAGCGCAACGGCCGGATCACCAACGTGGAACTGGCCGAGCTCGTGCATCTGTCGCCCTCGCCGTGCCTGATGCGGGTCAAGAAGCTCCAGCAGGCCGGCTACATCATCGGATATTCGGCACAGATCGACGTGGCCAAGCTCGGCGAGACACTGACCGTGTTTACCGAATTCACGCTCAAGAACCATCGCCAGATCGATTTCGCCCGTTTTCAGGAAGCACTGGAAAAGATCGACAGCTGCGTCGAATGCCATCTGGTTTCCGGCGGCTACGACTATCTCGCCAAGTTCGTCACCGCCGGCATCGTCGACTACCAGACGATCATCGAGGCGCTGATCGACCGCGACATCGGGATCGACCGCTATTTCAGCTTCGTCGTGATGAAGACCCCCTTCGCCAAGACGCAGCTACCGCTGACCCGGCTGTTCACGGGAGACGACTGAGCGATCATCGCTGCGCGAACTGGGCGACGAGTTCGGGATCCTGCTCCAGCCCGGCCAGCCAGCCGGTGTCGAGCTGCGGCACCGACGAGATCAGCAGCCTGGAATAGGGATGCTTCGCCTCGCTCGACATCCGCGCCGCCGGCAGCGCCTCGACCAGCTCGCCCTTGTACATCACCAGGACATCGTCGCAGATCGCCTCGACCGTGGAGAGGTCGTGGCTGATGAACATGTAGCTGAGACGGAGCTCGCCCTGCAGCTCCTTGAGCAGATCGAGGATCGCGGCGGCCACGACCGTATCGAGCGCCGAGGTGATCTCGTCGCACAGGATCAGTTCCGGCTCGGCGGCCAATGCGCGGGCCAGATTGACCCGCTGCTTCTGCCCGCCGGACAATTCCGAAGGCAGCCGGTGGCGCAGGGCGGCCGGCAGACGCACCATGTCGAGCAGTTCGATCACCCGCGCCTCGCGCCGCGACCCGCGCATCCCGTGATAGAAGCGCAGCGGCCTGCCGATGATCGTGCCGATCGAATGGGCCGGGTTGAGCGCCGTGTCGGCCAGCTGGAAGACGATCTGGACACGGCGAAGCTGTGTCTCGCTGCGCGCGTGCAAGGCGGGTGCCATCTCCTGCCCGTCGAGACGCACCGCGCCGCGATAGGCGGGCAGGATGCCGGCAATCGAGCGCGCGAGCGTCGACTTTCCGGACCCGCTTTCGCCGATCACACCGAGATTGCGCCCGCGTTCCAGCTTGAAGCTCACATCCTTCAGGACCGACGACACCGGCACACCGTCGGTGAGCGGGCCATAGCCGGCGCAAAGACCGTCGATATCGAGGATCGGCGTTTCGTCGGCCTGCGCCTCTCCCTCGGCCGGTACATGGGGCACCGGCTCGAAGGCGGCGATGAGCTCCTTCGTATAGGGATGGCGCGGCGCGTGCAGGATCTGCTCGGTCGTGCCCTCCTCCTGGACCTCGCCGTTCTTCAGAACCAGGATTCGGTCGGCGATCTGCGCCACGACGGCAAGGTCGTGGCTGACATAGACCCCGGCCATGCGGGACTTCTCCATGACCGAGCGGAAGGCGAGCAGCACCTCGATCTGGGTGGTCACGTCGAGCGCCGTGGTCGGCTCGTCGAAGATCACCAGCTCCGGATCGCCGATCAGCGCCATGGCCGCCGACAGGCGCTGCAGCTGCCCGCCCGACACCTGATGCGGATAGCGCTGCCCGATAGTGTCCGGGTCGGGCAGCGCCAGGGCGCGGAAGAGCTCGCGGGCGCGCGCCTCCGCCTCGCGGCGGGGCATGAGCTTGTGAATGGCCGTGACCTCGATCACCTGGTCGATGATCCGCTTCGACGGATTGAAGGCCGCCGCCGCCGATTGCGGCACGTAGGACACCTGTGTCCCGCGCAGGCCGGCGCGCTGCGTCTCCGACATGGCGGCGACATCGTTCTGGCCCACACGGATCGTGCCGGCCTCGATGGCGCAACCGGTTCGCGCATGCCCCATCAGCGACAGTGCGATGGTGGTCTTGCCGGACCCGGATTCACCGATCAGGGCGAGAATCTCTCCCGGCGCGATGTCGAAGCCGACGCCGCGGATAATCTCCACCTTGCGGCCGGCGTCGGTCGTGGCGCCGATCCTGAGATCTCGGACGGAGACGAGAGGAGTGCCGGTCATCTAATCGCTCCTGTCGCGGATCTTGGTGGGCAGGTTGTCGATGAACATGTTGACCGAGATGGTCAGCGACGCGATGGCGATCGACGGGAATATCACCGCCGGCGCGCCGAGGCTGAGCCCCTCGATGTTCTCGCGCACCAGGGCGCCCCAGTCGGCATGGGGCGGCTGGACGCCGAGCCCCAGGAAGGACAGCCCGGAGAGCACCAGCACGATGAAGACGAAGCGCAGCCCCAGATCGGCCAGGACGGGGCCGAGGATATTGGGAAGGATCTCGCACGCGATCAGATAGGAGGTGCGCTCGCCGCGTGCCCGCGCCACGGTAACGAAATCCATCGCGTTGACATTGACCGCCAGGGCCCGTGCGAAGCGGTACGCGCCCGGCATGTAGATCGCCGCCAGCGTCAGCACCAGAACCGGGATCGACGAGCCCACGGCGGCCACGACGACAAGCCCGAAGAGCAGCGACGGTATGCCGTTGAACGCGTCCAGGAAACGCGACAGGAGCATGTCGAACCAGCCGCCCGCCACGGCGGCGATCATGCCCAGGATCACGCCGGCGGTCACCGCCAGCGTGACCGCAGCCAGCGCGATTCCGACCGTATAGCGCGCGCCCATCAGGACGCGGGAGAAGATGTCCCGGCCGAGATAGTCCGTTCCCATCCAGAATTCACGGCTCACCGGGGCGAAATAGTCCCATCCGACGATCTTGCCGACGGGATACGGGGCGATCCACTGGCCTATGACGGCGATCACCGCCCAGAACAGGATGATGCACAAGCCGATGCGGCCGATCCAGTTGAAGGCATAGGCCCTGTCGCCGCGGAACGGCAGGCGAAGACGGCGGGCGGTCGGGGTTTCGGGAGCGGTCAATGGCGCAACCTCGGATTGGAGAGGATGGCGATCATGTCGGCGAGCGTGATCAGGCTCAGATAGCTCACGCAGAAGATCATCGCGCAGGACTGGATCAGCGGCAGGTCGCGGGTGGAGACCGCATCGACCATCAGCTTGGCGACGCCGGGATAGTTGAACACCGTCTCGACGATGATCACCCCGCCCACGAGATAGGACAGCGACAGTGCCACCGCATTGGCGATCGGTCCGAGCGCGTTGGGCAGCGCGTGGACCAGCACCATGCGGGCACGCGAGGCCCCCTTGAGCAGCGCCATCTCCACATAGGGCGTGTTGATCGTCTCGATCACCGCCGCGCGGGTCATGCGGATCATCTGGGCTGAGACGACGAAGCTGAGCGTGATCACCGGCATCGCATAGGCGCGCAGCATCGCGCCGAGGCTGTCGACATCGACGCCGTAGCTGAGGGCCGGCAGCCAGTCGAGCCAGACCGCGAAGATCAGCACGGCCAGCGTCGCCACCATGAACTCTGGAACCGAGATGACCGAAATGGTCATCACCGATATCGCCCTGTCGAACAGCGTGTTCCGCCACATCGCCGCAGCGATGCCGAGCGACAGGGACAGGGGCACGCAGATGGCCGTGACGATCCCGGCAAGGCGAAGCGAGTTCGCCAGGCGCCCGGCCAGCAGATCGGCGACCTCGACCTTGTTCACATAGGAGGTGCCCAGATCGCCGGTGGCCAGGCCGCCGAGCCATCCCAGAAACCGCAGGATCGCGGGCTCGTTGAGCCCCATCGCCTCGCGCAGGCCGGCCACAGCCTCCGGCGTGGCGGCCTGGCCCAGCAGGATCTCGGCCACATCGCCGGGCAGGAGCTCGGTGGCGAAGAAGACGGCGAAGGACACGATCACCAGCGTGATGAGCGCAATCCCCAGCCTTTGGCCGATAAGCAGCCATGTCGTTGCGGATCGAAGCAAGGCCCCTCCCCCGTTTCGAGAGATGCGGGGTCGCCCGCACAGTTTACATATGCGGGCGACACCTGGCAGCGATATCAGCTTTCCAGCCAGACATATTCCGCGAAGGAATAGCCCATCATGCCGCCCAACGGGTTGGGACGCAGCCCCTTCAGCTTGGTGGAGAGCGCGTCGACATCGGAGATGTAGGCCGGGATGACCGTGCCAGCCTCATTGGCGACCATCTCCTGCATCTCCCAGTACATCGCCTTGCGCTTCTCCTCGTCGAGCAGGCCGCGCGCTTCGACGATCATCCTGTCGAAGGCCTCGGACTTGAACTGGCTCTCGTTCCACGGCGCATCCGAGGCATAGAGCAGCGAGAAGAGGATGTCGGGCGTCGGACGCGGGTTGATATTGCCGAAATGCACCGGCTCCTTCAGCCAGTAGTTCGACCAGTAGCCATCCGCCGGCACGCGCTGCACATCGAACGTCATGCCGATCTCGGAACCGGCCTGCTGCACCAGAACGGCCATGTCGATGGACGCGGTCGCGGCCTCGGAGGCGACAATCGGGATGGACTGGCCCATCACGCCGGCCTTCTCGAACAGCGATTTCGCCCGTTCGGGATCGAACTCGCGCGGCTTCAGCTCGGAATTGTGGTAGCGGTTGGCGGCGGAGACCGGCTGATCGTTGCCGATCTCGGCCAGTCCGCGCAAGACGGATTTCTGGATGGCCTCGCGGTTCACCAGATGCTTCATCCCCTCGATGAAGCCGGCCTTGGCGCCGGGGTCCAGATCGAGGCGGATGTTGAGGTCGGTATAGTTGCCCGACGTGGTGATCGAGGTTTCGACATGCGACTGCCCCTCCAGCATCCGCAGGGAGCGCGCATTGATCGATCCGGCAAGCTGGATATCGCCCGAAAGCAGCGCGTTCACCCGGGCATTGTTGTCGGAGATGGCGAAGAACTCGAAGCTGTCGAGATAGGGCCCCTCCGCCTTGAAATAGTTCGGGTTCTTCGTCGCGATGGAGCGTATGCCGGGCTCGAAGGTCTCGCAGATGAAGGCGCCGGTGCCGTTGGCGGTGGAGAAATCCGTCGTGCCGTCTGCGATGATCAGGAAATGGTGCAGCGCCAGGATGGTCGGCAGGTCGGCATTGGGTTCGGCAAGCACGATCTTGACGGTAAGGTCGTCCACCGCCTCGATCTCGGCCATCTGCTTGGCGATGGAGTTGACCTTGGACCCGACGCTCTTGTCGAGATGGCGCTTGAGCGAATAGACCACATCGGCCGAGCTCAGCGTCTTGCCGCTATGGAAGGCGATGTCGGGTTTCAGCCCGATCTGCCAGGTCTTGGCGTCGCTCGTCTCGATCGTGTCCGCCAGCTCCATCTGCACCTCGCCATTCTCGTCGAGGACAGTGAGGCGGTTGTAGAAGGCGGTGCAGCGCACATAGTCGGTGGAGAGCGATGCCTTGGCCGGGTCGAGCGTATCCGCCGTCGAGGCGGACCAGCCGGCCGCCTTCAGGTGCCCGCCGCTCACCGGCGTTGCGGCCATGGCCTTGTCGGCGCGCAGCAGAAGCCCGCTGCCCGCCGAAAGCGCGACACCCGATGCCATCAGCATTTTCAGGAGATCCCGGCGCGACGCCCCGCGGCGGATCGCATTCTCGATCATGACGTCGTCGCGATCGGTCCAGTTGGTCGGTCTGTTCCTCGTCATTTGCGTACTCCCTCCATTCCCTCTTGTGACTGGGGCCCGTCCGGTTCTTGTTGCCGTATCGGGCCCGTTGGCGAACTGGTCCTACCGTTCGAAGGCCCGGTCGGCCGCCTCGGCCAGGTCGGCGAGCGCGTCGAAACGGTAGTCGGGCTCGGTGAACCGCGCCGGCTCGATGGTCGCGCCGTAGCCCTTCTGTGCGTGGCGCCGCTCGATCCAGGCATTGGTCATGCCCAGCTCCCGCGAGATGCCGATATCGTGATGCTGGCTCTGCGCCGTGTGGAGGATCGCGGCCTTGCTGCCGCCCGCGCGCTCCACATGCGCAAAGACCCGGTGAAAGAAGGCCGGGTCGGGCTTCTCCGTTCCGGTGTCGTCGGTCGTGAAGCTCGCCCAGAACGGAAAGCCGAGCTTCTTCTCGTATTTCTCGAACGCCCAGCGGCGGGCATTGGTCATCGCGATCAGCCTGTAGCGGGCCTTGAGACGCGCCATGGCGTCCGCGCTGTCCGGGAACGGATCGGCCTCGCCCACGGTCTCGACCATGAAGCGGCGGTTCTCAGCACTGTCCGGCAGGCCGAACGCGGCGGCGATCTTGCCGTAGCAGCGGCCGAGATCGTCGGGATAGCGGTCCGCCTCGGGCTCGTAGCGCGCCTCGCGATAGACCGCGAGCGCGGCCTCGCCGTCGACCTCGACCCCGGCCCGCTCCGCGATCCGCGCCAGGCCGGACTTGATGGCGCCCTCGAAGTCGATCAGCGTGCCAACAACATCGAAGGTGACGTAGGAAAAGGCGGTCAGCGGTTTCACAGCGGTCTCTGTCGCCATCTCGGCCGTTCTCTCTCCTCTTCGCCGCCTGGACGGCGGGTATGCTCCATCCACCATTGCCGACATCGCTGATGGCGTTGCGCTGAAACATGCCGGGGGAGCGGCAGATTCTTTTGTATTGGGGCAGAGCGCAGTCATATATGCCGCTCCCGCCCCGCCGGGATCAGCCCAGGGCCTGGGACACCAGGGCATAGGTGTGGACGTCGCTGGCTTCGGGCGTCCCCGCGCCGCGTGCCATCGCGGTCCCGCCACCGGCATGGGCAAGGCCCAGACCGGCCGCGAAATCGCCGAGCCCGCATGCCTCCGGCAGGTCGATGCGCAGGAACCGGCCCGCACAGCGGCTGGCGCCAGCCGCGATCAGCGCACGCGCCGTGGCCGGATCGCGGGCCACGACGGGGCCCAGAACGTGCCCCCGGCCGAAGTCCCGCAGCAGGGCAAAGCCGCCCTCGGCGACAAGCACGTGCCCCTGCCCCGCGATCCGCTCCAGCAACCCGGTACGGGCAAGGCCGGAGGCGGCACGGTCCATCGCCGCCAGACGCGCCATGTCCCCAACTGCGCCCTCGCGCACCGGCAGGGCCGGCTCGGCGGGTACGGCAATCCCCTGATGCTGGGCGATCCGTCCCGTGACGGCGAAGCCCAGCTTGCGGTAGAGCGGCAGCCCCTCCTCGGTCGCGACCAGACGCATCTCGCGGTCGCCGGCCATGCCCATCACAGCCTGCATCAGCCGCCGCCCGAGCCCGCGCCCGCGCATGCCGCTGTCGACGATGATCATGTTGATGAGGGCCACATCGCCGAACACCGTGCAGAACGCCGTGCCGACCACCCGGTCGCCATCCAGCGCCGCCACCCCTTCGGAGACCGACAGCATGAGAGCCCAGTCCTCCAGCCGGTGCGGCCAGCCGACCGCCTGCGAAAGCGCAAGGGCGCCGGGCAGATGCGTTTCGGCAAAGGGCACGATCGGCAGATTCTGCGGCGTGGCGGGGGAGTTCCGGGTCTCCGCGGTCGTCATGAGCATCCCATCCTTCGTCTTCCGGTGTCTTGCCTGGGCGGCGGCAGGCCGTGTCGCGATCCGAACCATGCCCGCCTCCCTGCCATCATCGGCACCGATCTCGCCTCGCGGGCAGCACCTTTTGCCGCGCGACCCGCGCGCAACGGAATTTCCTGCGCTGAAACGTGCAAACGCAGCAATCCCTGTCACGGCAAAGCGGCGATGCTGACGGCAACAAGGACCCTTCGGAGCAAGCCCATGACCTTCCGCCCCAAGTTCATCACCTTCGACTGCCACGGCACGATGATCTTCTACGACATGGCGGGCGCGGCGCGTCATCACTACGCCGACCGCCTGTCGCGCGAGCAGATGGAGACCCTCATCCGCGATTTCACGGCCTACCGGCTGGACGAGGTGCTGGGCGCATGGAAGCCCTATGCCGAGGTGGTTCACAACGCGCTGGAACGGACCTGCAAGCGCAACGCCATCGCCTTCGATCCCGAGATCGCCGCCGACATCTACGAGCGCGTGCCGACGTGGGGGCCGCATCCAGACGTGCCGGCCGGATTGGCGAAGATCGCCGACAAGATCCCCCTTGTCGCGCTCACCAATGCGATGAACAGTCAGATCCCGCACAACATCGCGAAGCTCGGCGCGCCCATCGCGCATGTTTTCACCGCCGAGGACGCGCAGGCCTACAAGCCGCAGATGCGCGCCTTCGAATACATGTTCGACATGTTGGGCTGCGGGCCGGAGGACGTGCTGCACGTCTCGTCGAGCTTCCGCTACGACCTCATGACGGCGCACGATCTCGGCATTGCCAACAAGGCGTGGGTCAACCGTGGCCACGAGCCGGCCAATCCCTATTATGGCTATACCGAAATCGCGGACATATCGGGTCTTCCCGCGCTGGTCGGGCTGTAGGCCCCGGAGAGCGCGATGAAATACACCTCCTACTGGCACGATACTGCCGAGCCCTTCGCCGATGCCGAGGCCGGGCCTGTCGAGGGCCACTACGACGTCGCGGTCATCGGCGCCGGGTTCACCGGGCTGAGCGCCGCGCGCAAGCTGGCGCGCGGCGGAGCCAGCGTGGCCGTGCTGGAGGCGCACCACGTCGGCGCGGGCGGCTCGGGCCGGAATGGCGGGCACCTCAATAACGGCATCGCGCACGGGCTCGCCGAGGCCAAGGCCCATCTGGGCGCGGAACGGGCGCACGCGCTCTACCGCGCCTATGACCGTTCGATCGACATGATCGAGGAGACCGTCGCCGAGGAACGGATCGCCTGCGACTTCCGCCGCTCGGGAAAGCTGAAATTTGCCTCGAAGCCCTCCCACGTGGCGGGGTTGCGCGCGAATTTCGAGCTGATCAACCGCGAGGTCGACGCGGATACGCGCTGGCTCGAGCGTGACGAACTCCATGCAGAGATCGGCTCGGACGCATTCCATGGCGCCATGCTCTACGGCAAGTCCGCAATGATGCATATGGGGCGCTATGTGGCAGGACTGGCCCGCGCCGCCCACCGCCACGGCGCCCGTATCTGGGAGGACGCGCCGGTGACCGGGCGCCAGTCGGCCTCGGGCGGCTGGGCGCTGACCACGCCCAGGGGCACGCTGCGCGCCGAACGGGTGATCGCCGCCACGGGCGCCTATTCCGGCGAGGTCCGCGGCGCGCCGCTCGGCCATTTCCGGCGGCGAATGATCCCGGTCGGCTCCTTCATCGTCGCCACGCGCCCGCTGAGCGACGGAGAGATCGCGGCCACCCTGCCCGGCAACCGGACCTGCGTCACCTCGATGAATATCGGGAACTATTTCCGCCTCTCGCCCGACAACCGGCTGATCTTCGGCGGCCGGGCGCGGTTCTCGACAGTGTCGGACCAGCGCTCCGACGCGAAGTCGGGCGCGATCCTGCGCGCCTCGATGGCCCGCCTTTTCCCGCATCTGGCGGAAGTCGAGATCGACTATTGCTGGGGCGGGCTCGTGGACATGACCAAGGACCGGTTCCCCCGCGCGGGCGAGGCCGACGGCATGATCTACGGCATGGGTTATTCCGGCCACGGCGCCCAGATGTCGACGCTCGTCGGCCAGGCGCTGGCCGACATGGCCATGGGCGTACCGACACCAACCCGCTCGCCGGGCTGGACTGGCCAGCCATTCCCGCCCATAGCGGGCGTCCGTGGTTCCTGCCGCTGGTCGGACTCTGGTTCGGGCTGAAGGACCGGCTGTTCTGAACGCCGTGCCGATGCACCGGTGCGCGGTCAGCCCAGGGGATGGGCCGCAAGGGCGTAGACCTGCGTTCCCTCCAGCGGGCGCCGCTGCTTTCCGCGATACATCTCGGTCACGGTGTCGTAGCGTCCCAGCCCCGCCGCTTCGAGGAAGCCGGTGAACGCCTCGCCCTGGATCGGCGTGTCGAGGCGCACGAAGCTACCCACATGGCGTTGGATCAGGGGCGCGGCGAGCATCGTCGCGATGCGGTCGTCGCCGGCGACCAGCGGGCCGATCACCACGCCGCGGCCGAATGGGCGCACCAGCCCATAGCCCACGATTTCGCCCGCCTTCTCCGCGACGAGCCCCGAGGAGAGTGCCAGAATCGTGTCGAGCGTTCGGCGCCGCTCGGCGCCATAGGCCTGCCGGTCGAGCGCGCGGACGGCAGGCTCGTCGGCCTGTGTCAGCGTGCGCAGCGTGACGCCGGGCACCGGGTCGGGCAGTTCGGGTGCGCGGGCGATGCCCTGGTGCTGACCGACGGTCCGCAACGGCACGAATCCCTCGCTCTCATAGAGCCGGTAGCCGGAGCGGGTCGCGCTGAGCCTGAGGTCGGCCCCTGCGCAATCCGCCATCACCCGGCGCAGCAGCCAGCGCCCGGTCCCCAGCGTCTGCAAGCGCGGGGCGGTGACCATCATGCCGAGCATTGCGAAATTGTCTTCGGCGCGGAAACACATGGCCGAGCCCATCGCCCGGCCGATCTCGTCGGTCGCCAGATACCCCTCGCCTATCGCGATGAGGGAGTCCAGATCGGGCGCCCGGTGCTGCCAGAAGACGCCCACAGTCAGCTCATGCAGAAGCACCCGGTCCTCCGGCGTAATCCGCCGGGCCTGCGCGTCGAAATTGTCGACCCGCATGAAATCCGTCTGGTCCGTGCCGTCCTGCTTCGTTCCGCCGATCGCCATGGTTTCACCGTGTTGCCGTGCCGCGAAAGCCAGCTCTGCCTTCGCAGACATGGAAAACCAAGTCCCTTCTTCCCACTGTCGTGCAGAAGCCGCGCATTTTTCTGCCGTATCCCGGTGACAAATGGCAACATTATGTGGCGCGGTCGGCCGATCTTCCCCGATCGCGCTATTCGCGTACCACGCTCCTGAAGGCGGTCGAAAGGGCGGCGATGGCCTCGCGCGGCCGGCCCTCCCGGCGCGCGAGTGGAGCAGGATCGGCAGGCGCGGCAGATCCGGAAGGCCGAGCCGCGACCCCACCTCCACGCCCCGAGCGGCAGCATGCGCCGCGCCAGGGCGGCGACGCCGAGCCTTGCCATGATGGCCGCGGAGACCGCGGCAACGCCACCGCCGACAAAGACCTCCGTCCAGGCCACACCCGCCGCGTCGAGATGTTCACATGCCATGTTCCGCACGCCACAGGGATCCGGCATCGTGGCAAGCGGGAGCGGCTCGCCTGAGCGATGCCGCCAGTCCGGTCCCGAGAACCAGCCGAATTTCTCCTCGGTCAGAACCTCGCCGTCGGTCCGATCGGCATGAAAGCGCACGATCGCGGCGTCGAGCTCCCGCCGGTCGAAACTTCGGAGCAGGTCGCTTGACGAGCCGATCCGGATCTCGATGACGAGTGCTGGATCCTGCGCGTTCATTCGCCCGATCAGGGTCGGCAGTTCGGGCCCGCCACATGGTCGCTGATGCCGATGGTCAGGCGCTGGCGGGGTTCGGCGAACACGACAAGCGCGCGGTCGTGGACCTCCAGCAGCTCGCGCGCCTGTTTGAGGAAGGCCGCGCCATGCGTGGAAAGCTCGACATGGCGCGGCGTCCTCTCGACAAGCCGGCAGCCAAGCCGGGTCTCGAGCCGCTTGAGTTTCAGGCTGATCGCGGATTGCGTCGTCTGCATCGCCTCGGCGGCGCGCGTGAAACTGCCCAGCTCGGCGATGCGGACGAAGGCCCGCACGGCATCCAGGTCGAGGGAGCGCTCAGTCATTTTGAATTCTCATTACTGAAATAATATTCAATAGGATATCGCAATCATTGGAGGGCGTCTAATTTCGCTCGGAGACGAAACGGAAAGGACCCGCAATGCCACTCCTTCATATCTCCCTGCGTGCCGGAAAGCCGGAAGCCTATCGGCAGGCGATATTCGACGGCCTCTACCGCGCGATGCACGAAACGTTCGACGTTCCCGAGGACGACCAGTTCATGACCGTCACGGAGCACGACGCCGCGAATTTCCGCTACAGCGCGTCCTATCTCGATGTCGCCCGGAGCGACGATCTGGTGTTCATCCAGATCACTGCGAACGATACGCGCACGCCCGAGCAGAAGAAGGCGCTTTTCCGCAGGATCGCCGAATTGCTCGGCGAAAACCCCGGCATCCGAGCGGAGGATGTGTTCGTCAACATTGTCGAGGTGAAGAAGGGAGAACTGGTCCCTGGGGAACGGACTTGCGCAATATGCGTAAGGCGCTGCGGGCGCGATGACGGTTGTCGCGGCCATCCTTGACAGAAATGTCAAGGATGGCGAGAGTGCCTGCATGCCGGAGACAGGGGATCGATTCTCCGGTCTGACCGCGACGACGGCGACGGAGGGACGCTGATCCATGGGGATGGTGCTTTACGAACTGGCCGGCCGCGACCCGGCGCTGCTGTTCAGCCCGCATTGCTGGAAGGTGCGGATGGCGCTTGCGCACAAGGGGCTCGACGCGGAGACCCGGCCATGGCGGTTCACCGAGAAGGACGCCATTGCCTTTTCGGGCAGGGCCGTGTGCCCGTTCTGGTCGACGATGGCGAGACCGTCTGCGATTCATGGCGCATCGCGCGTCACCTCGAGGCGCGCTATCCCCAGTCGCCGTCGCTGTTCGGCGGCAACTCTGCGCTACCGCTCGCCCGCTTCGTGAATGCCTGGGCGGACAGCACCCTGCTGCCCGCCATCGCAAGGCTCATCGTCGTCGACATCCACGACTGCCTCGACCCGGCCGACAAGGCCTATTTCCGCGCCTCGCGGGAGGAACGCTTCGGCCAGTCTCTGGAATCCGCCGCCGCCGACCGTGCCGCGCATCTGGCCACGGTCCGGCAGGCGCTCGCGCCCTTGCGCCAGGCTCTCGCCGAGCAGGACTATCTGTCCGGCGACACACCGGCCTATGCGGATTACTGCGTGTTCGGCATGTTCATGTGGGCGCGCTGCTGCAGCCCCGTCGCGCTCATCGAGGCGGACGACCCGGTCTTCCATTGGCGCGAGCGGCTTCTGGACGCGTTTGGCGGGCTGGCGCGGTCCGCCCCCTGCTCCGGCACGGAGCGCACGCAAGGAGAGGCTCTGTGACGGACGATATCCGGCTCGACGATTTTCCCCTACGCACATCCGACAAGCTCCGCTATGCGGACACGGATCGCCAGGGCCATGTGAACAACGCCGTCTTCGCGACCTTCATGGAAACCGGGCGCGTGGCCTTTCTCCACGACCCGCAGCCCCGCTCGCCGAGCCGGGAAGCGCCTTCGTCATCGCGCGCCTGACCATCGATTTCCGGGCCGAGATCGTCTGGCCCGGCGAGGTCGAGATCGGGACCAGGGTCGCCGCCGTCGGTCGCAGCTCGCTCACCCTCGAACAGGGCGTATTCCAGAACGGACAATGCGCGGCCAGGGCGGAGAGCGTCATCGTGCTGATGGACGAGGCAACGCGCCGGTCCCGTCCGCTGTCGCCCGCCGCGCGCGACCGGCTCACCCTCCTGATGGCGCCCGAACAGGCCTGACGACCAGCGCGCGCGTCAGGGCGGCGGCATTGCGCCGGAGAGCCGCTGGGTCGCCATGGACGCGCTCCATGACCGCCAGTCCGCGCGTGAAGGTGACGACCACCTGCGCCGTCTCGCCCGGGTCGAGGACGAGTTGCCGGCTCATGCCCGGCCTGGTCAGTGCGGCCTCGACAATATCTGCAAGCGCGGTCAGCAGGCCGCGGACCCTCTCTCCCACGCGGTCGCTGGCGAGACTGCCGTCGGTCGCGGTCTTCGTGGTCAGGCAGCCGCGCGCAGGCGAGCCGTGGGTCATGGTCGCAATGGCCGTGTCGAAGAACCGGTCGAGCATCCCTTCGGCGTCGTCGCCCTGCAGGCTGGCCTCCGCCGCCTCCAGGAAGCGCGTCTCATAGAGATCGAAGGCGCGCAGGAAGAGGGTTTCCCTGTCGCCAAAGGCGTTGTAGAGCGAGCCGCGCTGGACGCCCGTCGCCCGCGCGAGATCGGGCATCGAGGTCGCCGCGAAGCCCTGTCGCCAGAACGTCTCCAGCGCGGCGGCGAGCACCGCCTCCTCGTCGAACTGCCTGACGCCGACCAATCGCGCCTCCCGCACGGGGCCGCCCCTGGATGCGGCCGCAAACATGACACCAATGTCAAGGATACCAGACCCGCCATGCGATGACGACCGCGCCCGCCCGCGCGGGCCGTTTCAGGCGATCCCCGGAACGGCCGCAATCTCCTCGGCGAGATAGTCGACCATCAGGCGCACCCGGCCAATGCCGGCGCGCTCGGGAACGATCAGCATGTTCAGCGGGACCGGCGGCAGCGAATAATCGGGGAGGATCTCCTGAAGCCGCCCGGTGGCGAGGAGGTCGTCGACGAGCCAGCGATGGGCCGGCGCGAAGCCGCGTCCAGCCACCAGCGCCTCGCGGACAGCGAGTCCATGGTCGACGCGGAATCGCCCGGCAAACGGCACGGCATGGGTTTCCCCGTCGCGATCCTGCAGGAGGAGCGTGTCGCTGCCCGCCACATTCGACATCCGTATGCCTTCGTGTCCGGAAAGATCCTGCGGCACGGCCGGCCGTCCCCGGGCGGCGAGATAGTCCGGCGCGGCCACCAGAAGTCGCCGGCTCTCGCCGAGCGCGCGCAGCTTCATGGAGCTGTCGGTGAGCGGACCGAGGCGCAGCGCGATGTCGACGCCCTCCTTGACAAGGTCGATCCGCTCGTCGGTCAGGCTGAGATCAACGCCGATATCGCGATAGCGGTCCTGGAAGCCGAAGACCAGGCGGCTCAGATGCAGGACGCCGAAGGCGGCTGTGCAGGAGATCCGGATCGAGCCGGCCGCCGCGCCGCGCGCGACCCGCGCCTCGTCGCCGGCCTGCTCCACGAGCCGCAGGATCCGCTGGCAGTTCGCATAATAGCGCCCGCCCTCCTCGGTGAGCGTCACGCGCCGCGTGGTCCGGCTGAGCAAGGGCACGCCCACGGCGGCCTCGAGCTCGCGCACATGCCGCGTGATCGTCGACTGGCCGACGCCGAGCTCGCGCGCGACGGCGGAGAGGCTGCCCCGTTCGGCCACGCGCACGAAGCTGCGCATGCGCTCCAGGGTTATGTCCGATCTATCCATTTATCGGCACAATCCTATCCATTTCGGATATCTACCGGAACGGCAGGCCATTGGCTAGATGAGAGGCCGGTTATCCATCGAACGGAGTGCTGATCCGATGAAAGTCCTGCTTGTCTACGCTCATCCCGAACCCCGCTCGCTCACCGGTTCGCTGCGCGACGTCGCCCGGGAGACCCTCCAGGCCGAGGGGCACGAGGTCGTCGTCTCGGACCTCTATGCCGATGGCTGGAAGGCCGAGGTCGACCGGGCGGATTTCCCCCCATTGACGCCGGATGCCCGGCTGAAGGTTCCGGCGGCCTCCGGCGAGGCCTTCACGGCCGGCGCGCTGACGGCGGATGTCGTCGCCGAACAGGAGAAGCTCCTGTGGGCGGACGCGCTGATCCTCCTGTTTCCCCTCTGGTGGTTCTCCATGCCGGCCATCCTCAAGGGCTGGGTCGACCGCGTCTATGCCTATGGCTTCGGCTATGGTGTGGGCGAACACAACGACACGCGCTGGGGCGACCGCTATGGCGAGGGGATGCTCGCGGGCAAGCGGGCGATGCTGGTCGTGACCGCCGGCGGCTGGGCGGACCATTATTCGGACCGCGGGATCAACGGGCCGATCAACGACCTTCTGTTCCCGATCAACCACGGCATTCTCCACTATCCGGGCTACGACGTGCTGCCGCCCTTCGTCGTCTACCAGGCGGACCGCGTCGACGAGGCGGGGTTCGAGGCCGTCGCGGAGGACCTGCGCGAGAGGATGCGCACGCTCGCCACCACCCGCCCCCTTCCCTATCGCCGGCAGAATGGCGGCGACTACCTGATCCCGAGCATGCGACTGTGCGACGGCCTTGGAGCCCCCGGCGCAACGGGATTCGCACTTCACCTGGACGGCGCGGAGCGCGGCCGGGCTGCCGACACGGCGGGAGACTGACCCCGCAGGCCCGCCAGATCCCTGTATTGCCGCTCTTTCGAACCGGAAAAGTGGTCTCCACTTTTCCTGAAAGTGCTCTAGACTTGCCCATGCGGGCGGAAGACGGCCCGCATGGGCATCCTTCGGGATGGGGGGAAACAATGAGAACGCTGATGTTGGCCGCAGCCTTGCTGGCTGTCGCCATGACGTCCGTGGCCGGAGCTCATGGCGGCGGATGCCGGAAGAGCTCGCCGCCAAGCCAATGCTGCCACATGGACAACAGTACGGGCACGGTCCATTGCCATTGAGGGGGCACTTACCGGGGGGCGACTCCCCTGCCCTTTTCGGCGCGCCGGGCGGCCGGGCGGCCTATTGCCCGTTGAGCGTCACGGTCAGGGTCTGGCCCTTGGCGAGAGTGACCTTCTGGTAGAGGAGCGCGCTCTTCTGCAGGCGTGCGCCATCGCGGAAGAACCCGGTGCCGACGACGAAATAGGTGCCGGCCGGCAAGCCATCGATCCTGAAATGCCCCTTCTCGTCGGTCCGCCCGACCCGGCTCAACGCCTTGAACCGCCGGTCGTCGTCGATGATGTCGACCGGGTCCCAGGAGACTTTGCGGCCGCCGAACAGGGCGCCGATCCGCTCCCGGGCGAAGGCGGTGTCCGGATAGACGCGGATTTCCGAGCCGGGCGGCGGCACGAGCATGGTCCCGTCATAGCGATCCGGCACGGAGAGCGTGCCCTCGATGCTCGCCGAGCCCACCTGATGGATATGCGCGGCCTCGTCCGGGTTGAAGCTCGCCTGCATCACATGCCGGCTGGGCAACGGTTCCGTCGGCTGGCCGGTCGTTGTCTGGCATGCACCAACGGACAGGACGAAAACTGCGGCAACCGCCGCGCGAAGTGCCGGTTTCATCGATCCCCTCCAGCCTCCCCCATTGAGGCCGCCACAATGCCAGTCCGCCCTTGCGCCGGCAAGCACGGTCATCGGCATCCATGGGTATCGGATCCTGCCCGCGAGGAGTGATTCAAAACCCCTATTGATTGCAATACGATCTATTATACCTTTAAATTGTACTTCGCCCAGACGGGAATGAGACCCCCAATCTGTGCTCGAATCTGCCGAGGGAGGGCGAAGACTGAATGACCGAGAGTATCAGGAGCCGCCGCAACGAGGCCGAGGAGAAGATGCGCGCCGGCGATTGGCTCGGCGCGTTCGCGTTGTGGGAAGAGTTGAGGCAACGGCTTCCCGGTAGTCCGATGCCCTATATCCTCGGTGCCAAGGCGCTGATCAACTATGGCGATCTGGATGGTGGTGAGGTCGCGATCACCCGTGCGCTGCGTCGGTTTCCCAAGGATGCTGCCGCCCTTGTCATAGGCGCAGGCCTCTCCTGCCAGCGCGGCGAGTGGCCTCAGGCCCTTGCGCGGTGGACGCGCCTCTGCAGGATCGCCCCGGAAAAGCCTGTCGGCTACAGCGGGGCGGTGAACGCCCTCTTGCGCCTGGGCGATCTCGACC
Source organism: Kaustia mangrovi (assembly GCF_015482775.1). GTDB lineage: Bacteria > Pseudomonadota > Alphaproteobacteria > Rhizobiales > Im1 > Kaustia > Kaustia mangrovi. The sequence goes on along the minus strand of NZ_CP058214.1, from coordinate 326,626 downwards.
GCGCTCAAACGCTGAATGCCGAGGCGATCGGGCGCTTTCCCGCCGATGTGACATTTCGGATCGCGGAGGCGCGAATTGCCACCCAGCGCGGCGATTTCGACGCGGCCTCCTCGGCATGGGCGAGAGTGCTGGCGATGGCACCCGACAACCCGGCCGGATACGATGGCTGGGTCGAGATGCTCATGACCCGCGAAAAGCCAGACAAGGCCGCGCAGGTCCTTGACGACGCGGTGATGCGTTTTCCCGACAACCTGGATTTCCGCATGAAGACCGCCGAGTTCGCCATGCGCCGGGGAGATTGGACGGCAGCCGCGCATGGCTGGGCGGAGTTGCGCAAACGTTTTCCCCGGCATCTGCCCGGTTATCTGCGCGGTGCGGATGCGTTGATGCGCGCCGGACGGCTGACCGATGCGGCCGAACTGCTATGCGACTACATCGACAGCGGTGGTGACGGGCTCAAGCATGTCTACGTGAAGGCGGCGGATCTCGCCGCGCTGGTGGCCGACGAGGACCTGTCCCGACAGGCCGCGATCGAGCGGTTGCTCCTTCATCTCTTCCACCAGCCCATCGCCAGCTATGCGGAGGCCGAGATGCCGGCCCTCGCCGTCCAGGTTCAGAAGATGGTGTTTCAGACTGGTTCCGAGCCGGAACCGGTTCGCAAGCAGATAGAACGCGTATGGCGCGCGGCCGGATACCATCGCAGAATCCCATCAGAAGAAGTCTACAGGGTGGGACTCGGACTCGGTCTGCTCGACTATCGGCTGGCAATTGCGGAAACCCATCGGCTTGTTCGCCAGTTCGATTTTGCGACGCTCAGGCACATCTTCTCGGTTCTGCCCTGGCATACTCTCAACAGGAACAGCCTTGAGGGTTATGCGGCGGCACTCCTGGAGGACTACGCACGGCGTGACGAGCTAGGCCCCGCGCAGAGGCAGGCCCTGGAGATCCTCCTCTCCGCATGCAGGTTCGACCTCTTCCGGGCATTGCGCCGTTCCGACCAGCGCCAGGCCAGCCCCGTCGCGCCGGCCATTCTGCAGGTGCCCTCGAGACTGAAGATCGCCATATGCGTCTCAGGCCAGCTTCGCGGCTATGTCGAGGCTCTGCGAACATGGCGGCATCTCGGCCTGGAGCGCCACGAGGCCCACTACTTCGTGCATTCGTGGTACGAGATCGGTCGCAAGCGCCCCAATATCATGCACGCGAACAGGGTTTTCGGTGGGCGCTTCCTGAAGACCTACATGAAGGTCTGCCAGGAATACGGACCCCAACGTGTGGGCAAAGGCTTTCCCGTCCTGCTCGGGAGTTTCGACCGGATGGGCCGCGTGAGCGAGCGCGACATCATGGATATCTATGACACCCCCCACGTCCGGCTCGAGGACGACAGCATGGAACCGTTCTCTAGCTTCTCCAATTCGAAGAAGATGTACTATAAGATCGAGAAGGCTTGGGAAATGGCGCACGACACCGGCGTGGACTACGACCTCGTGATCCGGATCAGGCCGGATCTCGAGATCGCCGAGGGGCCAAGGTCGACTGGCAATCCGTCTGTAGGGACAGTCACGCCAAGCGGCTCGTGGTCGCCGACCGCCCATTCTTCGTGCATCCGATCGGCGGCCTGATGATCGGCGACCAGTTCGCTGCCGGCTCGCCGCTGACAATGGAGGTCTATTCGACGGCCTTTAGCCAGACGGCACAGGGGACTGGGCCCTATGCCGGGCCGACGAATTATTACGGGCACCGCAACCTGGCCCACGCCCTGCAGGCGCAAGACATCGGGGCTGTTGTGCTCAGACCCACCATCAAGACCGGAAGGTTGCTCGATCCGGAGAGGGTTCCTCCCGCCGTCCTGCTTGAGCTTCTGGAGCAGGACATTGCCGGCAGGCCACCTCGTCCGTTCGACGACGAGCTTCTCGCCGCCGCACGCGCCGATGTTGCGGAGTCTGCCGCTGTCGTCGGGGAACCGGAACCGGCCTGACGGCTCGCCTCGCCGGATCAGGCGGCGAGCCTGGAGAGCTTGTCGGCCGCTGCGCGCAGCGGGCCGAGATGGGCGAGCGCGCCCTTGAGCGTGAGGCGCTGGGTCGGGGCGTGGAACGACAGGGTCGCCAGAAGCCGGCTCCGATCGTCGCTGACCGGGACCGCCAGCGCGATCATGCCCTCCATGAATTCCTCGTCGTCCTGCGAATAGCCGCGCTTGCGGGTGTCCTGGAGCGCCTTGCGCAGCTTCGCCCGGTCCGTGATCGTGCGGCGCGTGCGGGCTTCCAGATGCGCGGCGTCGAGATAGCAATCGAGCTCCACGTCGGAGAGCGTCGACAGGTACATCTTGCCGCTCGCGGTGCAGTAGAACGGCACCTGCGTGCCGACCGGGAGCTGGATGCGCAGGGGCCACTTGGTCTCCACGCGTTCCAGATAGATCATGGCGTCGCTGTCGGGGATGGAGATGTTGCAGGTCTCGCCGATCTCCTCGGCCAGCGCGTTCAGCACCGCATAGCGCGCGGTGCGGATATGGGCGGAAGAGAGCACATTGGCGCTCATCCTCTTCAGCCGCTCCGCAATGGTATAGGAGCGCCCGTCCATCTCGCGTTGCAGGAAGCCCTCCGCCTCCAGCGTGGCGAAGAGCCGGTGGATGGTCGCCTTGGGCAGGCCGATCTCGGCGTTCACATCCGTCGGCGTGACGGGAATGCCGGCCTTCGCCACCTCCTCCAGCACGAGCAGGAGACGCAGATTCGTCGGAATGGTGCCCGTCCTGTCTTCCGTCGTCTCGGCAGCGGTCAATGGTCCAGCTCCTCCATCCTCTCCCCTACCGGACCGGCAGGAGCATGCTCGCGAGCTCCGGCGTCAGCGCCACCGCGATCCAGACGGCCAGCAGGGCAACCAGATAGAGCGTTGCATATTTCAGGAGGTGGAAATAGGCAATGCCGGTGACGCTGCTCGCCACATAGAGATTGAGTCCGTAGGGCGGCGTGATGAAGCCGATCGACGCGCCGACGAGGAAGATCACCGCGAAGTGGATCGGGTCCACGCCCACCGACTGGGCAATGGGGGCGAGGATCGGCGCGAGCACGATGGTCACGGGCAGGCTTTCCAGGATCATGCCGGCGACGAAGACGATGGCCATCGCGGTGAACAGCACGGCGTGATAGCCGCCCATTCCGGTCACGAAATTGCCGATGACCTCCTGCGCGCCGAGCAGGGAGAGGATCTGCTGCATCACCACGGAGACCGCGATCAGTGGGGCGAGAATGCCGGTGATCTGGGCTGAGCGCATGGTGATCGACGGGATTTCCAGGGCGCCGAACCCCTCCACGGTCAGCATGTCGCGGACGCGCTTCTCCGTCACCGGGCGATCATGGCCCGGCGCGCCCATGAACCGGTGGAGCGGTGCGCAGACGAGCCCGATAATGAGGCAGAAGCCGACCGTCACGCCGGCCGCCTCGGTGGGCGAGAACTTGCCCGTATAGATGCCCCACAGGACGAGGCCGATGGCGAAGAAGCCGAGCCAGGCGCCGAGCGCCGTCTTGAGGACCCGCGCGGGCTGAAGCGCGATCAGATGGCCCCAGCCATTGCGGCGGCACACCGCCCAGCAGACGGCCTGCATGGCCGCGACCATCATCGCTCCGGGGACGATGCCGGCCACGAACAGGTCGGAGATCGGCAGGTTCATCATGTAGCCGTAGACGATGAAGATGATCGAGGGCGGCACGATGATCCCGACCGTGCCGCCCGCCGCCGCGGTCGCCGCGGAGAAGCGCGGATCGTAGCCGCCCTTCACCATTTCCGGATGCAGCATGGCGCCGATGGTCGCCGTCGTCGCGGAGTTCGAGCCAGAGATCGCCGCGAACAGGCCGCAGGCCCCGATGCTCGCCATGCCGAGCCCGCCGCGCAGCCAGCCGAGGCAGGAATAGGCGAAGTCCGACAGCCGCCGCGCAATGCCAGACCGGTTGATGAGGTCGCCGGTGAGGATGAAGAGTGGCATGGCGAGCAGCGCGAAGCCGTCGGTGAAGACGTCGGAGAGCGCCGCCCCGATATTGTCGAGCGTCATGCCCAGCACGAAGCTGCAGCCGATCACCCAGTAGGCGATCACCAGGAAGACGGGCACGCCGAGCATGAACAGGCCCGTCACACCGAGCGAGATGAGGGTGATCCAGGTCGCGTCGGTCATCGCCGCCTCCTATTCGCCGCCGATCATTGCGGGCTTGAGAACCGCGACGCCGGCGCGGTAGCGCGCGATATCGTCGAGAAGGTTCTCCAGAACACGCGCCGCCATGAGCAGGAAGGCGACCGGAACGGACGAGAGCAGCCACCACTGGAGCACATTGTCGGTGCCGAGCAGGATCTGGAAGTTGGCCGCGGAGTTGGCCGCGACCCGCCCGGAGGTCACGATCACCACCCAGCACAGGCCGAGCCAGAGCGCCGCGTCGAGGAGCGAGCAGAAGAGCTGGCCGCCGCGCGGCAGGCTCATGCGGATCTCAGCGAAGGCGAGATGCGTCCTGAGCCGCACATTATAGGCGCAGCCGAACCACGTCATGATGAGGAACAGATAGGGCGGCAGCGTCGTGGACCACGCCGCCTGCTCCGACAGCACGAAGCGCCGGAAGACCTCCACGAAGATGATGCCCGCGATGACGAGATAGCTCCACACCATCACGGTGCGCTCCAGGTGCCGGTCGATGAACGGCACCAGCCGGTAGAGGGCGAGAACGAGCGCGCCGCCGACCAGCGTGACCGCGAGGCCCAGAAGCCAGACGCCGTCGGCCCCCATGGCCTCGCTGATCGCCCAGGCATCGTCCGACAGGAACGCGCCGACGATGTCGCCGGCTTCCGCAAAGAGTTGAGAGAGCGGCATATCGATGAGCCTCCAGCCCGTTCGCCGTTCGTGCTGTCAGGAGGACAGGCGGGCGGCCCCTTCCCTCTCCGGGTGGAGGCCGCCCGCCTGTCGGACGGGACCGGTCAGGCCGACCGCCACCAGCGGCGGGGCTCGACATTCTCCGGACGCATGTCGGCGGGCACCTCGCGCGCCACCTCCGAGATCGTCTTGTAGGTGTCGATGCCGCCGGCCCACTTGTCGAGGCGCTCGCGCCAGGCCGCCCAGGGCTCCGGATTGTATTGCGGCGAGCACATCTCCTCTGCCGTCCTGATCTCCTCGTCGGAGAGGAAGGCGGGGCGGACATTGTATTCCTCGAACAGCGTGCCCGGCAGTTGCGGGTCGGAGAAGCCGACCGTCTTCACAAGCGCCGCCTCGTTCGCCGCCTGCACCTGCACCTGCGCCAGATAGGCCGATTCCATCACCGCGTCCTGGAGATGCTCATCGAGGCTGTCGAACACCTTGGCCGACATGGAGGTGTGCTCGGTGCCGCAGAAGAAGCGCAGATCGACCGACTGGGACACGACCGGCGACATGTTGGCGTAGGCCACCGCGGAAGCCCAGGTTTCCGCGCCGTCGATCAGCCCCTGCTTGAGGCCGTCGAGCGTCTCCTCCCAGGCGATGGGCACGGGGTTGAGGTTCAGGAGCTGCATGGCGATGCGGCCGAGCTGGGTGCCGGTCACGCGGTTCTTCGTGCCGAAGAGCTGCTCCAGCTTGGTGACCGTCGGCTTGTCCTGCCAGCCGAGACCGAGCTGGATGCCGCGCAGCTCGCAATGGGAGAACAGGAACTTCAGCCCGTGGCGCTTCTCCAGCGGGTCGCGCAGCACCTTCTGGCTCACCGGGCTGTAGAGGAAGTGATATTGCGATGCCCGCCCCGGGAACATGTAGGCATAGTCGAGAACGTTCAGATAGGGCGCGCCGCCGGCGGAGTTCTGGGTGGAGGCGGCATAGATGTCGACGATGCCAAGCTGGGTCTTCTCCACGCAGGACAGCTGGCCGCAGATCTGGTTGTCGCCGATGAACTCGATGCGGATCTCGCCATCGGTGCGTTCCTCCAGATCGCGCGCGAACTCGAGGCACCCCGCCCGCTCGATCAGCAGGTTGCGCGCATTGAAGCCGGAGGCGCCGAATTTGAGCGTGTACCTGGCCTTCTTGGCGAAGCGCTTGTCGTAGGTCGTTTCCGCGGCCCGGGCGAGCGAATCGAAGCTCATGGCACCGGCGAAGCTGCCGGCGGCAAGCAATGTCGAGGTGACGCCGAACTGCCCGGTCAGCCTGAACAGGTCGCGTCGGGACAGGTGTCCCAGCTTGTCTGTGATCTTCACGGTTTCCTCCCATATGTTTTATAAAATGAGACTTGTAGTCTCAAAAATTCATACTATAGTTTCGCCGAAGAATTCAAGGCGCAAAAACGCCGTGCCACGGGAGGCCAACGTCTGGGATGAGTGATCTGGAAGCTGACTATGTGATCGTCGGCGCCGGTTCGGCGGGCTGCGTTCTGGCCAACAGGCTGAGCGCGGACCCCTCGGTTCGCGTAGTGCTTCTGGAAGCGGGCGGAGCGGACACGAACCCCTGGATCCACGTGCCCGTCGGCTACTTCAAGACGATGCACAATCCCAAGGTCGACTGGTGCTACAGGACAGAGCCCGACGCGGGGCTGAACGGGCGCCGGATCGACTGGCCGCGCGGCAAGGTGCTCGGCGGCTCCTCCTCCCTCAACGGGCTGCTCTATGTGCGCGGCCAGCAGGCCGACTACGACCGCTGGCGCCAGATGGGCAACGAGGGCTGGGCGTTCTCCGACGTCCTGCCGCTCTTCAAGCGCGCGGAGGACCAGGAGCGCGGGGCCGACGACTATCACGGCACGGGCGGGCCGCTGGCCGTCACCGACATGCGCCTGAAGCGGCCGATCTGCGATGCCTGGATCGAGGCGGCGCAGAACGCCGGCTACCCGCGCAACGAGGACTATAACGGCGCCTCGCAGGAGGGCGTGGGCTATTTCCAGCTCACCGCGCGCAACGGCCGGCGCTGCTCGGCCGCCGTCGCCTATCTGAGGCCCGTGCGCAACCGCGCCAATCTCACGATCCTCACCCATGCCCACACGACCCGGCTCGTCCTCGACGGCCGCCGGGCGACGGGGGTGGCCTATCTCGGCCGCGACGGGCGCGAGCGCACGGTGCGCGCGCTGGGCGAGGTGATCGTGTCCTCCGGCGCCATCGGCTCGCCCCATCTCCTCATGCGCTCCGGCATCGGCGAGGCCGACGCGCTCCGCCAGCACGGCATCGACGTTGCGGCCGACCTGCCGGGCGTCGGCAAGAACCTGCAGGACCATCTCCAGGCCCGCCTCGTCTATACCTGCAACGAGCCGACGCTGAACGACGAGGTGCGCAGCCTGGCCAACAAGCTGCGCATCGGGTTGCGCTACATCCTGTTCCGCTCCGGCCCCATGACCATGGCGGCCAGCCTGGCGACCGGCTTCCTGAAGACGCGGGCCGGGCTCGAGACGCCGGACATCCAGTTCCACATCCAGCCCTGGTCGGCCGACAGTCCGGGCGACGGGGTCCACCCCTTTTCCGCCTTCACCATGTCGGTCTGCCAGCTTCGCCCGGAAAGCCGCGGCGAGGTCAGGCTCGACGGCGACGACCCCCTCGCCTATCCCGCGATCCATCCGAACTATCTGGCGACCGACCTCGACCGGCAGACCATTGTGGAGGGCGTGAAGATCGCCCGCCGCATTGCCGGTCACGCGCCGCTGGCGGCCAGGATCGCCGGCGAGTTCGCGCCGGGCGAGACCGCGCGCAGCGACGCCGACCTCCTCGAGTGGGTGCGCGACACCGCCACCACGATCTATCACCCGACGGGCACCTGCAAGATGGGGCGCGACCCCATGGCCGTGGTCGATCCCCGCCTCAGGGTCCACGGGATCGCGGGGCTGCGCGTCGCCGACTGCTCGATCATGCCGGAGATCGTGTCCGGCAACACCAACGCGCCCGCCATCATGATCGGCGAAAAGGCCAGTGACATGATCCTGGAAGATCGCCGAAGCTGAGACACGTCACACTCACCGTTCCGGAAAGGCAAGGGAGGAACCGCGCCCCATGAAAATGACGACCGAAGAAGCATTCGTGAAGGTCCTGCAGATGCACGGCATCGAGCACGCCTTCGGCATTATCGGCTCCGCCATGATGCCGGTGTCGGACCTGTTCCCGGCCGCGGGCATCACCTTCTGGGACTGCGCGCACGAGGGCAATGCCGGCATGATGGCGGACGGCTTCACCCGCGTGTCGGGCAAGATGTCCATGTGCATCGCCCAGAACGGCCCCGGCATCACCAATTTCGTCACGCCCATCAAGACGGCCTACTGGAACCACACCCCGCTGCTCCTGGTCACGCCGCAGGCGGCCAACAAGACCATCGGCCAGGGCGGTTTCCAGGAAATCGAGCAGATGGCGGCGTTTGAGGACATGGTCTGCTATCAGGAGGAGGTGCGCGACCCCTCGCGCATCGCGGAGGTGCTGAACCGCGTGATCGGCAAGGCATGGCGCGCCAGCGCGCCCGCGCAGATCAACGTGCCGCGCGATTTCTGGACGCAGGTCGTCGATATCGAGCTGCCGCAGATCGTGGGCTTCGAGCGCCCCTCCGGCGGCCGCGAGGCCATTGCGGAGGCGGCAAGGCTGCTCTCGGAGGCGAAGTTCCCCGTCATCCTCAATGGCGCGGGCGTCGTGCTCGGCAACGCGGTCGAGGCCTCAAGGGCTCTGGCCGAACGGCTGACGGCACCGGTCTGCTGCGGCTACCAGCACAACGACGCCTTCCCGGGTTCGCATCCGCTATCGTGCGGGCCGCTCGGCTATAACGGCTCCAAGGCCGCCATGCAGCTCATCGCCAAGGCCGATGTGGTGCTGGCGCTCGGCACCCGCCTCAACCCGTTCTCCACCCTGCCCTGCTACGGGATCGACTACTGGCCGGAGAATGCCCGGCTGATCCAGGTCGACATGAATGCCGACCGCATCGGCCTGACCAAGAAAGTGACCGTCGGCATCCAGGGCGACGCGGGCCAGGTCGCCGAGCAGATCCTGGCGGGGCTCGCCCCCGACGCCGGCGAGGCGGGCCGCAGCGACCGCGAGGCGTTCATCCACCGCACCAAGTCCGCCTGGCTGCAGGAGCTCTCCTCCATGGACCACGAGGAGGACGATCCGGGCACCACATGGAACGAGCGCGCGCGCAAGCGTCAGCCGAAGCACATGTCGCCGCGCATGGCGTGGCGCGCGATCCAGGCCGCCCTGCCGAAGGAGGCGATCATCTCCTCCGACATCGGCAACAACTGCGCCATCGGCAACGCCTATCCGACCTTCGAGGAGACCCGCAAATATCTCGCGCCGGGCCTCTTCGGCCCCTGCGGCTACGGATTTCCGGCGATCACGGGCGCGAAGATCGCCCGCCCCGACGTGCCGGTGGTCGGCTTTGCCGGCGACGGCGCCTTCGGCATCTCCATGAACGAGATGACGGCTATCGGACGCAAGGAATGGCCGCCCATCACCATGGTGATCTTCCGCAACTACCAGTGGGGCGCTGAGAAGCGCAACACGACGCTCTGGTACGACGACAACTTCGTCGGCACCGAGCTCGATCTCGATGTGCAATACGCCAGGATCGCGGAGGCCTGCGGGGTCCAGGGCGTCCAGGTCACCACCATGGACGAACTCACCGCCGCGCTCGGCAAGGCCATCGAGGACCAGATGAAGACCGGCAAGACCACCTTCATCGAAGCCGTCCTCAACCAGGAGCTCGGCGAACCGTTCCGCCGCGACGCCATGAAGAAGCCGGTGCCGGTCGCCGGCATCTCCCGCGACGACATGCGCCCGCAGAAGGGCGCCTGACCCGCGCGGGCGGCGGGCCCCCAGAACAGACCAATCGGGGCCCGCCGCCGCTATCGCGGCCGACTCTTGGGAGGAAACGGCACATGAAAGCCTTGGAGGACATCGTCTGCGCGGCCCGGCGGTCGCCGCAGCGGATCGTGCTGGCGGAGGGCGAGGACGACCGCATCGTCGAGGCCGCCGCCCGGGCCGCGCGCGACGGCATCGCCCGGCCCATCCTGCTCGGCAGGCCCCGCGTCATTGCCGAGACCTGCGCGACGCTCGGGATCGATCCCGATCTGTTTTCCCTGATCGATCCTACCGCCTCCGCCCTTGCGGAGGGCTATGCGGAAGTCTATCTCGGCCTGCGCCGGCACAGGGGCGTCGACTGGGAGGCCGCGCATGCGGCGGTTACGGATCCTCTCGGCTTCGCCGCCATGATGGTGCGCATGGGCGATGCCGACGGAACGGTCGGCGGCGCGGTCGCGAC